>CAUJKA010000021.1 GCA_963204965.1 Planctomycetota bacterium | reverse complement strand
TTGCCAGAGTAGAGTCGAGACAAGCAAGTTACTAGGTTCGCTAATTTTGACGTCGTGCTATTTGGTTTTAGGGGCGAAGCCCTGTCCGTTTACCTAGCCCAGCCTGCAGGGCTGGGTACTTAATACGCGTGAAAATCAAAGGGCCAACGGCCCGCCGGTTTGCGGGCAAACCGGCGGGCCGTTGGTCCTTTGATTTTTATCTTCAGAATGCGTTTGCGAGGGACGTCCGAAACCACGATCAAGCCGGTCCCTCGCTGACGCAGCGGGTTGTGGAAGAGCCAAAACCTGCTTGCTACCACCCAGCCGTAACTTTCTGGTCTTTCTACCAGACGATTTGGCCAAGCCAGCACCATAACGGCCTGGGAAGGCCTTGCTAGTTCGCTACAATTCTCAGTTTGCTTAACCCGCCGTAATTGTCGGCAACGCCTCATCTAGACACTACCAACCTCAACCATTTTTTGAGATCTACCTATGGCCCAGCCATCGCTTAAGAAGGATCCGTTCAACGCTCGCGACACATTCCAAGGCCCTAAGGGACCAGTCGGTTTCTACAGCCTGAAGAAGCTAGAGGCCCAGGGCTTTAGCAACGTAGCCACCCTGCCGTACTCGATTCGTATCCTCTTGGAAGCGGTACTGCGCAACTGCGATGGCTATGTCGTAAGCGAAGAGGACGTCAAGAACTTGGCGAACTGGGAAGCGGCTAAACCAGCCGAGGTTGAAATCCCCTTCATGCCCGCGCGAGTCGTCCTACAAGACTTTACCGGCGTTCCTTGTGTGGTCGATCTAGCCGCGATGCGAGACGGAATGAAGTCCCTCGGCGGAGACCCCAAGAAGATCAATCCGTTGATTCCAGTAGATCTAGTCATCGACCACTCGGTGCAAGTGGACGTCTTCGGTTCTAGCGATGCACTTTCGCGAAACGTCGACATCGAATTTGAACGCAATCAAGAGCGTTATGAATTTTTGCGATGGGGGCAACAAGCCTTTGACAACTTCCGCGTTGTTCCACCGAACACGGGTATCGTCCACCAAGTCAACCTCGAGTTCTTAGCTCAAGGCGTTTTCATTCGCGAAGATCACGCGGGTCCAGTCGCTCTACCCGACACACTGGTCGGAACCGACTCGCACACCACGATGATCAATGGCCTGGGCGTATTGGGCTGGGGCGTGGGCGGAATTGAAGCTGAAGCCGGCATGTTGGGCCAACCGCTTTACATGCTGATGCCAGAAGTTGTGGGCTTTGAGATCACGGGTTCATTGCCCGCTGGGACGACCGCGACCGACTTGGTACTGCGAGTCACCGAGATTCTTCGTAAAGAAAAAGTGGTTGGCAAATTTGTGGAGTTCTTCGGAAGCGGCGTCGCCAACATGACGCTTGCCGACCGCGCGACCATCGCGAACATGGCTCCTGAATATGGAGCTACCATGGGTTACTTCCCAGTCGACGCCGAGACGCTTCGCTTCCTGTTGCGAACTGGCCGAACACCTGATCAAGTCAAGTTGGTCGAGTCGTACATGAAGGCTCAAGGCCTATTCGCTCAGGCCGATTCGCCGAAATGCGTTTACACCAAAGTGCTTTCGCTAGACCTTTCCGATGTAGTGCCCGCGCTAGCAGGTCCCAAGCGACCGCAAGATCGCGTAACGCTTAAGGATATGAAGAGCAACTTCCGCAGTGGTCTAACCGCTCCAATTGCCGACCGCGGATTTGGACTCGAGCAAAGCACTCTTTGCTCCCAAGGCGCTGTCGAAGGCACCGACGAGAAGATCACTCACGGCGCCGTTGTTATCGCTGCAATTACAAGTTGCACCAACACATCCAATCCATCCGTCATGCTCGGTGCAGGTTTGTTGGCGAAGAAGGCTGCTGAAAAAGGTTTGAAGTCCAAGCCTTACGTGAAGACTTCACTTGCTCCTGGCTCGCGAGTTGTCACGGACTATCTCGACAAGGCCGGCGTTAGCGCAGCTCTCGATCAACTGGGCTTCCAGACTGTTGGATATGGTTGTACCACATGCATCGGCAATAGTGGACCACTGCCTGAAAACGTGGGTAAGGCAATCACCAGTGGCGATTTGGTCGCCGCAGCCGTGCTCAGCGGCAATCGAAACTTCGAAGGCCGCGTTAACCCGCTGACTCGAGCCAACTATCTGGCAAGTCCGCCTTTAGTTGTGGCTTACGCTTTGGCAGGAACTGTCGACATCGATTTCGAGACTCAGCCACTTGGCAACGACAAGAACGGCGTTCCGGTTTTCCTCAAAGACATTTGGCCGACAGCCGAAGAAGTCCGCAAGGCTGAAGAGCAATGCGTTGTGCCTGAGTTGTTCGAAAAGCAATACTCGTCAGCGTTTACTTCCAACGAGAAGTGGAACGCAATCGAGATTACCGAAGGCGATCTCTACAACTGGCAAGCATCGAGTACATACATCCAACGTCCACCGTTCTTGGAAGGCATCACTCCAGATGCGGTTCCACCAAAATCAATTAAGTCAGCTCGATGCTTGGCAGTCTTGGGCGACTCGGTAACGACGGACCACATTTCTCCTGCTGGTTCGATTGCCAAGACCAGCCCTGCCGGAAAGTACTTGATCGAGCACGCCGTCGATCCAACCGACTTCAACAGCTACGGTGCGCGACGTGGCAATGACCGCGTGATGATTCGCGGCACATTCGCCAACATTCGAATTCGAAATCAGATGACTCCGGGTATCGAAGGTGGCGTAACCACGCATGTGCCAAGCGGCAAGCAAATGACGATTTACGACGCTGCGATGGCCTACCGCGACGAGAAAACGCCACTGGTGATTCTAGCCGGCGCCGAATACGGTACGGGTTCCAGCCGCGATTGGGCTGCTAAAGGCACAATGTTGCTGGGCGTACAATCGGTGATTGCGACTAGCTTCGAGCGAATCCACAGAAGCAATCTTGTCGGTATGGGCATCCTGCCATTGCAGTTCAAGGATGGCCAGAGCTGGCAGAGTTTGGGGCTCAACGGAACCGAAGCCTACGACATCGACACCAGCGGGCTCAAGCCACGTTGCGACGTTACCGTTAAAGTCACCCTAGCTGATGGCTCGACCAAACAGTTCGTTGCCATGTGCCGTATCGATACGCCTGTTGAATTGGATTACTACTACAACGGCGGTATTTTGCCAACAGTATTGCGAAAGCTCGCTGAGTAGTCGGTACGCGGTACGCGGTACGCGGACGTCCCGTCCGCAGCATGCCTTTCAGGCACGAAGTGCCGACACATCCTATGCCGGGGCTGAAAAGCCCCGGTTTTGAGGCCGCCCCAGTTTTGAGCCCCCAAGGTGGCGATACATCAAGATTGTGTGTCGGCCATTCGGGACTTCTGGGCTTTTACGGAAGGGCATCGTCGACTCAGTCCTCGCTAACGCAGCGGGTTGGGAAAAATCCCTCGCTGACGCAGCGGGTTGGGATTACTTCGGCGCTCGATCGCCAATCGCCATGTAGCTACTCCAAAGCAACGGATGTTCACCGCTGGTTAGAACTGGTGAATCGCTACCGGCGGGCAAGAGAATCGGCTCGGATGCTGTTGCGAATTGCTCCGGCCAAAGAGCGATTGAGCTTTTTCGTAAGGCTCCTGATATCGACTTTGATCCGCTCATCTCCCAACGAGCTCGTTGCAAGAATCGCGAGCTGCTTTCGCCGCCCACGGACCAGCGGCTTACTACACCTCGACTACCGCTGTAAAGCATGGCGGCGACGGGAAGGAAGATTTCACTGCCGTTTGCAATTTCACCAGACCGAATGCTTGTATCCATCCCTGGAAGAAGCAATAGCGATGGCGTCTTGAGAGTCGATCCAATCCAATCACCCAAACGACTCTTGGTGTGGTTATCGATGGGCAGAACTCGCAAGTTGGCGTCGTCGGGTTTAGAGACCAACTCGGCCAACAACACCAATTCATCAGCACGAGACCGCAGCCATTGCGAGGAGGGTAGGTTCTGGCGCTGCTCCATCGCCGCAACCGTCGAACCATCGACAACGTCGGCAACTTTGCTGGCCTCTTTCGCGTTAACGCTCTTGTCGTTCGTAAAGAAGCTTCCCAGCAATAGCAAAGAATGCTCCGATGGCGGAGTCGATGCAAATGCGAACTCATAACTGCCCAAGGTCGGAACGTAAGTTACTGCTGTTGTGCTAACCACAGGCATTCGATTGGGCCCTATCAGCAGCTCCATGGGCAAATACCATAAGCGACCATGTGGTGCGACGATGATTCGACGCGAAGATTGAACTAACGAAGCAACCTGTGGATTAACGGCAAACAAGTTTTGATAAATTTCCGCCGAGGTAGCTCGCCACTCTGCCGTTGGATCTGTGGGCCGAGTGGTTGGCTTGGTACGTTGCGTTTTGGCCAACCCAATCTGTTGGTAGAGGCTGTTTAACTTGGCGATGACTCCAGCGCCATCGGGTACCAGCCATGACTCGACTTGATCTTGGCTGATCGCCACACATACGATTTGTTCTCCAACTTCGACCATACCCAGCAAGAGGTCGCCTGGAGCCAAACGCTGTTGAGCCAACGCAACGTTAATCTCACCTGGCACAAAGCGGCGAATCGACTTCCGCGAAAGCGACTGCACCATGAGCTGCGACTCCAGTCGCTCGGCCAGATCCTCCATTTGTGTGAACGTTTGTTTTTGATCATTTTTAATCTGACGTTCGTCTAACTGAAACGGTGTATTTCGGAACTTTTCGATGGCGCTGGTCAATTGCTGTGACGTCGCATCCAGTTGCGGTAGAGTTTGCTTCGTGGCAGCCACAATCGGTCGCACATCGGGTGGTAAGTCGCCCGGGGGAATCATCACGGCCTTCATCCAACTGTACGGTCGACCACCTAGAGGCATAGCTTCAAACACTTGCCGTTGTTGAATTTGGTCGACTCGGGAAATCACCGTCGCTTGATCGGCCATATCTGCGAGACTCAACCATCTTCGATAGGCGGGCACAGCTGCCGTGGTCAAAGAGGCCAGCGTCTCTAGAGGTCGCAACTCCCAACTCGTCTTGTCGGGCTCGGCGAGCAACTGAGCCAGGACTCTCTCGCCGTCTATTTGCAAAAGATGACCATTAAACAGTAAGTCCAAGGAGAATTGCTGTTGGTAAACTCGTGATGGAATTGGCCCAGTAGCGGCAGTTCCTCGCATCAACGAGACCGCGTCATTGATACGAGCCCAACCAGAAGAAAATTGATTGTCCTGGAATGCTAAGAGCGCTTCGTTAAAGGCAAGTCGAGCTTGAAAACGAGGCAACGCTCCTTTGCTCGACTTAAGCAGCCCAGCCTCCTGCGCGATTAGCTTACGGGCCTGAGCGGACTTACCAGCGTAGGCGGCCAATTCTGTCGAAGCACTCAATGTAGCGACTTGAACGAAGGCTGATTTCTTGCCAGCCCAATTGCCCGCGGCCAGAAGTGGCTCAAGCAAATCCACTCGCTCGTTAGCACAAGCACAATCTCCAATCCACAACAGCGTTTCGCTCAACTGGTCGAACTGCAAATATCGAGCAGCCAAGATACTAGCGTCTTGGAAATTGGCGATGGCTGCCTGATACTGTCCCTTGTTCGCGGCAATCTCGCCTTGAACCTGCAGCAGTAGTGGCGTCAAAAAGTAATCGTATTGTCGATTGTTGATGAAAGCCGCCGACACCAAAAGCGGAGCCCCTGATTCCGTATCTTGCGAGAGCATTGCCAATCCTTGCAAGGCATGCCATGAGGATTGTGCCCAAGGTTGATTCTGGCTCGTGTTGTTCGCAAAGTACTGAACCAGCGGATTGGTCAGCGGCGAGTGTTTGGCGAGTGGCCCGAGCAATTGCCATCGACGCACCAAAGCCACCGCGATAGTCCTCAAGACCTCGGTAGAATCCAATCGAGCGGTCACGTTTAAAGGTGCAGTGACATTTCCTTGAGCGTCGGTGCGGGCTTGTGTAAGGTCGACGGCAAGCTGCACACTGCTGGGAAGTGAAAGAGACGTTGAAGGCTGCGATAGCTTGAACCAATTGATACCCTTACTTGCCGCATCACCCAGTGGAGTCACATTCTCGCCTAAGTTGAATTGTCCGATCCAGTCGGGATACTTCAACATGGTCATTAGCGCAGCGTCGTAGAACTCTAACGCCTTAGCAATCTCACCCTGATGATAATGGCACTCAGCCAGCATCACTCGCGTGGGAACGCTATCCATCCAACCATCATTGGCCGACCGCTGCGAAAGCGCGAGAACTTCGTTGAATCCTTGCGCCGCTTCAACAACATTGCCGACACGAAACAGTTCGCGAGCAGCATAGTATCGAGCCGTAGGGAGTTCTCCTGCAGGCTGAGCCAATGCTGCCGTGCAATACAGAAACACGATCAACGAAGTCGCCAGGCATTTCAATTGCCAAAACCCGGTCCGCAAGGAATCTGATCGTAAGTTGATTGCCGACATTGTCATCCACCTTCTTCTAGATCGTCGTTTTCAAGCGAATTCCCGCGACGGTTCAATCGCCGGTTCCATCACACGTTCAGCTACCCATTCATTCACCCAATCCATTGTCATGGGCCGCTGCTTTGTCATTACCACTATATTCCGGTTACACTGTAAATTGTAACTCTGACGGACTTTCAAGTCAGCATTTCAAACACAACATTGCGTTTAACGGGTTTGGCGGTCAGCCGAAGCGATCATGATCCCATCTTTAAGATTATCTCCACTGTCTTTTGCGACCTTCGTTTCAGCCATCGTTTTTACTGCGATCTCCGGATCTCGATGTAACGCGCAAAGTACGTTCACGAAGGCCGAGGCGGTTGATCAAGCTGTTCAAGCCGAGATTAAAGAGCAACAGATCGTCGGTGTTGCTATCGGAGTTATTCGCAATGGCAAGATCGTCTACACGCAAGGCTACGGTTCCGCTGACGTCGAAGCCCAAAAGCCTGTGACGGAGAACAGCGTCTTTAACTGGGCCTCCAACTCTAAGCCCTTGATCGCTGTGGCCGCTTTGCAACTGGTCCAGACTCAGCAACTTGACCTCGACTCGCCGATTTCAACATATCTTCCTGAACTACCCTCGGCCTTGCAGCCACTGACTACTCGACAACTTCTTTGTCATCAAAGCGGCATTCCACACTATTCCAATGGCAAGATCGTGCCAGCAGAGACTATTCCCACGGAAGCCGAGCAACTAGACCCGCGCCAGGCTATCAAGCGATTCATCAGATCACCGCTCATTTTTTCGCCGGGTACCAAGTACGAGTACTCCTCGCACGCTTATGTGCTGCTCTCAGCAGTCGTTCAAGCGGCTGGAAAAGAACCGCTTGAATTGCAGCTTCGCGAGCGAATCATCGAACCGCTGGGAATGTCGAGCTTCCAATTGGATGTAGCCTACCAACAACAAACTGATTGGGTGCGCGGTTACACTCGGCTACTCGGCTTCACCAAACAGGTTCCCGATCAGGCTCATTTTTGGAAGCATGGTGCCGGAGGGTACAAGTCCAATATTAAGGGCTTCGCGCGGTTTGCAATTGCGTTAGCCAACTGCGAACTGCTGAGCGAAGAGACAACTCAGCAAATGTGGACGCCGCAAACTCTCAAAGATGGCAAGAAGACCTCTTATGGATTGGGAGTTGTCGTAGGAGGGCAGGGGCAGCAACTGAAGATCTCGCATAACGGCGCACAGGATGAGACGAAGACGCAAATGGACCTTTATCCTGCTAGCAAACACGGAGTTGTTGTGATGAGCAATTCTGCAAACTGTGATCCCGGACGCATCTCGAAAGCCGTCCGTCGCGCGATCGACTAGTAGGGGTAGTGGACGAGGTAACGAGTCCTGTCACACGGTGATTTGCGGGGACTCGTCACCTCGTCCACTACCGGCAGCCTTAATTGGAACAAAGCACTAGATCGTTGGACTTGCTTGTCTTTTCGAGGCCTTTTGATATCCGTCACGGGCGCACCCCTGCATTTGCTAGCACTCGCCCGCGACAAAACCCGGCCACCAAATCGCTTCAACCCTCTATTTTTACTCAACCGGCACCTCCGGAAGCTCCGATAGAATCATCAGAGTTTCACACTGCGCCTGCATTGATGAGTACAAAGTCTAGTTTTCAGGGGAGAATACTGATGAGCGAGAATAAGCAAACCAAGGCGGGGACATATCTCCTGTTAGGGATGCTTCTGATGGCAGGCATTGCACCATCAGTGGGATGTCAAGTTTCGGTAGCAGGACAAACTCTGCCAAGTCCATATTACTTGACCGACGATGTGCAATTCTTCCCAGCCGGACCAACTAACAAACTGGCCAACGAAACAGCCGCAGTCGAAAAGGCTCGCGCTGAAGCGCTCAAGAAGACTCGCTAACGCGTAGTCTCTTCAATGCCTTCGGGCTTAATAGAACAAAATCTTTCTGCGGAGCGACTCCAATTTTCGCTCCGCAGCTTGCTGCGAGTCCGTTGCCGATCGGCCTAGCTTCGAAAACAGCTTCGATCCGTTAGCCCACGGTTAACTTCGAAACTATCTGACTGAAATTGTCGCTAGGGCTGTGAGCACAACAATTGGCTGCTGCTCTCGAAAACAGCTAACAGCTAACAGCTAACAGCTTACTGCTTACTCCTTCTTTCTCCTAGCGATGAAGTCGCGATAGGCCCACGAGTCAAAAGTGACGTGCGTGCCTCGAATGTCAGCGTATAACTTAATGAACTCGGCAAAGGTTGTAGCTATCGGGATCGTTTCGTCAGTTTCCAAAACGCGCCAAGCTGTTGCACCGCTGGGTTTGATGAAGACTGCATCGCCGTTGATCGAGTGATAGAACAGCGTCGCATCTTTCCATGTTCCCAATGAGCTCTTGTCGGCGTATCCAAATTCTTCAGCCGTTGGCCACGAGTCGTAGGAAAACTGGCCCGCCGCCCCGGTCATCTCTTCGCCCGAACCCGCAAAGCGAGTTAAGAATTCGAACATAGTCGGTCGAAGCGCCTCATCGAAAAAAGCGATGCGTGACTCCAGCTTCTCCGCATCCAATGGTTGCACAAGATAGAAGACATCGTACTGAGTCTGATTGGACGATGCATCCAGGTATTGTCGCACGCATCGTACATGTCCTCGTTGCGATGAGAAAGCAACTTGGCACGGCGTGAACTCCGACATCAAATTGACGATCGGCTCCAGTTGAGTATCACCAGATTTCAGCCGCTCGTTGACGATGCCAGTTGCCTTTGACACATTGGCGTTCAATAACGAAGCAATCCACGGATCAATGGACTCAGCGTTGTCAGGAACGCCCTCCGGCGGATACATCTCTTGTGGCGGCCAGGACGGACTACAACCCACAACAGAAATCACCACCAATAACAGTCCGAGTCGATTGAGCATAGATTGGAACATTTGATTTTGGCGATGCTACGCAGCATGAAAGCCCAGTAAGCATGAGAGTTGGTCGTGATGATGCCAATTTGAACGACCAGTCTTAATCGCCGACAGTTTAAAATCCGCCCAAGCAGCGTACAATAGGTCCAGACGTCTTTCATCGATTTGGGAAAAAGGCGAACAACTACGCCAATTGATTTTGGAGTTTTCAGATGATCCGATTCTTAGCAATTCTAGTGTTCCTAACTCTGCCCAAATGCAGTTTCGCCCAGTTTGAATTTCGATTTCCGGTGATGATTGGCAAAGCTAGCGACAGTGAGGTGCAAGAGATAGCGAAAGAGCTTAGCGAGGCGATTGGCTTCAAATCAAAATATCAGGAGTTCGAGAGAAACCCGGGGTGTGCATTTTGGGTGCGAAAAGACGAGCTATCGGGTATTAGCGAACCCGGCTACTTGATTCGAGTCACACGAGGCGGCGGAATCTTCGAGTTTACAGATATGGAGAATGCAAGAAGGGGAATTCGCCACCTTGTTTCCGTTTCGAAGAAATCCGAATCTGGGTTCCTGGAATTGCCACTTGGGATGCTAACTAGTTTTGACGTAGTCAAAAATCCTTCAGTGGGTTTGCCAGAAAAAAATGCGACTGGTGACAGAAAGCGCTGAGATTATAAAATAATCAGCGAAAATGGACGACTCACACGCTCAACATCAGAACATAACTCAATTGCTTCCTTTGTGACTGCTTGAATTGAATTCAATCCGACACCGCCGAGTAAATCTACTTAGGTTAGTTTCTAAGTTGTTCAAGTGCGGTACGAAATTGCGCAGCAATTTCGGGACGAGTCATTGCGATAAAGGAGATGTAACCATGCAACCACGCCTTGAAGTTGGGATGATTGCTCCGATTTTGCTTTTCTAGTCCTTCCGATTTAGCTCGATGCAGTATGGCTCGAATCTGGCGAATTTTTTTGCGTGATACGGTTGGACGTTCGTTGACCACTAGACCCGTAACTGTTTGAGACGCATTACGTCGTTGCACACGAGTCTTTTTTCCATTTATTCGAAAGCCTTCTTCGACAACAAAGTGTCGAACGCGGGTCATCACATAGGCTACTTTCTCTGATAGCAACTGTCCTCCTGAGAAACTGATGTCGTCTGCATATCGCGTATAGTTCAACGCCATTCGTGCAGCCAGGGCTTGTAAGCGACGATCCAGTTTGATGGAAATCTGGTTTGAGATTGCCGGACTTGTGCATGCACCCTGAGGCAACCCTGGAGAACCGGTGGCGACTAGAAAACACTGTCCATTCATAGTTACCTTACGCCGTGGACACTCGGTACACAACAACGCCAGAATTGTGGCAACAGATCCCGAGTATCCTAGTCGGGCAAACATCTTTCGAACTCTTGGAAAGGAAATACTAGGGAAGAAGTTCTCCAAGTCCATATTGATGACGAAATTTTGATTCACATGCACTGCGGCATTTGACAAGATGCTTCGACCAGCGACAAAACCGTGTGCGGCTGGATGTGTAGGTAGCTTGTTGAGAATATTCTCCAAAATCCAGCGTTGAGCCGCAGCAAGTTGTTGATGAGGGGCACTCAGTTGCCGAAAACCGCCAGAGCTCTTGGGAACTTCGAAGTTTACGTAGTGCGTCCGCTCGGCAACTTCTGCATGGAATGCCAGCCAGCGCAGCTTGGATATAGAGAGCTGAAGCGCGTTTGCAACATCAGTAGGAGTTTGTAGTTCCGGCAGCTTGAGCTGTTGCAATCGAACAAGGTCACTTTCACGCTCACCGAGTCTCCCAGAAACGCGACGACCAAGGAAAACGATATCGTTGTCTCGGCGGTCTTTGATGGCTGCCTGTCGGGCGGCCTTCCGCTCTTGGGCTTCGGCCTGTTTTTGCGCTTTAAGACGAGCCCGTTCTGCTCGCAACTCTGCAACTGCGGCCTCGCTTGCCAAATTCGACTTGTGTTCAATGATCGATAGGCTTGGGCGGTGCAGTTCCATTTCAGCGCCGACTCGGTGGATTTCCGCTAACTCCTCAGGCGAGATGATTCCTTCGGTCACCATGCCTCGATCCACTAGCATTGTTCTTGGATCATCGATAGGTGGGATTAGATCGCGCCGTCCAAACCAAACATTTCCGAAGAGTCGCGTTCCCTTGGCTGCATTCAGCAGCTCATTGCGAGTAATTGGAAGGAATTGTGAAGCGTCAAGATCTATGGTTTTGTTCTCATGCCGTACTGTTGAGGAAGGGGTAGAGGCTGCTGAACTTTGCGCACCGGCTGCTGAAGCAGTTGTTGCAATTTGCGGATGCGTTGCCGAGCTTCCCGATGACGCGCCTTGAGCTGTCGTTGCTATGCCGCTACTCCAGCCTCCAACAAAGATAACATTGGGATTAGAAACAACTGAATTTGTTGTGGCAGGCGGAGAGATTGTCGGGGGCTTGGTGCTCGAAGGCGGCAACTTTTCGGGCAGATGAGCCGGCGATTTAGAATTTTGACCACCAAAGAACCGTTCAACCAATCTTGCTATGAAGCCCTTTTGGGGAGATGGGCTTTCAGGCGAAATATAGGATTGGGGATTGTGGGAATGTCGGTGATAGAGGTACGTTTCAGTTGGCGTTCCTACGTTGATGAGCGTTCGCGCATAAGTCGTCCCTAGTGCACCAGACGCAACCATTTTATTGATGATCTCTCGCACATCCGCAAGGTGTATCGTCGTCGAGTGTTTGCGTGCAGTCACCGTAACATCGTAGTCAGTGAACATGATGCTCATCGCCATGTTACGGTAGACTACTTCTTCGATGACTATCTTTGTTGCTGGGTTGACCATGAGACTTCTTATGAACGGGCACTATTCGTTACTTATGAGCTAGCATGGGAATTAGTCTACCAAACGATTAAACCAATCCAGTAAAGAGGTAGCAGGTGCAGGTGACCAGATCTTGTTGCGCAGTGCCTGCAAGTGACGGCAAGGACCTTTGCGTAGACCATTGGCGAAATGATGCGAGCAGGTGCATTTTCCGCGCATAATCCTTCCGTCCCCATCCAACAGCAATTCAATCTCTTTATTGTTGACGGTACCACTAATTAATCTTAAGCCATTAGAAGTTATGTCATCTTTGGTTGCCCGCACTAGGTTCTGTTGTAAAAGTTGTTTGGCAGCTTGCGTTTCGGGATCATCAGCTCCAATTTGTTCCATGGTTAGTGGAGATGGCATGACTTGTCGCCAGCGATACATTCGAGCGGGCAAATCTTGAATGACTTGCCCCAATAAGGCAAGCCGATTAAGACCTGCCGTGATCGTTGGCTGATCCAGGCCAGTATGCTGAGCGAGGTCTTGAATCGACATAGCTGGCCGAATTTGAAACGCGGCCGCAATCGAAGTTAAGTGGATATCCCCAACCTCAATCGGCGGCAGGACTTGCGTCAGTGCTGATGCTCCGGTCCAGTTATTGGTAGTCCAACCACTTAGGCCAAGCGTCATGCGCATGTCACCCATGCGTGTCACCCAGAAGCTAGGTAATCCAGTACCCAGCAGATATACATCCACTTGCTCGATAAGTGGTAACTGTCTGGCGAGGACTCGCAATCGATCACGTCCCCAAACTCGAATCGTTTCCGCTCGCGTTCCCTGAAAAGCTTGTGAGTGAAGCTCGATTCGCTTTTCCCATGGCTCAAGAACAATCACAGGCGGCTTACCGGGCTCAAGTTCAAACCGTACGGCCCGGGGGCTTTTCGCAGCTTTGTGTCGCTGGAGAAATGCGAGCAAGTTGTAAATACCCTCGCGGGAAATGACAACATTACGCATCGGCAGGCTCATAGCTGATTGCATCTGCATAAACCCTCGCAACCAACTATTGGGGAGATCGATCTTTTCCTCGCGATGTTCCGGCATCTCAGCAATCTGAACATCAAAGCCCAAGGGATCGATTTCGAATCGCGTTTCTCGATAGCTGCGTAGCCTCTGAAAATGCTCGTACAAACTCCACGAGTAATCCACGTTGGTGGTACCTAGAGCAGGTGTTTCGGAGTTCTCGAAAGCATCGCGACTTACGGTCAAGCAACCATAGCTACTCTCGTCCGCGCTAAAGCATTCAAAGAAAACCGAATCTTCCGCGACCGTAATGACCGGATCGCATGGCATCATATAACGCCACAATTCGTAGTCGTGCTTTAGGAGGTAGTTGGAGTACTTTTGACGAGCTGCCCAATAAGTGGCTCGATGTCGCCGAAAGTCTGCCTCTAGGCCATCAGGAATCGGCACTTCTAAATTGGATTTCAGTTCGGCCTTAGTCGCTTTGATTGTCGTTGATCGTATTGCTGATTCTTGCTTGGCAATCGACTCTCGCCAGGCGTTGTACGCCGAGTTATCTCGCGGCTGGAACCTGAGATCACTGATCACTACATCGTGCAACGAGCTGATTGCTTCTCGGAATCGTAATGGATCTTTAAGCCGTCCAGAAAAACTAACGCGGTCACGACGCAAATTCGGAGACATCGTAATAGCCAAGCCAGATGTGTCTTGTCTGATGGCGCTGGGGCGTCGATAGGCGAATGTCAAATCCATGGGTTACCGTCAAATTCGTTGATTGTGCACACACTAAACAATCAAACTAAACAATAAGGTGTCTGGCAAACGCGTACTTGCGACGGCGTAATTCGCTCGGACAGAACTAATCAGGTAGAGCTCAATAAAACAAGGAGGGGTTCGGGACGCCGACTTCGAAGCGTCGACCAAGGGCGTTCACTCAAGCCCGACCGTGCTAGTCGTCGGGGGAAACTACGTTGCTCCAGCCCGCGACGACTAGCACGGTCGGGCAAACGAACAACGGCCTTGGGAAAGCATGTCAAAGCAAACTCAACCGTGGCGGAACACCACAGCATAACAGTCTCGTTCGAACCCAAACCCCTCCCTTGTTTCTACTGTAAAACTATCTCAGGCATCAGTACCTGAACTCGTGAAGTCAACTCGGGCCTTCGTTCAATCAATCGGACCAATCCAGCCAGGGCGGTCCGCCATTCTCCAACTCGCACAGAACGCAATGCGGTCCGCAGGAGTGGTAGTAATTGCTCAAGCTCATTAGGATTTGATTCAAGCATTGCCACGATACTGCGAATGACACCGGGCTTTTGCTTCCCTCCGCGATGAATGTTGACCAATACAGTTGCCCACAGCATGCGTACACTGGCAGGATCAAGTCGATCGCGAACCAGTAATTCTTGGCTACTTGCATTCTTACAAATCGCGGCTGGTTTTTCAAGCAGGCCAGTGTCTTCAATCTCTAAGCCCAGCTTGAAACGTTCAAGTACATCAACAAGCTTTAATCGCACATCATCATAGGGAGATTCCAAGAGCCGCTGCCACAACGTTGGGCTGTTACGCAGGATACTGGATTTCATTATCCATTCCCAACCGACAGCTCGAACATCTTCAAAACGCGAATCAAGGAACTCAAGTCGACAATCTAATGAAGACTTCTCGACCGCATCAATTTTCTCCATGGCTAGCCTGACAAGCTCTGGGCGCAATGGTTCGCATTCCGCAAAGCTGGCTCGAGCCAATAGTTGGCATTCTCCTGCACTCACTGGCTTTTCCTTTAGCCAATCTATTGCCAATTTCGCAAGCGGCGAGGGACGTAAACATGCAAGTCGTATGATCTCCACAAGCGAAACATCACCCGGCTTAACTCTCTGTCTTACAAGTCCGCAAACGCGAGCTAGTGCACTCTCATTGCATTTCGCGGTAAGCTCTATCCAATCGCTGGTCGTCAAAAGGGCCCGTTCTGAGGATCGTTCAAGCATATCTACCGCTAACAAACTCAACTCAGAGTCATCGCTGTTGAGCCACTTCAGAATTGTGTTAATCGTAACACCCGATATCGCGCCAGAATGATACTCACGCAGCAAGCCAATGGCCCATTGTCGAATCGGTCTACATTGGGAATTTCCGACAAGTTGGAGCAGGGACTCACCTCCGTGTGCTTTCCAGGCATCCAGGAAAGCCGGGGCAGCCTTGAGCTCACCGAGTGACCTTCCGTCACTCAAGTTCCAATGGTGCGATTTCGATGTGAGAACCTGGCTGTCATGGAATAGTACGTGAACCAACCCCCAATTGTCGATCAATTCCAAGCCACTTGCACAATCACTATCTCTGTAGAGTTGCAAGGCGGTGGACACAGCACTGATGTAGCGAACTGGATCACTCTTGCCGATTTTGCGAAAGTATCGCCAAGCTCTTCGTCGCAGATATTGTCGAGTTGCCGTAGTAAATAGTTGCAAGCGTACAATTCGATCAGGACGAATGAATCGCGGTACAATTAGCTTCGAATTCTCGTCGAACCGCACATGCTTTTCGCTTTTCGGAACCTGCGTCATGAATGGAACTCGAAGCGTTTCTTCAGACCAAGATTGCCGTGTATTCCAATCGTAACGAAATCTCTTGCGTTTGACGCGTCGAAGCGATCGATCAAATCCAACTAAAAAACGTGCCATCATTTCGTCGTCGCCACTTGCATCGGCTAACTTGAATAATCGCTTTACAAGTGATTCGTGTCGAAAGCAGTTGAGTGGCTGCTCAAGGTATTGCAACAACAACCTTCTTGAAGCAGCTCGGCGATCATTAAACCAAGTGGGGGCAAATGAACCCAACTGGTCAGCATCATGAATACGTCGTAGTTCGGACAGAAATTCAACGTCCCCTTTCTCGAGCAAATCTTCAGCTACGAGCCATGAACCACTAGGTAGCTTAGGGCGTTGGGCCATATCAAAACCGTTTTGAGTTCAGTTTTATGGGTAGTAAAGGATGTGTTATAGGTTAGATTCTGGCCAAATTCAACATACCTAGCTGGTGTGACAGATGAGAGAAGGTGTGGAGTCAGCTTTTGGCGAAGATATGGCCTTGGCAGCGTGCACGAGAAGTTATTGCGACGTGACAACCCAAACGCTTGAGATCGCTGTTATCTTCTCATCAAAACGAAGACGGGAGCGACCCTCGATGTTAACGGTTGGAGTTTTCGCTGGGTAGGTTATTGTTTCGCACTGCCGTCGTCGACTTGAGCAATTTTACTGCCAAACGATACCAGCGTTGTTCATGAAAGCGCCAAACATTGTTACCGCGCCGATATCGCTGAATAACGGCGTGCAAAACCTGTCGAGCATCCTCCGACTTGTCTTGCTGCAACAACCACTCGGCATAGTAAACCGCCGGTCGTTCGCTCTTCTGTTGTTCCATCAGTTTACGAAACTCAGTTTCCGCTTCAACATCTTGATTGGCCCGCGACCAAGCACGAGCCAAAGCAGTTCGGTAGCGAAGTTGGTACTCGGGAGCTTGCGTGGGCGTAATACGCTTTAGAAGTTCATGGGCTGCTTCGAATTGCCCACTATCCTGTTTGGCCTCGACAACTCGCAACATCAATTCAGCATCTGTTGCGAACGCGCCCTGCAAACCTTCTTGTAAGACGGTGGCCGCTTCGGAACATCGATAAACTCGCATGAGTTCATCTGCCAAGAGAAACCGATTCTTGACCGTTGGAGAATCATCTAGTCGTTCGCGCCTGGCTTGAATCTTCTTTTCTGGGCTCATCAATCGCCAACGAATAGCTTGCCAGTTGATCTTCCCGAGCGTTGGACGAATCTCGACTAAAAAGTAGAGGACAATTCCAATCAACGAAAAGAAGAGAATCAGCCAAATCCAGTGATAGGGCTTGCCATTCTTCATCGCATGGTAGATACAAAACACCTGCGCGATGAGTATAAGAAAGCCTCCGCCATAAAATAGCGTCACCACTGAAGACAAACCAATTCTAGAAGTCTCTTGATCCATTGCTCGACTCAAACCTTTTTTGGACAACGATTATAGCACAAGCCGTGCAGCCGCGATAATGATGTCCAAGCGTAATTGCTCGACGTAGTTTGACGGCGGCCGAAGGCGAATGTTGTTTTCGCGATACTAGTTAGGCCGTCGGGTGTTCAGGCAGGAATGCAGGAACAATCGCCTACGGCTTGCCGTTAAACGATTTCGGTCCGAGTCATGCCCGATTGTGTGTTATGGATGTGGGCTACTGGGAGTCCTTGGTGGATTTCGGGCAAGTGACTTTTAACTAGCGATGTTGGCTGATGGATCGCAAACTGCACACAACCTCCAAAGAGTTCGAGACAATTCGCTCATCGCTTCATGGCGATGAGTACAGCTCGGGACGGTAAAGGATAGCCCTCGATCCTGCGACTGGGGTCTGCGGGATCGAGAAAGTTCGGCATCCGCGCGATATCGATAACCCAATGGTGTGTTCCGCATGCGGGCGAATCTTGATAGCTGTGCGAAATCGGTATGCAACTTTTTCTTGTAGTAAAGTGCACCTGTAGAACGCAAGCTTCACACACCCTACGAAGACAACGAAGACCTCATCGCTTCTTGGCGATGATGACAGCTCGTGATGGGGAAGGGCAGCCTTCGATCGTGCGACTGGAATCTGTGGGATCAAGAAAGTCGCTTAACGATTCAAATGTCATCCAATCGGTGCTACGTTGTTCTTGGCTTGTTGTTCTGGAAACATCGATGACTCGGATTTCGTCAAAGCCCGTTCGGCGCAGCCAAAGCTCAAGCATCGCGACTGAGGGAATGAACCAGACATTGCGCATCTTGGCATAGCGGTCCTCGGGAACCAACACGGTCTGCTGGGCATCCACCAGGACAATCGTCTCCAGCAGCAATTGCCCGCCCGCTTTGAGCGTACTAGCTAGTATCTGCAAATGCTCGATCGGATTGGGCCGATGGTAAAGCACGCCCATCGAGCATGTGATGTCAAAGCGTTGGATATCGCGCGGTAGATCGACATCGGCAAGCGGCACTACATAGTGTCGCTCGTCGTCCGCCCAGTACTTTCGAAAGACTTCGAATTGCGCTACCGACAGAAGAAACGGCTCACATCCCAGAACCATCGAAGCTCCTGCGGCCAACATCTTCCAACCGTAGTAACCATTCCCGCTGCCCACATCCAAGACTAACTTGCGGTCGAAGTCGATCTGCGAAGCAAATCGATTCCACTTCAAACAAGAACGCCATTCGGTATCGATACTCACACCGAACAATTCCAACGGACCCTTGCGCCAGGGGTGAAAACGCATGAGCGTCTTCCGCAGAGAGTCTTGCCCTTCGTCGGCCAATTCTAGATTCGGCGTAGTAGAGACCGAATTGCTCTGAACAGGAAGGACTCGCACCACATCGCCACTGGCATCAAATCTTGCGGCGACATTGGGCAGGAAGCTGTAAGCCTCTTTCCAACCAGACAGGCTTCCGTGGTGCTCTAAAGAGAATCGTTGCGGGCAAACTTGTTCGATGCGATCCGCCAAGCTGTGAAATCGCAGTTCGCGAAGCTGCTCCACGCAACTTTTTCGATCCAAGAATGAAATGCTCATCGTCGGTCCATCAGCTTAGTTTGACCGCGAGGATCGAAGCGAAGTTGAAGCATTGGAACCACGGTACGACTTGCTGAAAGCCTACATCGCGCAGTCGAGTCTCATGGGCTTCAAGCGCTTCTGGAACGAGAAAGTTCTCGATGGCCGCTCGCTTTTGAGCGATCTCTAAATCGCTGTAGCCATGCGCACGCTTGAAGTCATGATGCAACTCGGTCAACAGACTTTGCTGCAAGGGATCGTCAAAACAGATCTTTTCGCTCAGCAGTAAAGCACCGCCGGGAATCATCCCATCGCAGATCTTGCGGAGCAGGGCAGGGCGATCCTCCAGGGGAACGAACTGCAAGGTGAGATTCAGTACTACAAACGAAGCTCGATCAAACGACACATCGCGAATATCGCTCTGGAGCAACTCAACTTGGCAATGAGCTTCCGTACGATCTGCATCCAGAATTTCTTGCAGACGTTGAATCATCGCGGGAGCATTGTCGACTGCGTAGAGAGTGCAATCTGCGGGAGCTTGATTTCGCATCAACCGCGTGGCGGCTCCCAACGAGCAGCCCAGGTCATAAAGCTGTGTCCCGGGTTTTGCGAATCGCGTCGTCAACTGCTCGATCATCGCGAGGATCGAAGCGTAACCAGGAACGCTGCGAGCGATCATGTCGGGAAAGACGTCTACTACCGATTTGTCGAAGGTAAACTGCCCGACTCGCTCGCGGGGGAAGGAATAGATCGTATCTTTGCTCACGCGAACTTTTCTGGCTCTAGTTTTCTAACTCTAGTTTTCTTGCTCTAGTTTTCTGGCTCGATCGTCGCCGACATGCTTCCAGCGCATTGTGTAGCCATCGGATCGCGACCAAACGCATGAATCTGCTCTTGCTTCAGCTCGGCATGCTCTTTGGTCGTTGTTAATAGGATCGCGCGGCCCTTGCTGTGGACCTCTTTAGCGACTTCCATTCCTTTTTCCAGCGTGTGGCCAAAGAGAAGCTGGCACATATGGATCACGTAATGAAACGTGTGGTGATCGTCATCCCACAGAATAACGTGATAACGCGGCTGCCGCTTGGGCTTGGTCTCTTTTTGGGGCTTGCGTTCCCTTTTGACACGAACGATCGGTTCGGCCTGCAATTCTGGCTCTAATACTGCTGCATCGGACTGTGGCATACTTAAAATCCTCCTGTTTGGGAGCGGGACAGAACGATCCACACGCGTTGTCGTCAGGCTGCTTTCTGGGTCAGGCTGCTCTTGTGGAGTGGGCAGCGAACTGGCTGGGGCTGGCTCGCCCGGCAACACCTCATCGGCGGCTCGGTGGGAAACTTTGCCTTACTCCTAGTTCCGGCAGCTAAAGACGAATCCCGCCATCCACCACAACACGTTATATTGTTACGCTCGGCATTATTGTAACCCCGCACCAGGGGCACAAGGCAAGTGTTTTTTGCGATTCAACCGATAGAAGTTCAAGAAAATGAGCGATTTGAAAGCAATCGATCGTCAGCTTCAGCAAAGTCAACCCAGCTTCCTGGAGACCCTCAAAACCCTCCTCCGCATCCCAAGCGTTAGCGCCGACCCGGCTTACCGCGATTCGGTGAAGCAGGCTGCCAATGCAGTTTTGGATAGCTTGACCAAAGCGGGGCTCAAGGGAGAACTGATCAAGACGGATGGTCCGCCGCTTGTTTACGCAGAAAGCCCGGCGGTTCCCGGCAAGCCTGTGGTCTTGGTTTACGGTCACTATGACGTCCAGCCACCCGATCCGCTGGACCTTTGGGTTAGCCCACCATTTGAACCCACCGAGCGTGACGGCAACATCTACGCGCGGGGTTCCACCGATGACAAAGGCCAAGTACTCACTCACGTCAACAGCGTTGCAGCATGGGCCGCCGCTGGTCAAGCTCTGCCGCTGCAGGTCAAGTTCTTGATCGAAGGCGAAGAGGAAGTCGGCAGCGAACAACTAAGCAAGTACATGGCCAAGCCCGAAGCGGCCGAGAAGCTTGCCTGCGATGTGATTGTCATTAGCGATTCATCGCAATATGCCAAAGGCCAACCCGCGATCACCTACGGCCTACGTGGAATCGCCTATTACGAATTGCACTTCACCGGACCCAAGCAAGACTTGCACTCAGGTAGCTTCGGCGGCGCTGTGACCAATCCAGCCAACGCCCTCGCCAAATTCTTAGCTAAGCTGACCGATGATCAAGGCCGCATTCAATTGCCTGGATTCTACGACTCGGTCAAGCCTGTTGCCGATGTCGAACGCGATCGTTGGAAGCAGTTAGGCTTCAGCGATGATCAGTTCGCTAAGCAGCTTGGCGTCGGAGCACTGACTGGCGAAGCTGGCTATAGCACGCTGGAGCGTCGCTGGGCTCGTCCAACATGCGATGTCCACGGATTGTGGAGCGGCTATCAAGGCGAAGGCGGCAAGACGATCATTCCTGCAAAGGCTGGTGCCAAGGTTAGCTTCCGCCTTGTTCCGGACCAAGATCCCAAGCAAGTCAGCGAGCAATTCCGCAAGTTCATCGCGATGAATACTCCCGCCGGAGTGCAAATTGAGCTGATCGACTTGCACGGCGGCTCGGGTGTTGTTGTTGACCCTGAAAGTCCGTTTGTCGCCGCTGCTCAACAAGCGATCACAGCAGGGTTTGAAAAGCCAGCCGTACTCATCCGCGAAGGTGGATCAATTCCAATTGTCGCCAATATGGTCAGTGCTCTGAAAGCAGACGTGCTGTTGTTAGGTTGGGGATTGGACGACGATGGAGCACACAGTCCCAACGAAAAATTCTGCTTAGCGGATTACTATCGCGGCATCCGCGCCAGTAGCTACCTTTGGCATTACCTAGCTGAAGTCCCGAAGCCCAGTTAGCAGTAAGCAGTAAGCAGTAAGCAGTAAGCAGTAAGAAGTAAGCAGTAAGAAGTAAGCAGTAAGCAGTAAGCAGTAAGCAGTAAGCAGTAAGCAGTAAGCAGTAAGCAGTAAGCAGTAAGCAGTAAGCAGTAAGCAGTAAGCAGTAAGCAGTAAAAACCGTTCTCCTCACTTAACAGTCCTCACGAAATCGAGCGTCATTAGAAAATGTTGGATCGAAAGCTTATCGTAGAACAAGCCGAACTGGTCAAGAAGAACTGTGTGGCTCGTGGCGTCACGGCAGACGTCGATCGATTGATCGAGCTAGAGATGCAACGCCGCGGCAAATCCAATGATGCTCAGGAGCTAAACCGACAAGCCAACGAAGTCAGCAAGAACATCGGCAAGGCCAAGACGCCGGAAGAACGTGAACAACTCAAGGAACAAGGCCGACTACTTCGCGAGCAAAAAGACGCTGCGCAGGCCGAGCACGATGCGTTGGACGCTCAAGTGCATGAACTGCAAATGCACATTCCAAACTTGACGCACCCAGCAGCACCCATCGGCGCGGACGATACCGCTAATACCGAAGTGGGCTTTGGCAAGACGCCCGTTCCCAAGTTTGACTTCAAGGCCAAGGATCACTTGGAACTTGGCAAGCTGCATGACATGATCGACTTTGAGTCGGGTGCACGCGTGGCTGGCGCTGGATTTTACTTCCTCAAGCGCGACGCGGTGCTTCTTGAATTAGCACTACAACAATTCGCAGTAAGCGAATTGGTCAAGCGTGGATTTGTTCCGATCACGACTCCCGATGTGGCTCACACCGGCATTCTGCAGGGCATCGGCTTCATTCCGCGCGGACCAGAGACGCAGATCTACTCGATTGAAAACACGGACCTCAACTTGGTTGCGACCGCTGAAATTACACTGGGCGGCATGATGGCCGATCAAGTGATGGAAGCCGAAGAGCTGCCGCTGAAGCTGGTTGGCATCAGCCACTGCTTCCGCACTGAAGCTGGCGCTGCGGGCCGCGCGTCCAAAGGGTTGTATCGAGTGCACCAGTTCACCAAGATCGAAATGTTTGCATTTACCTTGCCCGAGCAAAGCGATGAGATTCACGAAGAGCTTCGCCAAGCAGAATGTGATATCTTCGACATGCTGGGCATTCCATTCCGCATTGTCGACACAGCGACTGGCGACCTTGGTGGACCAGCCTACCGCAAGTATGACTTGGAGGCTTGGATGCCTGGTCGCGGAGAGAGCGGTGAATGGGGCGAAGTAACCAGTACGTCAAACTGCACGGACTATCAAGCTCGACGGCTGAACGTTCGCTACAAGAACAAGGCGGAGAAGGGCACTCACTTTGTCCATACGCTCAACGGCACCGCCATTGCCATCAGTCGAGCGATCATTGCGATCATGGAAAACTATCAGCAAGCTGACGGATCGATCAAGGTGCCTGAAGTGCTGCAGCCCTGGATGGGCAAGTCTGTGATCGGACAAGTGTCTTAGCTCGGCAAAGTGTCCTAGCTCGGCCAAGCGTCTTAGTACAACATACATCCTGGAGCATTTGATGCATTCAACTTTGGCCAATCTTACTGTTAGATCAGCCCGATGGTTAATATTTTGCTTCGTACTCTGCGTTGTGTTCGTGAACAGCTCAATCGCTAAAGCCGATTGGCCCGAGTTCCGTGGACCAGGCAAGCAAGGCGTGATCGCGGCAGAATTGCCCAAGGTTTGGTCCAGCGATCAGAATGTTGCTTGGCGAACGGAGCTTCCTGGCAGTGGTTGGTCGAGCCCCGTGGTCGTTGGCGATGCAATTTATCTCACCGCAGCAGTTCCGGCGGAAACGTCGGAAATTCAACTAGTGCTGCTGAAGATCGACGCTCGCACCGGCAAACTGGCCGATCCCGTGGTACTGTTCGAACAGTCCAAATCGGCTCCAAAAATCCATCAAAAGAACTCGCACGCCAGCCCGACTCCAGTTTTCGACGGCAAGCTACTGTACCTTCACTTCGGTCATCAAGGTTCAGCGTGTTGCAAGTTAGACGGCACTGTTGTTTGGCGTAACTCGGAACTTTCTTACGCTCCAGTACACGGCAACGGCGGGTCGCCAGTCGTGACGGACGACCTGATGATCTTTACGCGAGATGGCGGTGATATCAGTAAGATCACTGCCTTGAACAAGGCCACGGGAGCTGTTGCTTGGGAGGTCGAGCGAGGCGTCAAAACCGATCGCAGCTTTTCGTTCTGCACTCCTCTGTTGATTCAAGCTGCTGGCCAACCGCAGTTGATCGTCCCAGGCTCCGACGTCGTTCAGAGCATTAATCCGAAGACCGGTGACGAAATTTGGCGAGTTACCTATTCGGGCTTCTCCGTCGTTCCTCGCCCAGTATTCGAATCGGGGCTCGTGTTCATCTCGACCGGCTTTATGCACGCGAACCTGATGGCAATCGATCCCAATGGCGAAGGCGATGTTACGGAATCGCACGTCAGGTGGTCGATGAAGAGCGCCGTTCCTAAGACTAGCTCGTTCATCGCAGATCGCGGACGAGTGATGATGGTCAGCGACAACGGTGGACTGACTTGCTTAGATTCGAAAACTGGTACCGAGCTTTGGCGTAAGAGATTGGGAGGCGATTTTTCAGCCTCGTTGCTTCTAGCCAACGATCACTTGTACGCGTTCAATGAAACTGGAGCTTGCTCTGTTCTGGACATCAGCAAGCCTGAGCCCGAACTGGTGTCGACGAATGACTTACAGGAACGCACTCTAGCGTCGCCATCGGTCGTCGGTAATGATCTACTGGTTCGCACGGCTTCAGCACTCTATCGAATCACAAAGTAAAGTTTGACCACGACCGTGTCACATCACTGCTTTGAAATTCTGATGCAGCAAAAACTCCCGGGCAAATTGCCGGGAGTCATTGTATTGCTAGGTGACGAGAGTTTTCTGCGCAGCGAAACGCTCGACGCGATAGCAAAACTGGCGAATCTTAATCTCGAAGAGATTCGCACCTTTGACGGCGAACAATGTCAATGGGCATCGGTCCACGACGAATTGGCAACGATGTCCTTGTTTGAAGCCGACGCAACTCGTGTGGCTATCGTCAGCGACGCAGACACACTGGTTACTAAGGCTAGGCCACAACTTGAGAAGTGGTGTGAATCGCCTGCCGATGGATCGGTGCTGATCATGCAAGTTGAAACACTGGCGGCGACGACGAAGCTCTACAAGATCGTGGCCAAGCACGGTTGGTTGATCGGTTGCACACTGCCACCCGCAGCGCGAGGAAAGGGGCATGACGAAGGCGAACTCAAGAAGTGGATCGGCGAGTGGGCGCAATCACGACATTCGCTCAAGCTCAAAGCCACTCAGTGCAAACTGATTCTGGATGCGGTTGGTCCAATCTGTGGACTGTTGCATCAGGAACTTGCGAAGCTGGCTCTTTATGCCAGCGATAGTGGAGTGATCGCTGACGACATGATTCGGGCTCACGTCGGTTCGTGGTCGACTCGAACGATGTGGGAGATCGCCGATGCAATCATGGACGGCAAGATTGCCGATGCGATGTTGCAACTAGAGCGAGTCTTCTCGGGAGGCCAACAGGCCGCCGGGGTCATTCCTCAGATCTCGTGGAGCTTGCGACGGTATGGAAACGCGGCACAACTGGTCCTTCAAAGCCGACGCCACGGCGGCCAAATGACAGCCGAAGAGGCGGTCAAGCAATGTGGCTTTTGGGGGAACGATCTAGCATTGGCTCCTCAACGCTTGCGGCGATTGGGCTTGGCGCGAGCTTCCAAGTTGCTGGATTGGCTGATCGAACTGGACTTAAAGATCAAAGGCAGTCATTCCAATTCCGACCGCGCCATCTTCGCGTTGGAAGAGCTGTGCTTGCGGTTTGTGGGCTAGTACTTGGATACAAACTGGCCGCCGGATCGCTCAATCCTTGTCGCAGTCTGAAAGCCTACCGCGAGCCTATTTTCTGAAACTTTGTGCCAAATGCCTGCAAAGTTGGAAAGCTAGGCAGATCGCAACTGCGTATAGAATGCAAGATTCGTTGTACCGCGACAATTTGCGGTGCCTTGCCGCTTAGACTTCTTCTAGAATAGGGAGGTCGGGCACCTGCGAGTCGTGCATGAACCCACCTTAAAATTCCCCCCGAATGTTTGAATTCCCATGAAGCTTTGGGCCAGGGCCACTATAGCTCTACTGTTGATTTTCGTCGTAGGTTGCGGTGAAGATACCGAGGTTCGGACTTATACCGTTGCCAAACGTCCCGCGCCACCAACTGCGACTGACGAGGCCCCCACTCCAGTTCAGACAATTGGGGTGATCTATCCGCACAAGTCGACTGCTTGGTTCCTCAAGCTGATGGATGACCCAAGCAAAGTCGAATCCTTGTCTAGTGAGTTTCGTCGGTTAGCCGATTCGATCCAATTTGGCGAAGACGGAAGTCCGCAGTGGAAACTGACTGAAGGATGGAAAGATCAAGTCTTGGAACAGATAACCTACGCCAAATTCACTCACGCGGATGGCGTGACTGCGACTTTGACCAAGTTAGCCGCCAATACGGAAGATACGGAAGCTTGGCACGCTTATCTTCAAAGTAACGTTAATCGATGGCGCGATCAGGTGGGCTTAGCTCCACAGGACTGGGAAGCGATGCAGCCTGAGCTTGAGGAGTTTCCCAATCACTCAAGCGAAAATGTCAAAGCCTACTTCGTTAGTCTCAAAGGCATGCGAAAGTCAGCGGGCTCTGGTATGGGCATGGGCAATGCACCTTTCCTTGAGCGAATGCGAGCTCAAGCACAGAGTCAGCCACAACCTCAAGCACAAGCTACTGGACCATCGGCAACTCCTCCAGCGCAAGCCAATCCCGCGCAAAATCCCGTCATGACCAATGACGATCGTTTGCAACTGAAGTACGTCGTGCCCGAGGGCTGGCAAGAACAAGCGGCATCGGGAATTCGCTTAGCTTCGTTCGTAATACAAGCACAAGACAAAACAGCATCGGTATCGATTTCAACCTCGACGGGACAAGTTCCCGCAGCGGTTGAAATGTGGCTCAAGCAGGTCGGCAAGACGCCCGATGAACCACAGATCACTCAGATCATCCAAGCAGCCACTAGCGGCAAGGTCCGAGATTTAGAGTATCGCTGCTACCGTATCGGTGACGAAACCAATCCAGAGATGGCGATTCGCGTTGCCGTGATTCCGATCAAAGAGAATGAAAACCTGTACGTGAAAATGACTGGGGCGACCGCATTGATCGAAGCCCAGTCGCAAACCATGGATAACTTTATCAGCACCTTAAACTGGTAGTCGATACAAACTGGTAGTTGATACGCCCAACGCCCAAATAGATTCAATAACGAGTAAGCTCGGAGATCCTATAAATGTCCTCAGGAACTTGGTCCAACTCAACATCGGTAGACAGTCGCGCCGCGCAAGCTGGCGCGATCACTCCCTACGCGATCCTTCGCGCACTAGGGTCGCTCAAGATTACCGTAACGCTTTTCGCGTTGGGTATTCTGATCGTCTTGATTGGTACGCTGGCACAGGATGACGAGACGCTGGTGGAGGTCAAACGAGAGTACTTCAATGCATGGGTTGCCAGCGTTCCTTTGGATGTCTTCGTGCCATCGACGATCTATCCGCACGAGCGAATTAATGGGGCCATTCCATTTCCCGGTGGAGCGACGATTGGACTGGCACTGCTGCTTAACCTGATAGCTGCCAAGGCAACTCGCTTTAGCATATCCGCCAAAGGCGCAAAGCTTATTGTCGGACTTATCGTTTCGCTCCTAGGCGCTATCTTGGTCTCTGCCGTGATTCTGACGGGTCACACAACGGATGGACTCCAAGGCGCGCCTCCCATTAGCTACGATCAGTTATGGGCCGGTGTGAAGGTGGGCTTATTGGTCATTGCTCTTGCGATAGCCGGCTATGCGCTTTGGGCAACGCATCTTCCAAAACTTGCCAAAGTAACCTTGTGGACCATGGTTGCAATACTGGGACCATTGTCGATTTGGTTGCTACTCAGCAACGCTCGAATAGATGACCCTGGCCTAAGAATTGTTTGGCAGTTGTTTCAAGCGACCGTCGCAAGTTCCGTTTGCTTGGCCGGGCTACTGATACTTTTCGGTAAGCGCGGTGGCAACATGCTGATCCACATTGGAATTGCCTTGCTGATGGTTGGTCAGTTCGTATTCGCAGACCGACAAATTGAGCAAAAGGTGTTTCTGTCTGAAGGCGGTACTGCAAGTGTGACCTTTATCCCCGACCAGTTGGAAATTGCATTTGTCGACACCAGCGGCCCGTCCGAAGATACGGTCACGGTAGTGCCCGACGCTCGAATTCGTCAAGCGCTGAAGGCAGACGGCCTGATCGATGACCCAGCCTTGCCTTGCTTGTTGCGAGTGGACCGCTGGATGCAGAACTCACGCTTGGAATCGGTCTCTTCCGCACCTGAAATCAAGGCGACCGTCGGCACTGGTTTGGTACAACAAGCAATTGAGACGGCCCCCAACGGCGGCGCGAAGTCTTCCCCCAACATCCCCTCGGCCTACGTCACTTTGCTAGATCGACAATCCAAACAACCTTTGGAGACACTGCTTCTTTCGCAAGAGATCAACGACGGAAGCCAATTGTTCCGCAACGGGGCCGAACAGTATGAGAAGGTCAGTCTTTCGGGGAAACCGTATGAAATTGCCTTGCGATATCGCAAAGAGTACAAGCCGTACCAAATCACCCTCAAGGACGTTACGCGCCGTGATTATGCGAACTCGAATACACCACGAGACTACTCGTCGGTAATCAGTATTCGCAATCCGGAAACCGGCGAGGAGATATCTGACGTCAAGACTTGGATGAACAATCCTGTTCGATTTGGCGGTGAGACCTTTTACCAGAGCGATTACTTCCCAGTGATGCTTCCCAACGGTACGGTTGGTGAAGGCAGCGGCCTGCAAGTGGTAAAAAATGCCGGATGGGTAATCCCCTATGTTTGTTGCATGATGGTCATGGTTGGTATGTTCTCACACTTCGGCGGAACGTTCCTTCGATTTGCCAATCGAGTTGCACGAGAGAAGTCGGCGCAGCCAGCGACGCTCTACAGTGATTTCATCAAGTATGGACTTGTCGGCTTTTCGATCGCCGGTTGCTTAGCGCTGTATGGCCTGAAAGGTAATCGCTACGGCGTTGTCGAAGCAGATTGGAACGCAATCGGCAGACTGCCAGTGAAGCAAGATGGCCGTGTTAAGCCAGCCGACTCGGTCGCGGCAAATACCCTACAAGCCCTTAGTGAACCAGTCTTTGGCGGTACACCCTACGTAGTTGACGGCGATGGTAAGAAACGATCACGAGTCGAGTGGATGTTTGCTGTCATGGCCGACGTACCGTGGACCAAAGACGTCCAGATATTCCGCGTCTACGCTAAAGAAGTTCGTGAACTCCTTGGACTGGACGATAACAGAGACAAGTTCCGTTACACCTACAACGAGATCAGCAAGAATCGCGAAGCCTTTTTTGCGGAGGTAGATAAGCTGCGAGAGAAGTCCCGCAAGCAAATCGAATTGAACTTCCGGGAGCAGAAGATTTCCGAGATGTATTCGAAGTTGACTTCCTATGAACTGCTAAGCGCTGCATACGACGAGCCCGCATTGCCACGCTTGGATAGCGACAAGGAAGAGGACTTCCGAGCTGCGATGATCAAGCTGGATGAACTGGATCGTCGCTACAAGATCATTGAAGACATGAATCCAGCAGCCTTTATTCCCCCGTTATCAGCCAGCGACTCAAAATCGGACAGTAAAGCTGACGCGGCTTGGGTGGCTTATGGGCCGGCGAAGTTTGACTCGATTCTACAACGCGTTCGTGGGATTGAGCCCAATCCGGCGGTTGAGTCCTTCGCGAACTTGCTGGAAGCAGTGCGAACACAGAATAGCAAAGAGATCGACGATGCGGCGAGGAAGTATCGCGTCGTTGTGACGGATTCGGAAGAAGCGAAGTCAAATCAAGGTCGTTCCAACGCCGAAGCTTGGTTGAATGGATTCAATCCAACTTCGATTGGAATCCTTGGCTATATTGTCGCGAACATATTCGGATTTGCGTCGTTCGCATCGTCGAAGGCATCCAAACTGTCCTACACGGCGTTCGGGGTTATAGTAGGTATATTTGTGATTCATACAGCGACGCTGATGATTCGCATGTACATTTCAGGCCGTGCGCCGGTGGTGAACCTCTACTCATCGGCTGTGTTCATTGGCTGGGCTTGTGTCCTTTTGTGCCTTGTCCTCGAAGTGGTGATGCGACTGGGCTTTGCCAACATCGTCGGATCGGCGATTGGTCTAATTACACTTTCAATCGCACGCAGCCTCGACAAGAGCGACACTCTTCACGTCTTAGCAGCAGTGCTGGATACTCAGTTCTGGTTGTCTACTCACGTAGTGGCCATCACGGTGGGATACGCAGTAACTTACTTAGCAGGATTCTTCGGCGCGGTCGTGTTACTGAAGATGGTGTTTGACCGGTATGCCCCTCACTTTGCTAAAGCCGTGAACAAGCTAACAGGCGTAAAAATGTTCGAAGAAGCTCATCTCAAGACTCCGGTTATTTCAGAGCAAGCCGAACCGTACAAGCAGCTTTATCGGATGGCCTACTTCTCGGTGTGCTTCGGTATTCTGTTTAGCTTTGTGGGCACAGTGCTCGGTGGACTATGGGCCGACGACAGTTGGGGCCGTTTCTGGGGCTGGGATCCTAAAGAGAATGGCGCACTGATGATCGTGCTTTGGAACGCGCTAGTACTTCACGCGCGTTGGGATCGCATGGTAGGCCTGCGTGGTTTTAGCGTTCTGGCGCTCGTTGGAAACATTGTCACCAGTTGGTCATGGTTTGGCACCAATCTATTGGGAATCGGACTGCACAACTATGGTTTCAACAAGAGCGTTGCCTATGCACTTGTGGTCACCGTGATTGTTCACGTGGCGCTGATCGTTGTCGCAATGGTTTCAACCTCGGGCAAATCAAACTCGAGTCTGTCGGCGAACGCGAGTGAATAAATCGGAAATCGAGGTTGCGGATTCGTCAAATCCAATCGCTACCGGCGATTCGGTAGCGCACGCTTGGCGAGGACGACTGGCGATTGCCTTTGCCGCGGTGCTGTGGAGCACCAGCGGCTTCTTTGCCAAGGCACCTTGGTTTGAAGGATGGTCGGCAGATCTCCGCGGAATGCAATTGGCCTTTTGGCGGAGCTTCTTCGCGGCCCTAGTGCTGATACCGTTTATTCGTAGGCCTCGCTGGCATCCTGCCATACCTTTCACTTGCGCAGCATTTGCCATCATGCTTTGGTCCTTCATGACAGCGATGGTCCATGGGCCAGCCGCGAACGCAATCTGGCTGCAATATCTGGCGCCAACATGGGTACTGCTGATCGGAGTAGTTTTCCTCAGGGAAAAAGTCACCGGATCGGATCTCATGATGTTTGGATGCTGCCTGAGCGGCGTTGTGCTTATTTTGGTCATGGAGATGCGTTCGGGCAGTTCGCTGTATGCAACCGCAATGGGCGTGCTTTCCAGCGCAATGTACGCAACGGTGATTCTGCTGATGCGGAAAATGCGCGACCAAGATCCCGTTTGGCTGATCACTCTGAATCATCTCGCTACGGTCTTGTTCATGTTACCTTGGGTTTGGAATCAACCGCTCAATCAAGTCGCTCCGAGCGCCTATTTGGCACTCGCCTTTTTCGGAGTCTTTCAGCTCTCGCTACCGTATGTGATTTTCTGCCGCGCTCTTCGAACGGTCAGTAGCCCCGAAGCATCGATTTTGACGTTGATCGAGCCTATCATTTTGCCGCTTTGGGTTTGGATCGCGTGGCGCAACCATGCAACTTACGAACATCCTCACTGGTGGACATTGTTGGGCGGTGGCTTTATCTTCACGGGGCTCCTTCTGCGATACTTGCCGTTGTTGTTGAAAAATAAAGCAGAGAGTACAACTCATTCAACTTGAGCTTCTGCTCGTCTTTTCCGGCTGATTAAGACTTATCAAACACGACTTTCAACCGCACCATTGCACCATGGAAAAAACAGACTCAAAGAAGAGCATCCTATTTGTCTGCTTGGGAAACATCTGTCGCAGTCCTGCGGCCGAGGGAGTGATGCAAAGCTTGATCGACCAACGCCAACTCGGCTTATGCGTCCGAGTTGATTCGGCTGGCACTGCAGGCTATCACATTGGCAAGCTTGCCGATCCACGCATGCGAGCTGCTGCTGAAAAGCGGGGCTTAGATTTGACCAGCCGATCACGATTGGTCGTACCGGCCGATCTCAGACAGTTTGATCTTGTTGTCGCCATGGATCGAAGCAACTATCGCGATCTGATGGGTCTTGCACCGGGCCTCAAGAACACCAACGTCAAGCTGCTCAGCGAATATCTGGACGAACCGTGGCCGCGGGAAGTTCCCGACCCGTACTATGGTGGCGATGAAGGGTTCGAGTTCGTGCTGGACATGTTGGAAGCTGCCTGCCCAACAATCCTGGACCGACTACTGGATGCCAAAGAATGAGACCCTTCCAATCCTCAAAATTTAAAGCCGATGAATTCGAAGGCCTTTCTCTGACAGCATGGTCGGCAATAGCCAGAACTGACGCAATTGAGTTAGAATAATGGCGTCGAAGATCAATCACGCAAACTTGCTTGCCGCCTGGGACGGTTAACCCACGGCCGGAAAGTCTTGGAGCAGCCTGTGACCGAACTACCTGATAAAGTTGCGATCTTTTGTGAAAGCTGCAAGCAAGAGAGCTCGCTTAGCTCAATCCATCGTCATCAAGGCGCATGCGCAAGTTGTAAGAATAGCACTTGGCATATCCAAGCGACCTACATGGCTCGCCAAGAGACCGCCGATGGAACGACTCTCGCACTCAACGCCATCGGCCTGAGTATTCTGTCATCCACGGGTGTGACTATCGGTGGGCCACTTCCTGTCGAGAAAAAGCCGATCAATGGTTTTGACATTCATGAGGTCAGTGGAGACATACTTCGTGACATTGCCGACCCGACTGTGAACCCGACAGTCAAGCTGAACGCATTCATTGAGTTGAAGCGCAACGAGCAGTTTCAGTTGCATCGCCAAAAGATGGAACAGCATGGCCAGGAGTGTATCCAGTGTGGCATGCTTTATGTCCTGAACGACGAAAAACCTTGGACGCTGGTGGGAACGTGCAGCAAAGTGTGTTGCGCATCGAGGTACGGGGTGAGTGATTACGCGATGGTCGAAGATCAGGTCATCGCAAAGTCGCAGACGATCCTACCCGAAGTTCGCCAACGTCAACGCGATAGCCAACACATTCACGTACAATGCGCAGACTGTAAGCACCATTTTAACCTTGCCAAGATGTACGGCGGTGTCTATCGCAAGTGCCCAGCTTGCGGCGCAAAAGTTCTTGTCCCAGTGTCTTAACTGGATCAAGTTCCTCGAAAATTACCTTCCTCGTCATACCGAACAAATCCGAACCAGAGGAAGACGATGATGCAGATGGGGAATGTCAGTAAAAAGACTAAGCTCAACCAGGTCATGACAGAGCCCCCAACAAGAAATAGAGCCCACAGCCACCAGGTCTCTTTTATCAGTGCTTTGTAACGCAGCATCGCTTACCGAACTAGTTTTCAAAAGCCAAACTTCCGTCAAAAATCTCAGCTAACAGCCTACTCAAGGCACAGCTATCGAGAAGCCCAAATAGCCGTTCAACAAGTTTTCGAAGACAAAACTGTCGGCTGCGATGGAACTACCGGCGAAGCAAACGCAGGTCCGTTGGTACAATTGGGACGCTCTTGTAGTCCAGCTTCTCCATGACTTTCGTTCTTAACTATGAATCGCTATTTCTATTTTCAAGACGATCGCTCGATCCGAGTTTTTACGACCAAAGATCAATCGATGGATATGCTGGACCTGCGTGCTACGTTAGGTAAAACTCAGCGCAATCATCAGGAAAAGGCATGTTCGCCAGACGAAATCTCGCAGAACATCAAAATGGCAATTGAGCATGGTTTTGTCGAAACCACAGAAAGCGAAGCGCAAGAAAAGCTCGCGAAGGCCGACGATCAATTGAAGAAGTTAATCGTAGAGACCATTCCCGCTGGCTCGACGATTGTCGAATGGAACTCTCTCGCAAAAGAACACGCTACCCACTTCCAAAACAGTCCGTCCGAATACCTCGCAGCGGACCTCCAAAAGTTCTGCGTATTTGAAGCTGAAATCGAACGTAAGGGAGATCTGTGGCTTGGCTTCGATGAAAACGGACCTACGGCGCAGACTAGTCAACGCAATTTGATCTTTCAGCGTGGACTAAAGCTCGATGGCAATGTAGACGCAGCCCATTGGACATCTGCGCTGCCGTTGTTTTGTCTCGTCAAAGGCGATTTGAGATGTAAAAACCTCTTGTTGAATTGCTGGGCAGAACTAGTTGTCACTGGCAATTTGATCGTCGAAGGTTGCATTTTTGGCTATGATGGCGAAACCGGAGGAAGACTGAAGGTGCATGGCAACGCAAGCGCTCAAAAAGTATTGAGCGGCGCGATGTACACTATGGAGATAGCGGGCAAGATTCAGGCTCCAGTCTATTGGCTGGACCAAGATGAACCCACGCTTGCCAATGCCAAGATCATTCCTTCGGACTTGTCCCAAGCCCAGTGGACCGATCGTAGTTCACTGACACCACTGGTCGACGAAGCCTACTACGCCAACAGCAATTGGGCTACTGGCGAAGAGGTCGTCGAATACTCGTTCGAATGCTCCCAAGCCCTCGACGTGCTCCGGCATGGAAAAAAGCTCTTTCGTTAGATCCATCACTCAACAGTATTCCACCTTCGCTCGTCCTTCCCGCTGCGAGATTCTTATGAATTTGTTTGCGCAACTCACTCGACTTCCACTCCTGCTGGTCCTCTGCTTGGCAACCGGAACGGCCCTATCGCAAACGATCGATCTTCATCTGCGGTATCAACAACCCACCAACACCTCTTCCGATCGATTTCATCGGCTGAGCAAAAATGAAACTTGGAACACGCCAAAGACCGCCGTCATCGTTTGCGATATGTGGGACAGCCATCACTGCGTGAACGCTGTTCGACGCGTCCAGGAATTGGCTCCGCGAATCGACACATTCGTGGCCAAACTTCGATCACAAGGCGCGACGATCATTCACGCGCCAAGTTCCTGTATGGAGGCTTACAAGGATCATCCTGCGCGAAACCGCGCAGCGCAAGTGAAGTTGGCTGCTGAGTTTCCTAACGCGATCGACACTTGGTGCGATCAAATGAGCAGCGAACAGGCGGTGGGATATCCATTGGATCAAGCCGAAGGCGGTGAGGACGATGACCTGGCCGAGCATGCGAGATGGGCTGAACAATTAACGGCTCAAGGCCGCAACCCCCGCGCACCGTGGAAAAGCCAGATTGCCACGATCAAGATCGATAGCGCATCGGACTTCATCAGCGATTCAGGTCGTGAGATTTGGAGCATTCTAAGAGCTAACGAGATCTCGCATGTCATGTTAGTCGGAGTCCATACCAACATGTGCGTGCTGGGACGTCCGTTTGGTCTTCGTCGATTGGCTCAAGCTGGTCAGCAAGTTGTGTTGGTGCGAGACTTGACCGACACGATGTATGACCCGCGAGCATGGCCATTTGCGAGCCATTTCACTGGGACAGACTTTATAGTTGACCATGTTGAGCGCTTTGTATGCTCAACGATCTCTAGCAACCAAGTCTTAGGCGGAACCGAATTTCGATTCTCGCAAGATCGACGCCCACAACTGACGATCCTGATTGCGGAAGACGAATATCGCACGGAGCAATCACTACCAGCCTTTGCCGCAAAACACTTGAGCCAGAGTTTTCGAGTCACCTATGCGCTGGGAAGCGAGAAGGATCGCAACCAGATTCAATCGCTCGAAGATCTTCAAACCGCGGATGCTCTGCTGATCAGCGTTCGTCGGCTACCACTGCCTGAATCGGACATCAAAGCGATTCAGAACTTTATCCGCAGCGGCAAGCCGGTTATTGGAATTCGCACCGCCAGCCATGCGTTTTCACTTCGCAACGCGCAACCAGCCGAGGGACTTGCGCAGTGGACTGATTTGGATCGCGAAGTTTGGGGCGGCAGTTATACCAATCACTATGGCAATGATTTGAAAGCTGAACTGAGTCTTGTGGACACAGCCAAAGATCACCCCATCGTTGCGGCACTCGGTCAGCCATTTACACTGAAATCAGGGGGCTCGCTTTACAAGACCTCTCCACTAGCAGCCGGCACAACGCCGCTGATATTCGGTACCATAGCAAATCAACCGACAGAACCAGTGGCGTGGACCTATGTTCGAGCCGATGGAGGACGATCCTTCTACACATCGCTTGGACATCTGGACGACTTCGCTCAGCTTGAATTCGAAGCACTTCTATCGGCTGGAATTCACTGGGCCTGTGAATTACCACCACCAACGCTGGAAACTGTTCAGGCGCAGAATTCGCGTTATGCCAAAGGTCAAGGGCGTCAGCGCAAATGACAGTTCGTCACGGAACCACATAGCCCTCAACACGAATACGCAGTCGATAAAGTAAGCATGCAGATACCACAGCTCAGCGAAATTGAAGCAGCCATCTTGAAGATCTGTTCGGTGGTCGGGACCGTGGCCCCCGAAATCATTCCAATTCAACAGGCCGGAGGACGAATCCTGGCTGAGCCAATCTTGGCTGATCGCGATTCTCCCGCGCACGATGTTTCTGCCATGGATGGATATGCGATTGATCTGAATGACCTTCAGCGAGCTAACGCAGAGAATCAAGAACACAAACCGAACTCGGGTTCGCCACTCAGACTGTCGGTCGATGGCATCGCCTACGCCGGAAAACCTCCATTGCGTTTGGTCGAGGGTAAAGCTGTTCAGATCTTTACAGGTGGCTGCGTTCCTTCGGGAGCTAACTGCATTATTCGTCGTGAAGACACCGATGAGACGGATCGTTACGAGACTGGATTTGTAACTCTAAGCATTCAGCCGCAAGATCTGAAGCTGGGCCAGAACATTCGATACTGTGGCGAGAACATTCGCCAAGGCCAAGTTGTCTTGGAAGCCGGAACGGAAATTGGCACTGCCGCGATGGGTGCTTTGGCTACGTTTGGCTCAGAGCAGGTCGCGGTTCGAAGAAAGTTACAGATCACGCTGTTGGCTTCTGGTGACGAACTTCAAGAACCGGGCCAAGCTGTCCAGCCATGGCAAATTCGCGACTCAAACGGACCGACGTTGCGAACTTGGTTAAGTGGACTGCCTTGGACTTCGATCGTGGGTCAATCGCGAGTCCAGGACGATCTGCCGAGCATCAAACGATCGATTCAGTCTGCCGTCGATGCCAGCGATATCGTTATTTTGACGGGCGGTGTCTCTGCCGGAGATACAGACTTCATTCCTCAGGCCATCGTCGAGCTGGGTGGCGAAATACTGTTTCATCGCTTGCCTATCCGACCAGGGAAGCCGGTTTTGGGAGCTCGGATTGGTAACAAGATCATCTTTGGACTTCCCGGCAATCCAGTCAGCACAGCCGTTACCGCTAGGGTAATCGCGCAGCCTGTCTTGGAGACGTTTGTTGGCAAAATCAGCCCGCGTGAATTGCGGCTTCCACTACTGAATGCCGACGCCAAGACGCTGCCTTTGACCTGGTTTCGGCTGATCCAGTTGGCTGGCCCAGGAGTAAAACTTGTGGATTCGCAAGGATCAGGCGATCTAGTTTCGATGGCTCACAGCGACGGGTTTGCCGAGATTCCGGCTGGATGTTCAGGCAGCGGACCGTGGAAGGTTTGGTTGTGGTAATCGCTCGAAAACCTTACGATAGCCCGGCAAAGTTACGAATGTCCGAGCCCAGAAGCTCGAATTGCGGTTGTTCGAGGCCTTGAGGAGTGTCGTTTGGTCCGTTCTAGGTTGAGATTGTGGGGCAAGAAACGCGGCTCGCGCATGAGCGGCTGGTGGGTCGTCGGTAGCGTGAGCGAAGCGGCGTTCTTTGGAACGTTATTTCTACTTGGCATCGTTTCCTTGACCACTGTTGTCTCATGGCAAGTCTTCTGGCCTGAATCGTCGGTGCTGAAAGTCGGCTTCGGTTTTTGGCTCATGGTGATCGCTTGCTGTTCGTTCATCGTCATCGGGCTCAGCGGCTTTCTATTCAAAGTCTCGGGTACACTAGCCTCTCCGGAACGGCGCAATGCGCTCGTCTCACAGGTCAAACGCGAGCATCAGCGGCGAGCCGAGGGGACTGGCGCGGCGGAGTCGACGATTCTCCCGAGCCTGCAGAACTACACGGACAGTCCAGGTGTCAAGTTAGCTTACCGATTGTCCTCGGAATCGGGGGAGAGAGCTCCTTTGCTGGTAAGCACGCTGTTTGCGATGGCTTGGAACACGTTGCTGGCAATTCTCTTGGTCGTCTCGCTTCAGAATCTGGCAAGCGGCAAACCCAATTGGTTCCAGATTGTCCTTTTGGCACTGTTTACCGTTGTCAGCTTCTTCGCAACGCGATGGTTTTTCCGAATCTTCCGAAAACATGCGGGAATTGGTCCGACTGCGATCGAAATCAGCGACCTGCCGTTGTTGCCCGGCGAGATGTACAAGGTATATCTTTGTCAGTACGGGCGGGTCACTTTTGAGAGGCTGACGATCACTTTGGTCGGTTACGAAGAGGCCACTTATCAGCAAGGAACGGATATTCGAACCGAGCGGTCGGAGATTGCCAGCTACGAATCCGAGCGACAGGTCGAACCGGACGGATCGACGGAATTGATTGCCGATCCTGAGCATCCTCTAGAAATGCTCTGCCATATTCGTGTTCCGTTTGATATCATGCATTCGTTCCACGGTGCCAATAACGCCGTAAGATGGAAGCTAGTTGTAACAGGAGTAGTACCAAAGTGGCCGACGTTTTGCCGAAGTTTCCCAGTCGTCGTTTACCCACGCGACGCACGGTAGCTGGTCGAATCGAACCAGCATTGGGACTTCGTATTCTGTCGTTGCAACAAGCTTTGGAGCCCAACGAACTGCTGGAATTTGAGTACTGCATTCAGCGTATTTCAGCTCAAATGATCGATCGACTAGAGGTCTCGGTAGCTTGGTACACCGAAGGCAAAGGCAGTGAAGACATTGGTGTTCACTACTTTGAAAGCTACGGACGAGCAGATCTGGCCAAGAACCCTCTCAGCCAGCCTCATAAGGTTGCCGTGAAGTTACCAACGACACCGCTAAGTTTCGAGGGCCGACTCTTCAAGATTCGATGGTGCATCCGGCTTAGACTATTTCTTGCCGATGGTCGTGAAAAGATTGCCGAGCAACGCTTCTATCTGGGCACTGTAACCAGCGAAGTCTAAGCGGAACGACGCGTATCGGCTTGTTGCTTGAATCCCAACCCGCTGCGTTAGCGAGGGACTGCTTTTGCGAGGTTCAAGTCAAGTACTAGTCGTCCCTCGCTAACGCAGCGGGTTATGAATATTCCTTACTCACAGCGTCCGGCTAAGGGCAGGGGAATGTCGGCAGCAACGTTCCATTTGCTACGGCTAATCTTGCGATCGCCAGCATGTAATCGCGCTCAGCTTGCACCCATCCATTCTCAGACACGATCAATTGGATGTGAGCGTTCAATAACTGATCCAATTGAAGGGCACCAGGACTGCTTGCGGACATGAACGCGTTGTTCCACTGACCCTCCAGGTATTCAATTTCAGCCTGCGTGGCCAGCGTTGCTCGGATCGACGAATCCAACTGCTGGAATGCGGCTTCAACACTTGCTACTGCTGACTCGACGTTTGCACTCACAACCAAAAGTGTATCGTCAAGTCGCAAGAGCGCCTTACGAAGCTCCATGCGACTCTCTCGAGCGATCGCCTGTGCTGCAACGTTGCCCTTGGGGCGCTGATAGGCAAAACCTGCGTGGTAACTTGGCGTCGACGTGACTTGATCGACGACGCTTTGTCCCACGTCATAGTTGCCGCGGAGCCCATGCATATAGCCTTGCAGAACCAAATTGAGCGTCGGCTGAAGTTCGTTTTGAGCCACGTGCAGTTTCGTTCTGGCAGCTTTAATTTCTTCTTGGACTTCCAAGATTCGCGGTTGATGCTCCAAAGCTGCGAGACGTTCGTTTGTGGCGTCAAGCTGTGGAGCCGTGTTGATAGTGCTGGTAATCGGTATGATCGGGCTGGTGGCTTCTCGCAGTTCTGGAGACGCGATCAAAGCGCGAAGACTGGCTTCGCTGGCTCGAACCTGGGCCCGTGAATTTGCCAATACAGCGGTTTGCTTCGCGATCGCCGCGTCGGCTCGAAGTATTTGACTTTGCAGACTATCGATTTGGCCGCGACCTACCAAACGCTCGCGCAACCGATTGAGATTGTCTAGGCCACGTTGTATTTGCATCTGAGCGACGCGGGCCGAATACAAATTCCAATAGGCTTCCGTGATTTGATAGGCGTGATCTTGGAGAGCCTGCGAGGCTTGGTACCGACTTTGCGTCGCAGCGACCGAGGCGATGATAAAGCTCGAGCGATTATAGTTCGTACCTCGACCGCGCTTCAGCGGCTGGGTGTACTGCAGGACCAAGCGGCTAGCCGCCTGATCGTTCGGAGTGAAGAACCGCGAATTGCTGTTCTTAAGATTCAACTCTTGATAGAGCTCTGTCTGACCGCCGTATTGGTTCTTCGACCTCACTCCCGCTCGGTTCTCCCAGAGATTGTCGTTCAATCGAGGAGGTCCACCGGTGATAAGCGAGTTTCCTACTGGATCGGAAGTATCTTTGAAAATTGTGTCTACGAATCTGTTAGGATCGAACACTCCCAGCTTTTGTGTGGCTTGCGCGTCAAGAATCTGAGGCTCTAACAACACGGACTGGACGTGCGGCGAGTGAGTAATGGCCAACCAAATTAACTCTTCAAGGTCGGCTCGAATTCCCACAGCATCTTGCTGCTGTCCCTCAAGCCACCAAGGCTTGAGCAGTTGCGGAACTTCGGCCTCTTGTTGTTCGGCAGCTTGTGAATTCACCGGCGCCCCCGCAGTTGTGGAGGCACCATAGTCAAAGTCTTCGGGAACCTGTGGGATTCCCAAGCTCTCAAGTGGCAGAGCAGTAATGACTTTTCCATTCAAAGACGAGTCTGCCGGAGTTTTGACTAACTGCCGAACATCAGGAATCGTTGCGTCATCGGCTGCGGGCGAATCGCCGGGCCGGGGTTGATTGAGCAAAGGCAACGGTTGTATCTGAGGAAGCGTCAAGTCTTGTGCGGACAATGTCCAGTTCAAGCCAATCCCTAAAAGGACTGCTTGTATTGCGACTGTCAAATTGTAGGACGAGCCAAACAAGTGACTTACCCAGCGATCAACGAGAGATTGATTTTGCTCTCAACTTCCACCTAGCAACAGAGTGTGAATACACCTGCACCCCTCCAAGCAGCGGAGGCAAACACTGCGACTGGAGGATTAATGCAGACACTGCATCATGTATCGATTCGACCTGACGAAACCGTAAAGTCGACGCTTACTGGTGGCTACTACGAACAACTTAATTGCATGCAATTTACTACCGGCACTGAATGCATATCTTGCCAAGCCACGCCGTGGAAAATCCCGCGTTGAGATCTTAGGTCGCTTAGGTTCACCTTGAATCACTACGTCATACAACCGGAATAATCGGATTTCATTGACCAAAGTTGCTGGCTTAGATTCAGTCGAATCGCCAGCATTCCTTGTTTGCATCCCTGCGTAAGCAACACTTATCCACCTCGCGCATAGAGTGCGCATAGACCATTTTTCAGTTCGTTACCGTCGCGCACCAGCCCCTATTTCTCGACATCGTCATGCAAAGACTCGGTACAACGTACAAGCTAACGCTTCTGTTAGCGCTGTTGTCGACAGTGCCGGTGATCGCATTGGTATTCAACCAAACTACTGAGCAAGTTAATCAACAGAACCGAGTTCGATTGCAGATCTGCCAGGAAACCGCACAACAATGCGCGGCCCAAATTCAGGCTAATAAACACACTCAATTGACGACCACTTTGGCTCAATTGGCCGAAACGATGGAGGGGTTTAAAAGCCTAAGGCTTGTACGTTTTGATGGAAAGGTTATCCACGAACTGGGGATGCACGATGCCCAATGGGAAAAGTCGAACAAGTCCAACACCAAAATTAGCGTGCCCATTATTCGCAACTCGCGGGAGTGGATGTCGCTGCAAATTGCTTTTGCCACTGATGTTGCTAAGGGGCGAGCCTGGACCATTCTGTCATCGCTGGGATTCGTGGGCGCGCTGAATCTACTGACGTTTGGATTGTTACTCCGCCGTAGCCTTTCGGTCATGGATTCAAGTCGCACGGTACCTCGACGCGTTAAAAACACGCTGGATACCATTGCTGGCGGGGTGGTCATTACGGACCCCAAAGGTCGACTGATGATGGCCAACGAAGCTTTTCAGAACAGCACGCATCGCACGGTCGAACAATTGATCGGTCAATCACTCGACTCGATGCATTTCATAACACCTGAAGGCAAAACACCTTGGTCATTGGCCTTGGAAACGTCGCAGCGACAGGCTGGCAGTACGGTAGAACTTGCTGTCGACAACGAAAAGCGATCTTTCGTAGTTAATGCTACGCCAATTCTAGACTCCAAGGAACAGCTAGCCGGTACGCTGGTTAGCTTTGAAGATGTAACTGTCCTTGAGCGACAAAAGCAATCGCTGATGCTGGCACTTTCTGAGCTAGAGATCAGCAAAGAGCAGATTCACCAACAAAACGTTCGCTTGCAAGAACTCGCCTCCAAGGACGCACTGACAGGATGCTTCAATCGCCGGTCGTTGATTGAGTGCTTGGAAACCGATTGGAGGAGTTTCATTGAACAGCAGACAACCGTCAGCGTTGTGATGCTGGATGTCGACCACTTTAAGAAACTGAATGACAATTTTGGACATGCCGTCGGTGACCAAGTCTTGAAGGATGTTGCCCGAGTTATCCGTAATTCGGTTGCCGATCAAGGCTTTGTTGGTCGTTATGGTGGTGAAGAGTTCTGTGTGATCATGACGAACAAGACACCTGAGCGATCAGCAGAAGTCGCTGAAGGCATTCGTCGCGCGATCCAGCATGAATTAGCCGAGCCTTATCATGTGACTAGCAGTTTCGGTGTTTCTAGCTCTGAATTTGGACCAGTCAGCTTCCAAGCTTTGCTTGAACAAGCTGACCAAGCCTTGTACGCTGCAAAACAGGGTGGAAGAAACCAAGTCAAGCTGTGGGATAGCAGCATGAGCGACGAAGCCGAAGGGACCGACGGCGCAGTCGTAGTTCCTAAAGTCAATCTATCCATCGTTCGCCAGCCGATCTCCTATCAAGCAGTCGCTTCATTACATGCAGCGCTCGCCTATCGCGACGCAGATACGGCGCTTCACAGCCAGCGAGTCTCTGAGTTGTGTGTCTCGGTTGGACGAGGAATGATGAGCGTTGGAGATCTTTATGTTCTCGAGATCGCAGGCTTGCTTCATGACATCGGCAAGGTCGGCGTCCCCGACGCAGTTTTGCTCAAACCAGGCAAGTTGACTGAGGACGAATGGAAAGTCATGGAGGCTCATGCACGCATTGGTGTTGAAATCATCGACTCGGCATTCGAAAGCAAGATGCTCTCTGACATCATCCGTTACCATCACTTCCGCTACGATGGTGGTGGCACTCTTGAAGGTGGTCCAGTTGGAAAAGATATTCCTCTGGGTGCCAGGATTATCTGCATGGTCGACGCGTACGATGCCATGGTTTCCAACCGCGTCTACCGAAAAGGCCGTAGCCCAGAAGAAGCCTTCGCAGAGCTACGACGTTGTGCCGGAGGGCAGTTTGATCCAGACTTGGTCGAACGTTTTGTACACATGCAAGTTGGCTGGCGCGCAGACAGTCGCTATATGCAACAAGACTTTGACGACAGCTTGGCGATTACCGTCGGCCATTTGACCGAAAGAACCGTCACCGCGTTTGAATCTCACGATGCGAAGACGCTCGCAGAATCACTCCAGCGGCTTAAAGACATCGGTCGGCATTTAGAAAGTCCTGCCATCGTTCACTTGGCTTCTGAACTCAGCAAGAGCATTGCGGGCCGTGACGTCGACTGGGAACTCATCACTCCAATTCTCCAGGACCTTTTGGAGATGTGCTTGATGATTCAACGAGCTCACGTGCGCAATGTTGCTTCACGTCCACAGAATACGCTCAACTGTCCTCAAGAGAACTATTACGGTCGCGCGCGGCAATGGGACGCAGAGACCATGCAGGGCCAAACGCCCGATCCATCGAACAAACATTCGGACTAAAACTGCATCAACCACAAAGCGAACTTGCGGCTGATGCGATTGTCTCATGGAAGTTCTCAGCAGTCCTACTTACCGAGCGCAGTTGCGTTAATCTTCGTTCTGCAAAGGTAATGGTCAACCGTCATGTACAACCATCCGCCCGGAGCAATCGTGCAGTTGCTAGTTCTTTCGCCTGTCACCAGACGCCCTAGGAGCTCTCCCTTGGCGCTAAACAGATAGATCCCTCCAGGACCGCTGGCCCAAACATTTCCCTGGCTATCAACTTCAAGTCCGTCAGGCAATCCAGGCTCCTTACCAACGCGTTGCGTCGCGTCGTGGATCTGCTTACCCTCACCCAACGTTCCATCAGCCTTGACTTCGAACTTGGTCCAATTGGCCATCTTTGGATTCGACTGTGCGACATACAGCGACTTTTCGTCTGGAGAAAGACCAATGCCGTTGGGACGCTCAATGGTCTTCGTCAACAAGGTCAGTTCGCCAGTTGGCTTGAGTCGATAGACGCCACAGAAGTCCAACTCACGACGAGGATCATCGAATTGATTTGGCAGTCCATACGGTGGATCAGTGAAATAGATATCGCCATTGCTCATCACGACACCATCGTTGGGACTATTCAGTCGTTTACCTTCGTACTTGTCGGCTAGTGTGATCTTGCCTCCATTGGGAGTTAAGGCACTCACACGTCGATCACCGTGCTCGCACATGCACAGTCGACCTTGTTTGTCGATAAACAATCCATTGCTTCCTGGCTCTAATCCGTAGTATGTCACGCCGGTGTAGCCAGACGGATTCATAAACAGCGAGACTTCTTGTCCAGGTTTGGCATCAGGCTGAAACTTAAAGATCGAATTGCGTGGAATGTCGGTGAAAAGCAAGTGTCCATCATCTCCACCAATCCAAACTGGCCCTTCTGTCCAAGTAAACCCCTTGGCGACCACTTCGATCTTCGAAGTTGCTGGGACCAGTTTGTCAAACTCGGGCGAGAGTTTTTCCAATTTGCCAATTGTCTGCTGAGCATGTGCGTGGTTAGCCGCCGCAAGCCCAAGCGGAACAAGTGCAAGCATCATTAGAGTTCGAACGAAATTCCGACGCATGAGTTTCTCCAGGATGTTCTAACAAAATAGTAAATGTGGAATTGATGGAGGGCCAAATTGCTGACCAGTCTCCAAGGCCGTCCATTCTGGCTGAAGGTGAGGTACGACTGCAAGCACCCCAGCCATATTCTGGCTTTGTTGGCGATCATTCCCCCATTGCGATTGTTCCATGTTGGAATAGGGGAACGCTTCGGCTATACTTAGTCTCTACCCACCTATGCTCCGTCAATCGTGAACCATCCCACCCCACCAAGTCGCGTGTGCCCCTGGATACATCAGATGGGCTACTTCAGACTGGCGATTGACGATTAGAATGTTGAGGTCCTATGACTTCTATTGCTGAAACGCGTCCTCGCCTGCTCACTCTTCGCAGCTTTTTGATACTCGGCGTTGCTTGTCTGTCGTTGTTTTCGAACTCAGCGAAGTCGTCTGACCCAGAGACTCAGGCGCTGCCTTGGCATCAAGTCATCGAAGCGTCCGGACAAATCGACTTTGCCAATGACATTGTTCCCATACTCACAAAGACCGGCTGCAATGCCGGGGTTTGTCATGCGAAAGCTGGTGGTGGTCAAAACGGCTTTGAACTTAGCCTTCTTGGCTTTGAGCCCGATTATGACTACCAGCAAATTGTGATGCACGGCCGAGGCAGACGGCTCTTTCCAGCAGTGCCCGAACAGAGCCTGTTGGTTCGCAAAGCTGTCGGCACCGAGCCTCACCGCGGCGGAGTTCGAATGAACGTGAATTCAGCCGAATATCGCTTGCTGATTGAATGGATCAAACGTGGGTCTCCAGAAAAGCCGACCTCGTCCGATCCCAAAGTTGTCCGAGCTCACTCCACAATCTCTAGTGTTCGAGTTTTTCCAGAATCACGACTGATGCAACCAGGGGAAACTCAACAGCTATCGGTTGTTGCAACTTACTCCGATGGATCAACTCGCGATGTAACTGGGCTTGCGCTTTTTGAGTCTAACAACAATGCTCTGGCGACGGTCAATGACCAAGGCTTAGTTACCGTAGCTGATTTGCCTGGTACTGCCGCCATCATGGTTCGCTATTCGGGATTTGTGTCGGTCTTCCGCCCGGCAGTTCCGCTTGGGGCACCGCTGGCAACAATCCCATCTTCAACCAATTTGGTTGACCAACACGTATTCGCAAACCTACAGAGACTCGGAATTCCACCATCTGGCAGTTGCGATGACGAAACGTTCCAACGCCGTGTTACGATCGATTTGACAGGAAGGTTACCGAGCGACACCGACCGCGAATTGTATGCCAAGTGGCCTAGCGACCAGCGACGAACATTGCTGGTCGATCACCTTTTGCAACAATCCGATTACGCCGAGTACTTCGCGAACAAATGGACCAGCCTGCTCAAAAATCGCCGCGACGATACGAACGATTTAGCGGCCAACTTCTCATTCCATGCTTGGGTCCGAGACAGTCTTCAAGCGGGAACTCCTTACGATCAAATGGTCAAAGAGCTCTTGGGAGCGACTGGAACCATCGCCAGCAACCCGGCGGTTGCATGGTACAAACGAGTCAAAGATCCGAAGGAACAGCTTGAGGATATTTCGCAATTGTTTCTTGGCGTTCGACTGCAGTGCGCGCAGTGCCATCACCATCCGTTTGAGCGTTGGAGTCAAGACGACTACTACTCTTTGGCTGCGTTCTTTTCACGCGTTGGACGCAAGCCGACGGGCGTCCAGAACGAGGATATGATCTTCCACCAACGTGGTGTTGCAGAGACTCGCAATGTCCGCAGTGGTCAAATGCTTCGACCGCGTGCATTAGGAACTGATTTAGGAGAGATCCAACCCAGCGACGACCCTCGACTCAAGCTGGCCGATTGGATGCGATCTCCCGACAATCCATTTTTTGCTAAATCGTTGGTCAATCGCTACTGGAAGCACTTCTTTCATGTTGGCCTAATCGAACCCGAAGACGACATCCGCGACACCAATCCCCCAAGCAATCCTGAGTTGCTGGAAGCACTTGAAAAGAACTTTATTGCAAGCGGCTTTGATCTGCGAGCACTCGCCAAAACACTGGTGACTTCTCAAACCTATCAATTGAGTTCGCAGCCCAATTCACAAAACAAGATCGACTCGCAAAACTTCTCTCGCTTCTACCCGCGTCGATTGACGGCCGAAGTCTTGCTTGACTCGATCGATCAACTGACGGGCTCTCAAACCAATTTTGCCAACTTGCCGGCCGGCACTCGCGCAATCGCATTGCCAGACAACAGCTACAACCGAGCGGTTCCTTTCTTAAAGGTCTTTGGGCGTCCGGAGAATTCAAGTGTTTGCGAATGCGAACGAGTTCAATCCGCGAATCTTGCTCAGAGCCTTCATTTGCTCAACGCGGCCGATTTGAAAGGCAAGTTAGCAACCGCAGGCGGCTTAGCGGATCAACTCGCCAAGAGTACCGATCCTTTGCCGGTTCGCATTGGTAGAGTTTATCAAAGTGCATTTTGTAGGGCTCCGACAGAGGCCGAACTGCAAGTGATTACAGATGCCACAACGGCTGCAGCTCCAACTAAGCAAGACTTTGAAGATATTCTTTGGGCGATCATCAATTCCAAAGAGTTTCTATTCAACCATTGAGTTGCTGTATTACAACTGAGATGAAATGATACACTTCCCGAAGAAACGCATCGCTCACTCCGCAATCGGCGACATGCGATCGATCCGACCATGCCTGATCGGGCTATTCGCAACGCTGATTTGCTCGAATCTGTTTGGCCAATCGGTTTGCCTTCCCTCACCGCGATTACTGACCATCTTCCCAATGGGTGGCCAAGTTGGCCAAACTGTTGATGTAACCGTAGGTGGCGAAAATCTCGATGAACTTAGCGGATTAATCTTCTCCGATCCACGAATCGTCGCTGCTCCTGCGACCGATGAAAAACAGCAAGTCATCCCCAATCGCTTTCGCATATCGATTCCGGCCGACATTGGCCCCGGACTTGTTGAAGCGTATGCCGTGGCAAGACTTGGCGTTTCCTCAAGTCGAGTCTTTTCAATTGGACAATTGACCGAGGTCGTTCAAGCCAAGCCCAGTTCGTCAATCAAAGACGCCATAACCATCGAAGCCAATAGTACAGTGAACGCTACGATGATTGCCAAAGGCATGAATCATTACCGCTTCAGCGCGAAGGCGGGGCAGAGTGTACGGATCGATTGTTCCAGTCGATCGATTGAATCCAAGCTCGATCCAGTGATCGTACTTACAACTTCAAGCGGCAAGGTACTTGCCACCGATCGCTTAGGAAATGGAATCAATGTTCGTATTGAGAACGACGACGAGTATCTGATCAAGGTCCATGACCTGACCTATCAAGGCGGCCCCGAGTTCTTCTATCGATTGTGCGTTCAAACCGTCTTGCCCAGTTCTGAACCGATTCAATTCGCCTCAATCAAACACGTAGCTCAGTATTCCTGGCCACCAATGAATTACGACTACGCCAAGTCGAAGCCAGAAGCCGAGCCCAACGCGATCGATCAACCGCAACAAATCGAATTGCCTTGCCAGATATCAGGTAGTTTCTATCCCGCTGCCGATGTGGATTGTTTCACCTTTCAAGCGAAGAAGGACGAGAAATGGTGGATCGAAATCGCCTCACACCGCATGGGGGCGCCTACCGGACCGGCGGCGATTGTTCAGCAAAATGTGAACGTCGAAGGCAAAGCAACTTGGCGGGATGTGCTCGAACTAAAAGACATCTCTTCACCGATGAAGGTATCAAGTAATCATTACGCCTACGATGGCCCGCCCTACAACGGCGGCTCAACAGACTTGATCGGGATGCTTAGTATTCCAGAAGATGGCCTATACCGACTGCAACTCAACGATCTTTTTGGCGGTACCAGAATCAATCCAGCTTGCGTCTACCAATTGATCATCAGACCAGCCAGCCCAGACTTTGCTCTGACGGGCTGGGTCAAGCATGTTGAACTACGCAACGGTGATAGAAACGCATTGTCGAAACCATTAGCACTACGTCCTGGTACTACGATTGCGTTGGAGATCGGAGCTTTTCGTCGCGATGGATTTGACAAACCAATTCATCTTGAAGTTTCAGGCCTGCCCGATGGTGTCACCGCGTCGGCAATTGACATCGCCGCTAACCAAACTTCTGGAACAGTTTTTTTAACAACAGGCAATCAAGCCCCCAAGGGAATTGGTTCTATCAAAATTGCTGGGCATTCCGAAATCGATGGAACAACAGCGACTAGACAGTGTCAACTCTCTTCGATGTCGTGGCCAATACGCGATCATTGGCAGGAGTTTCCCAGGCCGCGTTTGTTACAACAAGTCCCAGTCTCGGTGACAGATGCTGAACCGGCAACGATTACTATTCAACCGCCCGCAGATGAGAACGGCAACTTTCGCATGAAGGCCACCGCTGGCTCAGTCGTCAAGATTCCATTGAAAATTGATCGACGAAGCGAATTCTCGGGTACTGTACTTGCCCTTCAAACGTTGGGGAACGGTTTTCAACAGGTGCCACGTTTTGAGATTGCTTTGCAAGAGAATCAAGCTGAAGCCAAGTTGGATCTCGCAGCCCTGAAGATCGCGCCAGGAAGCTATACGATTGCCTTTTATGGTCCAGCGGTGGCCAAGTATCGCGACTATCCGCAAGCCGTGGCCAAAGCCGAGCAAGTGCAAAAGGCTGCCGCAACGAGTGTTGACCAACTCAAGCAACAACTACAATCTTTGAAACAAACTGCTCAGCAAGGCGACTCGAAGTTAGCAAGCTTGGAGCAAGAATTGAAAAATGCGGAAGCGAGTCTGGCCGCAGCGGATAGCCAAGTCAAGACCGCCACGGCTCGTTCACAGCCTCAAGACATCGCCGACATTGTGGTAACTCAACCATGGACGCTTGACGTATTGCCACCCGAGGAGAAGAAATGACTCATTCAAATTCACGCCACTCTAAATCATCGTCGTGCCCTGGACCGCTCTGCGGACCAACTCTTGATCGACGTTGGTTCATGAAGTTTGGTCTAGCGGGTGCGGGGGGACTGACGTTGCCAAGCCTGCTCAAACTTAGAGCAATGGCCGGCGAGCGCGCAGCGACACGATCGGGCAAGTCGGTCATCATGGTTTGGCAGCCTGGTGGTTGTTCGCATATCGACACGTATGATCCTAAGCCGCTGGCCAACAGCGAATATCGAGGTCCTTTCAGCCAAATACCGACGAAGCTTCCAGGTTACCAATTTACAGAACTGATACCTCGACAGGCGGCCATCGCCGACAAGATGGTCGTCCTACGATCGATGTATCAGCATGCGCCTGGGCACCCAGCGGGAACGATGCAGTTACTGACAGGCGATCCCGAGACTCGCGATAAACCTTCGCCGAAGTATCCGGATTGGATGTCAATCGCACATTACTTGCTCAACAAAAAAGAGGCCGGAGCGGCTCGCGCGCTGCCGGGCTACGTCGGTATCAATCCGCCTCTGGAATACAACGGTCCTTCCTATTTGGGCGACTCCTATTCTGCCTTCAGCATTACTGGAGATCCCAGCGCACCTAATTTTGTCGTGCCTAACATTGGGCTCACCGATGCAAATGAAATAGGCAGAATTCAACGCAAGGTGAGCTTGCGGCAGAAACTAGACAACTTGGACCGAGCCTTTGATCGAAGCGGCGAACTAGGAGCCCTCGATCAGTTCGAAGTTCAAGCGATGTCTCTTTTAACGAGTGCTGAAACGAAGCGGGCCTTCGATCTTTCGTTGGAAGATGATGCAACGCGAGATCGTTATGGTCGCAACGGTTGGGGGCAGCAGTTGTTAATGGCTCGAAGGCTAGCGGAAGCTGGGGTCGACATTATCACAACAAGCCTCAGTGGCAAACTGTGTGGACGAGTTCACAACTGGGACGACCACGCAGTAAACCATAACGTTTTTGAAGCTCTCAAGTTTCGCTCGGCAGCTTACGATCAAGCTGTAACCGCGCTGATCGAAGACATCTACGCTCGTGGCCTCGACAAACAAATACTCGTCGTAGTCACTGGCGAATTCGGACGAACGCCCCGTATCTCCTACGAACCTAGTACTGGAGCCGGAGACGGTAGTGCTCCAGCCGGAACCAAACAACCTGGTCGAGATCACTGGGTTCGCGGCTTTACGAACATTTGGTCAGGCGGTGGAATTCGCGTAGGCCAAGTCGTTGGAGCCACAGACAAGCTTGGCGAAGATGCGATTGAACGACGCTGTGGTCCTGGAGATTTTCTAGCCACAATCTATCATCACTTGGGAATCGATAGCTCCAAAGTTTTCATCGAAGACTTCAATGGTCGCCCCACACCGATCGTCGACCATGGCAAACCAATCCCCGAGCTCATTTAGCAATTGCATCGCGTCACTTGATGTAAATTAAGTTGCTTGGATCTATGGCAACAGAGATTGATTGTTGAATTTCTTTAGCATGGTCGGCCATTGTCAGTATGTCCAACGGGCGTGAACCAACCGTTCCATGAACAAGGCAGTACGATCCCAAGAATTCAATCCGCTCTACGTTAACATCGATTCTGGGCCAATTACTATCGCATTCGCGACCAACTATCAGTTGTTCTGCGCGAAGGCCAATCAAACGATGTTCTGTCTTGCTGAATCGCAGCAAGTTCTGAAAAATGGGATCGACTGGATCAATCCAATTGATCGGCCACAGACTACAAAGTTCGGCTACCAAAACCGAACTGGGCTCAGTATAGATAGACTGAGGAGTTCCATCCTGTTCGACTACGCCATCATTCAGGACAATAATGCGTGTAGCGATACGAAACGCTTCGCGCGGATCATGACTGACGCAGCAAAGCGTAAGTTCAAGCTGCTCACAGGCAATCATTAAACTTTGGACCAGTTGGCTGTGCAGTTGATTATCGAGCTGGCTAAAGGGTTCATCGAGCAGTAGAAGTTGCGGCTTGCGGATGAGCGCTTTCGCCATCGCCACGCGTTGAGCTTGACCTCCCGAGATTTGACTTGGCAGTCGGTTCATTAGCTCTCCGATTCCAAACAAACGAACCAACGATTCCATTCGCTCGATGACTAAAGCTGAGTCAACCTTCTGTCGCTGCGTTGCGGCCTGAAGATTTTGCTGAACTGTCATTTGAGGGTAGAGGGCATAGTCCTGCGTAAGCATCGCAATGTTTCGATCGCTGGGACTGATGCGACTGAGAGGATTTCCCTGCAACAAAACTTGGCCGGTGGTAGGGACTTGCAAACCTGCCATCACTCGCAGTAGAGTCGATTTTCCTGCACCGCTTTTGCCCATAACTACTAAGCGTTCGCCCTTCCGCACGCTCAGCGAGATATCGCGAAGAATCGATAACGAGCCCTGCGAAAAGGCAACATTAGAAAGTTGAAGCAGACTCATTCGGGCAACTGGGCTGAGAAAATGTATCGGTTAGGTAGTAGAATTCCTTGTTCAACCCCACTAGCTTACACCATCACGAGCGTCATAGGCTGCAAAGTCTACCTAATAAGCTGTAGCGATTATTCTCGGCATGGCAAAGCTGCTGAAGGTCGGGCTTCAGCATTGACGAATCTGCAACTAGCGAGGGCCAGAAGGGACTCTGACCCAGCCTACTTAGCATTCCAGGGAGTGGATAGCGATGCTCGCACGGCGTTTCAACAAATCTCGTATTCTCAGCTCGGGATTGCTGATGGCAGCATGTACCTTTGCTGCTGGAAACGCCTTCGCGCAAGAAGGCCAAGTGACGACAGCGTCAGTTCGAAAGCCAGCGTTGATCGAGGCTTACTACCTCGAGCTTCCGGCGACCAAACTGGAGGACGAGACCAGCCCCAGCGATTCGCCACAATCGCTAAAGGCCGTCGATGCAAATCTGAGCAAAGTCGAGACGACAACTAGTCAAGACGATGCAAAGACCAGCAAAGACGAAAAGTCTGAATCCAGCAAGGACAAGAACCAAGACGCTCTCGCACCCATGCAGAATCGAGCGCTGAATATCCGCGTTCAAGCGACTTCGATTAATTCTCAGAAGATCGGAACTGGCTTGATTCCTACGCCATCCAGTTCGCGAACTACACCGCAAATTCCACTCCCTACGGGTGCGAGTCGAGGCATGGTACACACTCATGTGTATTGGGAAGCCAGCAACATTCAGCACAACCCGCTGTATTTCGAAGATGCAATGCTTGAGCGTCATGGACACAAGCGCAGCTTCTGCGGCTACGATGTAGCTCAGTCGATGATCTCTGGCGTTAAGTTCTTCGCGACAATCCCATTGCTACCCTATCACGAAACACTACGACCGAAGCATTCCTGTGTGTACGCACTGGGCCACTATCGCGCCGGAAGCGGTGCACCGTGCCTTCGAGACAACATCCCCTACGACAGCAAGGCAGCAATCGTTGAGTCCGCTTCTGCCGCCGCGTTCTTCTGGGCTATTCCTCTGTAGTCGGATCCAGGATTCCCTTGTCGTAGATTTCCGCTACAGGAACGACGTACTCGATAGAGGTTAATTGCAGTTCGCCCTGAATGTCCTGAGTGGCATTCGGGCTCCAACAAGCATGATCTTTGCTTCGAGTAAACCACTCGACGCTCACTCGAAAATCGCGTGCAGTTGCGTCTGTCCCAAGAGCATCGACGCTAAGTGTCGCTTATTGGGAGTCATGAGGTCCTTTTCGACATTGGGACCGTGTGAGAGATACTGCAGCAAAAGACCAGAATCCAAAAGCGAGGAAAGCCATTGGCCCAGACTATTGCCTTCATCTAGCTTTGTCAGACAAACGTGTGTCAAACCAACAGACGCAAATCGCTGAATCGTGTGCTTGATATGCGACTGGGACGCGCTGGCACTCATCACCAACTGAGTCTCAGTAGGCTGAGCGATTTGCAGCATCTCTTTCAAGTATTCGATTTGCGGCAAGTCCTGCGGCGAACGCCCTGCAGTATCGATCAAGACCAAATCAAATTCGCGAAGTCTTTGCAGGGCTGGAGCAAGCTGTTCCATTCCGCCAACAACTTCAACTTCGACATTGAGTGTTTCCGCAAGTTCTAGGTATTGCTCGACAGCCCCATGTCGCCAAGTATCCATGGCGACAATTCCGATTTGCTGATTCCACTCATGATGGGCGCGATGCGCGAGCTTGGACAAGAACGTCGTCTTTCCGACCCCCGACGGACCAACCACTGCAATCATCTTTTGGTCGTACGGCATTTCGGCTTCTGCGGAAGCGACCTTCAATCGTTCAACAAGTATCTGGCTAACCTGTCCGCGGATGAGCCATGCATCGTTGCGAAACTCGGAAGCACATCGCGCTGCTGCGCGACTCACAAGCTCCGCGGCTAAATCGCCTTCGATCCCTTGCGCCATTAGCTCACCCAAGATCTCGCGAGCCGCCGGACTTGAACTACCAGACGCACCGCTCTGAGTATTTGAGTAACTGGGTTCGACTGCTTGAGCTGAGTTGGAATGGCCTTCTTGCATTGAATTTCCAAGAGTTGCGTGAGAAGGCAGTGTCGTTTGGACACCCAATCTTTCCTGGCTGGATAAAGGGCTCTGTGTTTGAACTGCGTTCTTACCAACGCCACCATTAGCTTTGAGTTCATTCTCAAGCAGTTGAGTTGCCAAAGAAGGCTGATCCAATTCATCACTAATCGACAAGCGACTAGAAGTTTGAGGTTGATGAGTTTCGTGGAGAGTAGAGGCAATTCGGTTCTTGGGCTCTCGGTGACTACTCGCATCAACTTCAATCATCTGTCGACGAGTTAAGCCAGCTCGCACTTCTCGAGTGTCCAAGACACAAGCATCAGGGCCCAATTTTTCGCGGACCAACTGAAGTGCTTCTTGGATGGACTTTGCGCGAAATGTTTTGATCTGCATGGTCTAAGCTGCGGGTAAAGCTTGGTGACGAGTTTAGGTCTTGGCGACAGGGTCGGATACAACGCCTACGGCAACTGTAGCTGTGCCTTGAGCGATTTCTGCGTGGCTAATGACTCTCAGCTCAGGCAGGTGAACCTGAGTAATGTGTCGTACCGCCGGACGAATTCGCGGATTGACGATCAGAAGCGGTTTATGACCAGCTTGAGTCAGCTTCTTGAGTTGCTGAGCAATTTGCTGACAGGTGATTTCGATTGCCGGTGGGCTCATACGAATCAAGATTCCACGATCAGTTAGCTCAAAGCCCGCCGCAATACGATCTTCCATTGCTGGATCCATGGTAATCACATGAATTTGACCAGCCGCATCGGCAAAGCGGTGGCAAATCGTTCGAGCTATCCGACCTCGCACATACTCACAAAGCATCACGGGATCTTTGGTTCTCGAAGCAAAGTTACCAAGCGTTTCAACGATCGTTCCCAACTGTCGAATCGGAATGTCTTCTCGGAGCAGCATTTGGAGCACTTGCTGAACATCGGCAAGTTTCATCATGCCAGGAATCAGTTCATCCACAACTGTTGGACTGACTGTCTTGAGCTGATCGATCAACTGCTTAGTCGATTCACGCGTTAATAGCTCATCGGCGTGCGATCGAGCAATCTCTTGCAGGTGCGTAGCGATAACCATTGTAGGCGTTGCCACTTGATATCCATACATCTCGGCTTGCATGCGTTGATCGGCGCGAACCCATACTGCGGCTCGACCTCGCGCAGGCTCTCGCGTCTCGACGCCGCTGAGCTTTCCGGTGCTTCGACCAACATCAATGGCCAAAATCGCGTCTGGATAAACTTCGCCACGAGCGATCGCGTTGCCTGCGATTTGTATCTCGTAGGTGAATTCTCCCAGCGACAGTTTGTCTTTCAACCGAACTTTGGGTAGTAAAATGCCTAGCTCACTTGCCAAAATCGAACGCACGCCCGTGATCTTCTCCATCAGATCACCGCCTCGTGCTGGATCGGCTAAGGCCAACAGTCGGCCGCCAATCTCTACTCGCATTGGATCGACGGTTAAGAAGTCTTCTGGCTTGCGCTCGGGCGGAGCAGCTTTGGCAACAGCATCCGCCTTGGCTTGCTGAGCAACCTGTACAGATTTAAGCCTAGTTTGCTTCTGCATCATCAACGCTAAACCGACACAACCTCCAGCAAGAGACAGTAGAGGTATTGCAGGAAGTTGAGTGAAAATCATAAGCACCAAGAAAGCCGCAGAGACCATAAGTGCTTGAGGCCTAGCCAACAGTTGCGATAGAAACTCTGTGGGGAGGTTGGACTGCTGAGTGCTTCGCGTCACCAACAATGCTGCTGCTACGGAAATCAAGAATGCAGGTACTTGACTGGCCAAACCATCGCCGATTGTCAGCTTGGTAAACAGTTCAACCGTCTCACCAATGGGCATTCCTGCCATCATTCCCACATAAAAGCCGCCGAGAACGTTGATAATGGTGATCAGAATACCAGCGATGGCGTCGCCGCGCACGAACTTACTAGCACCGTCCATCGCTCCATAAAAATCTGCTTGTCTTGTCAAGCCTTCGCGGCGTCGGGTTGCCTCTGCTTCGTCAATGACTCCGGAAGTTAAATCAGCATCAATGGCCATTTGTCGTCCCGGCATTCCATCCAAGGCAAAACGGGCGGCTACTTCACTGACGCGAGTTGCACCTTTGGTAATGACCAAGAACTGAATTAAGACGATAATCACGAACAGGACCACGCCAACCATCAAGTCATCGCCGGAGACGAATTCCCCGAACGCTTGAATCACACCTCCGGCTGCATCACCAGCGTTGGTAGCACCGCGAGTGAGAATGAGCCGCGTAGTAGCGACATTAAGGACGAGCCTAGACAGGGTAGTTGCTACAAGTAGCGTGGGAAAAACGCTGAACTCCAATGGTGTTTGGATATAAAGAGTAGTCAGCAGAATAATGATCGAAATCGTGACGTTGGCCGCTATCAACACGTCCATGAGTGCCGGTGGAAGCGGTACCAAGATGACCACAACACAAGCAACGATGGAAACGGGAAGGATGAGTTCCCGGTGTTTAAAAAGTTGAGCAGCCCACGAGTTCATTTTTCTTCAACGATCAAGGAAGTTGGTTCGATGATCGGAGAGTAGTGAATTTAGGCTAGCTATGTCTAGGTCAGAACAAGCTTCCAAATCAGCGGGTTGATAGCTAAAAACTGCCAAATAGGTTCGCAGCCAATCGCTGCCTTAGCCTGCCAAGCAGCAACAATCTGCACTCAAGCTACGTCAATCCAAACTTCGTCTGACCGGATTTCGATCGGATAATTGGCTAGCATTTTCTTTTGCGAAAGCAGATTGACTCCGGTGCTGATGTCATATTGCCATCCATGCCACGGGCAAGTCACGCATTTGCCTTGAAGTTCGCCTTGCGCAACGGGCCCACCTTGATGTGCGCACATACCATCCACCGCGAACACGCCCTCGTTGGTACGAAAGGCGGCCACGATTTTGTCAGCGACTAAGAACTCCTTGCCACGGTTGAGTTCAAGATCCTCAAGTAAACAAAGTCGTTGGAAGCTCATGGACTTTCGGGCTCCACCACAACATCGGGCGATACAACATCGGGCTCCACAACCTGCTGCGCTAACCATTGAAAATAGTCTGCCGAAACCTCAGCCTGTTCGATCAAGATTTCTGGCGTTTCATAGCTGTGGTTTTGCTTCACAAAGAGTATCGCTCTGTCAATGCAAATGGGGAGCGTTTTACAAGTGAGCCGGAATTCAGTATCGACGCACAGTTGCCCTTGCCATCGGTAGACACTTTCGATTGGGCCATCCATTTGCACGCAGGCGGCTAACTTGCTTTCGACCAACTTGACTGCAAGTTGCTTCCCTGCGTCGGCCGAACTAATGGTAGTTGAGAGTAAAGATATTACCGGCATATTTGATTGGCTCTGCTATGCTTCTTCGATCTCTTCCAGAATAGCCTTGAGCGCCGCACGAGCTCGCGACAAACGACTGCGTACAGTACCGATGTTGATGTTTAAAACTTCGGCAATGTCCTCGTAGGCCATCTCGTCCATTTCGCGCAGAACCAGAATGCTACGATGCTCTTCTGTTAACATCTGCAGTCCCTTATGCACCATGGCTATCTTTTCTTGCCTCAATAGCGGTTCTTCAGGCTGCTCGACACGATCTTCGGGATCGATGCCATTGGTTTCGCGATTCGACTCCAGCGACACATCAGGGCGTCGACGACGTCGTCTGCTAAGCGAGTTGTTGAAAGCGATTCGATACAACCAAGTAAAGAACTGACTGTGCCCTTGGAATGTGTCCAGTTTCACATACGCCTGAACGAAGGTCTCTTGAACGACCTCTTCCGCATCATCATGGGAACCAATGACATGCAACATCGCACTGAACAGCCGACCAGAAAATCGATTGACAAGCTCGCAGTAGGCATCCTGACTACCAGCGCGAGATTCAGCAATTAGTTCCTGTTCGGATTTCACTCAGTTGCTCGGGGTGGACTGGCACGAAGGGACGAGAAGACGACTGGGCGGGACGCAGATAAGATGAGCTCATTATAGCTGCAACCCGTGAGTGAGACAGGCTTTCCCGCCGGACATGCCGGAAACAGACCACTCCGTTACCGCAAAATCTGAAGAAGATTGCTGTACTGGTCAGTCCACATTGGCAGATTATCCGGACTAATCGATGGTTCCGGTTCGTTCCCCATGGACTCGGGAAACCTACTTATGAAGGCTTCGTCATCTGAAAGCAGTACGTAATCATTTCTGTATTGCAGCACATTTGCGTCACGATAGATCCGAGTGACTTTCCATCCGTGCTGCTTGGCCAAACGTTGCACAATCGGGTACAAATCGAGGTAGGTGTTGGTAATGTGTACCGCCAGGACTCCTCCCGGCGCAATGTGCTTTCGATAAATGGCAAAGGCTTCGTCCGTTAAAAGGTGAGTTGGAATCGCATCGCCAGAAAAAGCATCAAGACACAGTAGGTCGAATTGCTGGGAGCCAGCTTTCTCAAACTCACTTTCCAATTGCAATCGCGCGTCGCCCAAAACGATATCCATTTTGCCCTTACAGTCAGTGACAAAGTGAAACCAATCGGGATTTTTCGCGATCGATACGACGGAAGGGTTGATCTCATAGTACCGCACGTTGTCGGACTTTCGCGCATAGGTAGCCAAAGTTCCGATGCCCAGTCCAACGACACCAATATGACACTTCTCCTTTCGCATTTGAAGGTCTTGAATTGCTAGTCCGACGCCGCTAAGAGGCCCATAGTACGTTAGAGGTTCAGCGATGCGAGCCGGATCGGACAGTTGCATGCCGTGCAGAATACTTCCACTGAAGAATCGATAGCTCTCGTCGGGCTCACCGATGTAGTCTTTGCGTACGGACAAGACACCATAGAAGTTACGCGATTGGTGAACTAACTTCTGTGAATTGCCAGGCGTATAAAAGAGATCCTCGATGAACAGAAAATGTCCACCGACTCCGACCAAGATCACAGGAAAAACAATCGCTACCCACTTGCCCAACTCATGAGCCAATAGTCTACGGTAGAGCAAGTACCCACCAATGATAAGTGACGCCAGAAACGCGAGCGGTAGCTCGAAGAAGGTCACGAAGAGATTCTTAGCAACGAAGTTAACAAACAGCCCCCCGATCGCACCGCCAAGCGACATCGTCATGAAGTAGGAAGTCAAGAACTTCGGCTCGGGCTTCAGCCTAGCTAACTGACCATGACAAAGGAGGCACACCATGAACAATGCCAAGAAGTAGGCCGCGGTTTGAAACATCCAAGGCTTTGCGAACTGCCACTGCGTTGCCACAAGCAGCTTGTCAATAGTCCAATCGAAGTGGTGCCATCCCGTGACCGCAATAATCGACAAGCAAAGCAGCGTCGCTGTCGTACCAACTCGAAACCACCTTGGATGGTCAAAGGCCACGATGAAGGACAGCAGGTACAGACTCAAAGGAATGATCCACAATAGAGGCACCGTGGCCACGTTTTGACAGACTTCATTGGTAACAGCCAGGAACATTACAGAGGCTAACGCTGGCAAGCCCACCCAAGCAACTCGAGTCCAAAGGCTAGGGGCGGTCGCGACCTGATCCGACTTGGATTCTCGGCCGGTTGTCTCGCTTGAAGCTAAAGACTTAGGTGATTTCGCGGTCGAATTAGGATCAACGAACGACAATCTTGCCACCAAACGTCGCGTTCCCAGCGCACAAGCGGCGCATCCAACGGCAAAAACCACGAATGCCACAGACCATGCTCGAGCTTGTGTAATGCTGCCCCAATGGACTTCAAAGAAGAATGGGTAGCTGAGCAAAGCCAGTAGCGATCCGAAGTTCGACAATGCAAACAAACGATACGGAGATGCTCCAGGAAATGCATCGCTGAACCATTTTTGAAGCAGTGGACCTGTCGATGAAAGCACGAAATATGGCAATCCTACTGTTGCCCCCAAAACCATGAGCACGCGCAACAGGGGCGACTCCGCTTCATCACCGGTTGGTCGAAGACTAGCCCAAGGTGTCGTCTGAGTAACCGCTACCGATATCATCGCCAGAGTCAGAAGCCCAAGGTGAATCAACAGTTGCCCACGTCCTCCGAATCGAGAGGTCAAAACGTGAGCGTACAGGTAGCCACCGAACAATACCGACTGGAAGAATAACATTGCCGCGGTCCAGACTGCGGGGCTGCCTCCGAACCAAGGCAGAATGAACTTGCTGATCAGCGGTTGGACTTGAAAGAGAAGAAATGCACTCAAGAAGATGGTGGTGGCGTAAGCCAACCACGGTCCCACTCCGACTTTGACAACACACTCGCGCCCGCTCGTAGATTCCGCATCAGACATAGATCGATCCTAGCCTCTCGAAGAAAACTCTAATGATAGTTTGTTTAATCGCCGTAGAAATGTTCGAGCGCAGGCCGAGACACACAGTCGCTGTGGCCGTTGAAGACGTGAATCCAACAAGGGCGGATAAGCTAACTGAGCGGATCGATAATCACGAAGTTGCCATCATTGCTTCGAACAGATTTTTCCGAACAATTCTGCTCTGCTCAAAAACGGTGAATGGCCCGCGCTGGACACATCGCAAGAAAGTAGATGCACCAGATACAAAACCTAGATTTCGATCTTCGAACTCTAGGTTTGTTCTGACACAAACACTGTTGGCGATTTCTAGAAGCCAATCCTGACGCCAGGCATTGGACCGTAGGGAGTTGCTACCACCGCGGGTCGATATGCGGGATAGACCGGCGGTACGACAACTCGCGCTGTTGTGTATCCGGGACCAACATACAAACTTGTGCCGCTGTAGACACGCGGAGCGTAGTAAGTCGAATACGCAGGGTAGGCTGCATAACTCGAGTAACCTCCGTAGGGATTGGAGTAGCCATATCCGTATCCATTTCCGTAGCCGTATCCGTACGAGGCGCGATACGCGGGATATCCCGAATGGTGGCAGTGATTTCCGTACTGGGCGTTGACCGTTTGGCTGGCTCCAAAGAATAAAGCCACGGCAAATGCAATGGACGCGATGAGTTTGAGTTTGCTGTTCATTTTGAACCCCCAAATGTTTTATGGCCCTCAGGGCCTCGACGACATTCTCTTTATGATACAACTTCCATGCCAAATCCAAAATGAATTGGCAAAACAAAAGCAATGGCCCAAAACTCTGGGAATGCTGCCATTGCGATCGAGGCTCTGAAGGGCAGGGCTCAGGGGAGGATGTAGTTCCGACATCAAGCGGAAGTAATTTGGACATCGTCCCACTTAGGAATACTAGCCGCCAGCCGTTAGGCTCCGGTTCCTTTGGATCGGAAGTTGCAGCCGATTGAAAACTGAGCGGGAACGGTTTTCAAATGCAGTCAAAACCGGACGCTAACGCGTTGCAGCTTGTCTCTAACCTCTACAAGTTGCAATTTGCTGGACGGGCACAAACTCGCCGCAAGCAGCAAACTCCCCTCAGGCCGCAAAATCTACCAGGTTTACTCATCCGAGCTAATAGTTAAAGCCGAATACTAGTTTCGGGACTTCGTCTTACCATGTGGCGAACATGCTATCTCAGCTAGCTGGACCAAAGAACCCTAGCTGAGCCGCAGCAGTTTGCCCCCTATGTTCAAGACGACAGTGCGCCCGTCGATCGGATTCTCAAGCGAAGTGATCGCAGGTCAATGCCTGCACCTACGCTGGAAGATTGTGGTCGATGGAGGCTGCCCAGGATTCTTCATCTAAGTCACAGAGGGGATTAGCATGTTGAGCAAACATCGAAAACACAATCTACTTGGGTTGTTGATTCGTTGTAGGCCTTTGACTGGATTAGTGTTGGCAACACTAATGGCGAGTCCAGGTTTGGCCCAACTTCGTAGCGGCTCAAATAGTCGGCGGCTTTACAAGTCCGAAAGCGAAACGATCCGCGCGAGCGACTCGGTTGAAGCGTCAGAGGAAGTAATCGAAGACGCGCCAACGCGCAAGTCCCGCCCCGGCAAAGCTGCCGTGATTTCGGCCAGTCATGTGGAGAGCGAATCCGTTCGCCCAGCATCCGCCAAGGCTCCCGTTCTCAGGGCAACTACTTCGCAAGTTGTACCAGCGGGTTGTACCTCATGCGGAAACGGTCGAATCAGCGGATCGACTGTCGTTGATACTCAGTCGCCAATGATCGAAGGGATCGCAGGCGACGAGGGCTATCTAGGCGGTGGTTGCAGCAGTTGTGATTCAATCGGCGGATGCAGCTCGTGCGATAGTTGCGGGTGCGATGACTACTGTGGTATCCCCTGTGGACCAAGCCCTCTACAAACTCTACTCTGCCGGCTTAGCATTAGAGCCGAAGCACCGCTGTTTTGGCGACGCCCACAATCTACTCCTCCGCTTGTAACGACCGCGACCGCAGGAACCGATTCGGATCTAGCAGGCGAATTGGGCCAGAACACAACACAGATCCTTCGCACGGGATTGTTCAACGATGGCGTGCGAGCTGGTGGAAGAATTACGCTTTCAACATGGCTAGATGACTGTCAGTATCACGGTGTGATGTTCCGTTACTGGAACGCGGGATCCTTTTCGGATTCGACTACATACGATTCCACCAACTTTCCAATTTTGGCTCGACCATTTACCAATACAACTACCGGCACTGCAGTAGCCGATACCCAATTGATTGCCTTTCCTGGTGACAGTATCGGATCGATCAATGTTAACTCCTCGGCCAAGCTCTATGGAATGGACCTGCTGTTTCGAAAGATGGCTTATGCCGATCGCTTCACTCGCTTTGACTGGGTCTATGGTTACCATCACACGTTGATCGGTGAGCGACTTCAGATTGCCTCTCAAACCACAGTCACTGGAGCAGTCGGTGGTCTTCAAGGTAGTACAATTGCCGTTACGGACAATTTCGAAACTCAAAACCGGCTTCACGGTTTTGCCATGGGATTCATGTCGACCCGACGCATTGGGCAACTACAACTTGAGTCAACTTTCCGCCTAACAGCGGGCAACCTTGAACGAAAGGTGGACATAAGTGGCAATACAACCACGGTCGCAGGCGGAGCTACCAACCAGACTAACCAAGGACTATTAGCCAGAAACACCAATATTCGGTCTATCAAGAGCAACACATTCGCGCTGGCACCAGAGGTTGGCGTCAACTTGGCCTATGCTCTGGGACCAAACCTGGACTTCTCCATCGGCTATAACTACTTGATGGTACCTAAGGTCGCACAAGCAGGTCGACAGATTGACTCGCGACTTCGAGTCAACCTGTCCGATCCGCTTACCGGCCCGCAAGACCCCGGCTTTGCATTCAACACGGGAAGGTACTGGGTTCGTTCGCTTGGCTTGGGTGCACAACTGCGTTACTAACCTTGATTTGACAATCGCATGCATGATCCACTCGCTTGGGCCCCCATTGCTCACTTAATCGGCCTGGAGATTCAACCTCCAGCCGAAGAGGGCAAGTCCGAAGTCTATCTGACGCTGGACAAGAATCACCACAATCCCATGGGTTTGGTACATGGAGGCGTGATCAGCTTGTTGGCCGACGCAGCCATGGGAATCGCTTTCGGAAGAACGCTATTCAATCAGTATGGCTTCGCTACCATCGAGCTGAAGACTAACTTCGTCCGTCCGATCAAGAGCGGTCGCCTACTCGCGAGAGCTCAGGTAGTACAACGTGGCCTTCGGATCGGTTTTGTCGAGTGTCGAATTACCGACGTAAGAGAGCGGTTGATTGCCACAGCGAGTTGCACCTGTAGCGTAACTTAACTCGCACCTAAATCGCAAAAAGAAAGGCGAGCAGTAGTTCTGCTCGCCATAGTGTATTTCTTAACGATGGTCTCTGACACGCAGAGTTTCAAGCCGGACTGGTGCTCGTACTACTTCTTGCCAATGTCTAGCTTTGTCCACTTCTTGGACTCAAGCTTCTTGAGCGCCGCCTCAGTTACCGAGCCGTTTTCTTTCATCGTCAGAACTTGAAGCTTAGGCATCGCCAAAATCTTCTCAATAGCCGCGTCAGTAACGCCAGTTGTGCGTAATGACAATTCTCTCAAGTTAGGAAGCTTCGCGATAACATCCAGTGTCGCATCCGTCAATTGTGAGACGGACCAAACATCCAGTAGCTCCAACGACTGTAAGGACGCTAGGTTTTTGAGTCCGTTGTCTGACACCGAATCTAGTTCGTGCAAGAAAAGCTTCTTTAGCTTCGGAAGATCTTTCAAGACTTCCATCGCGGAATCATCTACGGCGGGCAAGCCGCGAAGCGTTAACCGTTCAAATCCCATACCCTTGAGTGCCAAAACACCTTGAGAATCGAATGCTTGACAACGAAAGACCTCCAATTGTTTTAGCTTGGTCAACTTGGCCAAGTGCTGCCCAGACTGTCCAGTAATCAAGAAATCTTGTATCAGCAGACTTTCCAATTTGCTGGCAGTCGCAAACTTCTCCATTCCGTCATCGCTGACAATATTGCTGCGGTGCTTAAACGCAGTCAACTCTGGCAACCCGGCGACAACTTCCATCGACAAGTTGCCGGCTTCCATGTTGCCTCGCAAATCCAAAACCTTCAGTTGCTTCAGGTCCTCTAAACTCAGCGTACTGATTTCGTTGAATCGATTTTGTACAAGCACTAGCGTTTTCAGCCCAGCCAACTTAGAAATCTTATCGAGCGCCCCAGGCGTCATGTTCGTATTGGAGGACAAATCCAACTCAGTCAGCTTCGGAAAGGTACTGACGATGAAATCAACAGTTGCATCTGTGATGACCGTATTCGTGATCGATAGCGAAGTCAAGTTTTGTAGCTTGGCGAGCTTTGCGACAGACTCGTCGTTCAACGTTCGATAGTTTTCGAACTGGAGCTTTTGCAACTTACTTAGCCCACCGATAAGTTCGACATCCGCTTCGCCCACGTTCGAACAATCGTCGAAAAGTATTTGTGTAATCTCGCCTTCGGCAAGCTTGACCGTTCCGCCAATTTCTTCAATTCGCTTTTTGGCTTTAGCGTTGGACTCAGAGAGCTTTACTTCTGATTCGGTGCCTGTATCGGACCCACTGTCTGTTGCAGACTTGCTGCCCGCGCTCTTTTTCGAATCGGGACCAGAGCAACTCCCTAGCGCTACAACACAAGCCAGCAATGTAAAGCGACCCAAATAACGAAACAACATGGAACTACCCTGAAGTGAGTTGATGAAAGCAAGCGGGGCACAGATCTCTGTGCCCCGCAAATTTTACTCGTCAAATTCAAAACCGCGAGACTGAAACTAGTCCAAACGGTAACCAGCGCGGTAGGTTGGCTTGATCAAGTCAGCTACCTTAGGTGTCTTCAGTGACGCGAGGTTGGTAACCTTCAAATTCTTAGCATCCCATTCCACCTTTTCGCCCCACTCACCCATCTCACCGTCTTTGCCGCCCTGAGCCGCTGCCCAAACAGCCAAGTTGCCCAGAAGAATGGTCTCGGTCAAAGGACCAGCGCGATCGATAAAGTTACTGTGGCAGATCTTTGGATCACCAGCACTCTTGGCTCGGAACAATTCATACATATTGTTCAAGTCATTGTTGCCCTTGTTCTCGGCCTTTTCGTAGTCAACGTCTACCTTCTTGACTCCGCGAAGCTCGTAGACGCCGCAATAGTCATCGGCGCTGTAGAAGGCACCCTTCTCACCAACGATCAAGACACCGCTATCAGAGACTTTGTCGATGCCCCACTTCGAGAAGATCTCGGCGGGTGGCTTGTTACCCTTGCGGTCATACCAGTAGAACGGAATTGCAGGTCGTTCTGCAGTCGCTGGAAATTCAAACTTGATGATTGAACTGGCAGGGAAGCTGTCGAAATCATGACCAGTTGTCTTGGCTTGAACCGAGATAGGATCTCGTAGGCCGCAGGAAGCGAACGGTACTGTCAATTGATGGCAGGCCATGTCGCCTAGAGCGCCGGTACCAAAGTCCCACCAACCACGGTGTTGGAAGCTGTGGTACAGACCAGGGAAGAACTCACGGTAAGGTGCTACGCCGATCCAGCTTTCCCAATCAAGCTGCTCGAGAGCCTTGGCGATTTCAGCCTTCTTGGACTCGATCAGTTTGTCAGCCTTCGATGGCGAGGCTTCCTTGGCTTGAGCAGAGAACTTCTCCAAAGTCATGCGGCGATTTGGACCTTGCGCCCAAACTGGACGATTGGACCATGCATAAACTTCCTTAAGAGTTCCAAGTACTCCTGAGCGAATCTGTGCGATGGCTTCGCGAGAAGAATCCAGTGCGGTACCTTGGTTGCCCATCTGAGTGCAAACGCCGGTCTCTTTGGCAACAGTCGCCAAAAGTCGCGCTTCGTAGATGGTTCGAGTCAAAGGCTTTTGTGTGTAGCAGCTGATGCCAAGTCGCATCGCTTCAAGTGTCACCGGCCCGTGCATGTGGTCAGGCGTGCTAACGTTTACGATTTCAACGTTCTTGCCATACTTGGCAAACAGCTCACGGTAATCGGTGAAGCGCTCGGCATCCTTAAATCGATCCGACTCACCCTTCTTTGCCAGTCGCTCGCGATCCACATCACAGATCGCCAAGACCTTGCCAAACGTTGCAGCGTTGCTGGAATCGCTATCGCCTTTTCCGCCAATACCAATACAAGCTACGTTGATCTGTTCAAGCGCTGATCGACTAAGAGCAACTCGAGTTCCAGCGGTTGCAAAGTATCCGGCGCCGATCAGCCCAGATGTAGTTTTGAGAAACTGACGACGTGAATTTCTTGTCATGGAAAGGTTGCCTTTGCTTGGGATAGAGATCGACCGAAGGTCTGTAGAAAGGTGGGAAGTTCGACAGGAGCCCGTGGGGCCGCTGAAGTAAGCGACACAGTATAGTAGTGGACTCCGCCATTGGCAACGATCCAGGGCTACATATGCGGCGATATCGCTCCCCCCGAAACTAAGTGGTGTTGCTACCTTAGTTGGCAAGGTTGGGGTATGATGTCGCAAGTTTAATGGTCGTTAATAGGCTATACCACATTTCGAATCTCGCCGCTAATTGTGAAGCCAGCCGCGCGACATCGGCAGTTGGTTCGAATTCTGAAAGGGTTTTAATAGTGCCGAACAAAGACTCAATCGTCGCCAACCTCAAATCGCTGATTCCAGGCTATGGTGCCTATCACGCCCTGGAGTCACGTCGCGAGGATGATCGATTAACTCGAAACTTTCTCGTAAAGCGAATTGACCAGTGCAAGGCTCAGCTAGACGCGGTCGGCGCTCAGGCGGCTCGGTCGGGAGATTTGGAGAGCCCTCTACAAATTGAAAAATTGAGAACTGAACTGGATCGAGCTCGTTCTCGATTGGCGGCTGCCGTCGAAGGCTATTCTGGTTGGTTTTCCAGTCGAGTTGTCGACGAAAAGTTACTCACTCAGATTTCCGAACTGGATGCCAACTTGGTATCAGTCGTCGATCTACTAGGTAAACAACTGGAAGAGTCTCCACTTCCCTTCGTTAAAGTCAAAGAGTCGACCGATCTGCTTCATCAGAGAATTGACCGCCGAGGAGAACTGCTCAAGCAGGGCTAGTTTGTTCATCGACACTAACAGTTAGAATTATCGCTTTCTCGCATTTCTCAACACATCCGACAGGTTCAGCATGTTCCGATTAGAAGTCATCGATTTTATTGATCAATCAGGTAGCGCTGTTGTGGCTCGAGTTCCATCCGGTGGTACTGCGGCAATTCAAATGGGTGCTCAGCTAATCGTTCAGCAGAATCAAGAAGCGATTTTCTTCCGAGATGGTCGAGCGATGGACGTGTTCGGTCCTGGTCGACACACGTTAACGACCGCGAATATACCCATCCTAACCAGCATCCTAACGATCCCTTGGCAGAAGTCTCCCTTCCAAGCCTGCGTGTATTTTGTGGGTAAGCAACGCTTCGTCGATCAGCGTTGGGGAACGCGACATCCAATCACCATGAAAGATCCTGACTTTGGAATGGTTCGCTTGCGAGGCTTTGGAAAATTCTCTTTCCGTGTCGTCGATTCGTCGCTGCTAATCAATGAATTGGTGGGGACACAAGGCATGGTCTCTACCACTCAGGTAACCGATTACCTGCGCGATGTTATGGTCTCAGGCTTGAGCGATCTTCTGGCATCGTCGAATATCGGACTGCTGCAAATGTCTTCGAAGTTCGACGAGATTGGCGCGGCAGGACGAGTGAAGATCGGAGAAGAGTTCAAGAAGTTTGGTCTTGAACTTACCGACTTAGTGATCAGCAACATCTCCGCTCCGGATGAAGTTCAGAAGGCGATCGACGCTCGTTCGAGTATGTCTGCAGTTGGCGACCTTCGCTCGTACACTCTTTACCAAGCGGCCAACGGGCTAGGGAAGGCAGGCGATGGCAGCGCAGGATCAATGGCCGCTGTTGGTATGGGTGCAAGCGTAGGAATGATGCTGCCGTCAATGTTGCAACAAGCTTTGCAAAATCCAGCGGCACAACCAGTTGCCCCAACAGCTAGCGCGGCTCCAACTGCAGCAGCCACCGCTCCCACTGGCGATTCTATTGCGACAGTCAAGCAAATGATTCAAAGCGTTGCCAAACAGTCTGCTTGGCAAGTCACCGAAGGCGACTTCGAGTGGAAGATCGGCATTTCAATGGGACCATTGCGACGGCAAGTCGTTCACGTTGATTTTTCCAGCGTTGACGAAGCCGGACATCGCATCGTTAGCATCTGGGCAACTTGCGGGCAGTTCGACACCAACCACGCTCTCGCGCTGCTTCGTTACAACGCACAGATTGTCCATGGAGCCTTTGCTGTACAAACGGTGGATGGCGCCAACGTGCTGGTCATTCGCGGCAATCTCTTAGCCGATACGGCGGACCTTCTTGAGATCACTCGAACAATCACCGCCGTTGCTTGGCAATCCAACCAAGCCGAGCAGCAATTCGCGAGCAACTAGCTTGCCAATGCATCCCAAGCACTTCCATGGCGAACAAGCACTACCAATTACTGGACTTTGGTTCAGGCAGAAAACTTGAACAGTTCGGTTCAGTAGTCCTTGATCGCCCATGCCCAGCGGCAGATTTTCTTGTCAAGCGAGATCACCATCAGTGGTCCAAGGCTGATGCTGTTTTGCCGATCGAAGATGGAAGCCCACGGCTGCCAGCTCACTGGCCCGTCGAGTTTCTCTTGCGACAAGACTCACCTCGCATTTCCGTAGAGCTTCGACTCAAGCTCACACCGTTCGGTCACGTCGGCGTCTTTCCCGAACAGCTCACACAGTGGCGGTGGCTGGTCGACCAAGTGACTCAGACAACTCAATCGACCAATACCCCAGTTCGAGCACTCAACTTGTTTGCTTACACCGGCGGCTCCACTCTAGCTCTTGCAGTGGCCGGCGCGCATGTCACCCACGTCGATGCATCGTCGCCGTCAGTCGCATGGGCTCGCGAAAATGCAGCCGCAAACCAACTTGAAGGACATCCCATTCGCTGGATTGTCGAAGACGCAAGTAAGTTTGTCGCCAGAGAGATTCGTCGAGGCAATGCCTACGACATTATCGTTCTAGATCCACCAAGTTACGGCCATGGCCCTAGCGGCAAGGCATGGAATCTATCAGATCATTGGGAAGAACTTTTTTCGGGTTGTATGAAGCTACTGGAATCATCGCTCATCGGACGATTGCTGTGGACCGGACATAGCGATATGCCCAGCCCTCAAATGCTAGTGCACCTGTTAGACAATCTCGGTTGGCACACGGAAACTGGCCGAAGCCAACTGCAGGACAAAGCTGATCGTTGTCTAGACGCAGGCTACTACGTTCGCGCAATTCGCCGTTGACAGGCATGATGGACGCAGGCCTAAAAACAAAAAGGTTAAAAATAGGGAAGCCGGTAGCAACATGCGATTCACTTCGGTCGGCCCATATTTACCCTCACCGCTTTGGCTCGCGGGCCTCGCCAAGCGACTCTCCCGCGAATTATTGAATCCCTAAACGGTGAACTACAGCGCGCGGGAGAGTTCAGGAATCGAACGCTCCCAGGCAAGTTCTTACTGGGAGGAAGAAAGGGGATCACTTCGCTAGTTAAACTCTGGCCTAATTTCTAAAAGCAATAGAATGAGGGCAGAAGAATGTACGAGGCTGATAGCAACATGTGATTCACCGCGGTCGGCCCATTTTTGCCCTCACCGCTTTGGCTCGGGACTCGCCAAGCGACTCTCCGGCGAATTAGTTGAATCCCTAAACGGTGAACTACAGCGCGCGGGAGAGTTCATACTCGACCGCTGCGCCAGTTAAACTGATGCAGCTAGAAGAATCGGCGGGCTCTAATTGGAATCGGTCGATACCGGACGTCCTGTGGAGCTCTTGGCAATCACGGTTGCATTCTGCATCAAGCGTTTGATGATTGGCATAATAGTGTCGGCGGGTAGAGCATAGGTTGATACTCGGCCAGCTCGAGCGATATTGATGCCAACAACTTTGCCATCCAAGTTTACAAGTGGACCGCCGCATTGGTTGGGAAGGATGACTGTGTCGTGCATGAAAATGCGGCCAAATCCGGTCGAACGAGCACTGATCGGGCCGTTGACTTCCATCTCGGTTTCGTCGAGCAACTCAGAGGAGAGATCCATCAAGCGAACTTGCTTTTCGATCATGTTTTCGTCGCGATTGATCTTCAGCGTCAGGTACTGACCACCTTTGCCGCCCTTGAGCAGGTTTAGGAACTGATCCCGTGAATCGACACTTTTTCCATCGACCGAAAGAATGTAATCTCGCTCGCGAATCCCGGCGTCATGGGCGCCACTGCCATTGAGAACTTGAGAGACGACAGCGCCCTTATTACCAGCATCTTCGTCTAACAACACTCCAAGCACAGCTCGCTGATTGGGTATTCGCGTGGGTCCAGCGCTCACAACACCAATTGCTGTCGGAACACTTGATCGCAAATCGGTTGTCGCCAACCATCGACCTTGCTCAGGAATCGCAAGATCCCACTGCACTGCGTTAAGGTTGGAAGCGGATATCTTTAGTAACGCTACATCCATTTCGACATCTGTACCAACGACCTTGGCCTCGATTTCGCGATCGTCATTGAGAAGGCACTTGAGGCTTGTTCGATTCTGTAGCTCGCTTGCTTTGGAAACGATCCATCCATTGGTATCGACGATAGTTCCCAACGCACATTGATCTCCATCGTGCATCAATTGAACTGTGCACTTGTACGAATCACCGATCGCTTCGTTGAATGCCTGGAGCATAAAGAAGTTGCTGCGGTGTTTAGGCTGCCGAGACCCGCTGGAGAATTCCATCTTGCGCACGGAACGCAATGCGGGTTCTTGAACAAGAACATCCGATTCGCTGGGCTCAGTGGAGCTCTCGGACTGATGTGCAACAGATCCAGTGCCATCTGTCGTTACGTCGAGCTCTTGTTGACTTTGCAACGAAGAACTATCCGCCACGGTGGTCTGAGATGTAAGAGAAATCGGCGCACAGCCTGGGTTAACACCGAGGCCAAATGCAATCATCAATGCTGTCAATCTGAAGTTGGACACAATTGACTTTCAACAAGCGCTGGTAGTTGAGCGCCCAATCCTGGCATCCGTCTGGCAGCATCCAATGCTTTGCGATGGCCAGAGGGGCCGATCGCGTTAAGAACATTGTAATCGAGTTGGCAAGGAAAATGTCAAGCGGCTAGGGGAAATGCCGCATTTGGAAGGTTGGTTTGAAACGGTTGTGCCGACGTTGCCACCACGGACTACAACCAGTCGCTCCAACCAGCCATTCCGACAGCCCTCCAATAGCGATCGGAACATGGCTCCGACTGAGGTTTGATCTCGGGCCAGGGTGACTGCTATTCGACGCCAACTCTGCTAGCGTTGCGCATATCAATTACATAGCCGCAACCGCGAACTGTGCGGATGACGGTCTGGTCAGCGACGGCTCGCATTTTGGTGCGCAGCCGATTGATGTGAACTTCGATCACGTTGGTAACACCATCCCAGCCCAATTCCCAAAGCGCCTCATGGAGCATTTGGCGGCTAACAACTTTTCCGGGAGATTGCAGTAGGACACCCAGGATGCGAAATTCTGTGGGAGTCAGCGAAAGAGCCTTTTCATGGAAAGTCACTTTGCGAGAAACGATGTCCATAACTAAGGGACCGTGCTCCAGTCGTTGCGATCGGCTCCTGGATTTTCCACGAATCAATGCGGCTTCAATGCGAGCTCGCATCTCGCCCATTTCAAACGGTTCCATCACGAAATCATCCGCGCCAGCTTCTAGTGCTGCATTTCGCTGATGATCTGTCCTGGGAGGTGATAGCAATAGGATATTTGCGTTGGGACTATACTCACGCACGGCCTGGATTGTCTGAACCGACGACGTTGAAGAAAGGTCGACAATTACCACGTGGAAATCATCTGCCTTCGCAGCCTCAATGGCTGCTGCTCCTGAAGAAACGCGGCGGCAGTGATAACCCACTTCCGATAACGAGCTAGAGAAGTTACTCGCTCTAACCGAATCGTCCTCGACAATTAGTAGTCTCACGGTTTCGCTCATCCTGCAATCAGTGTGTCACGAGGGATAGTTCTGGGACCCCAGACTAACCCCGTCAAAGACGAACAGATTCGCAAGAAATTAAGAGTTTTTGCCCATTTCGTGCCTCAAGCAGTGAATAATGAGCGAATCTTAACGAAACTCACTAGCTGCCTGTAGAAACCGCAATATTCACGCAGCACTGAGACTTTAGTTCACATCAGTTACTTGGACTTTTTCGACCAGTCTTTCCGTTGACGACTGCTGGGGATACCAAGCTTCTTTCGGTACTTGGTGATCGTTCTTCGGGCGATTGGCAAACCAAGTTTCGAAAGCTCGTCTACCAGCTCGTCATCGCTGAAAGGATTCTCTTTATTCTCTTTTTCGATGACTTCGTTCAGCTTCATCTTGATCGTTTCCCAAGCGATGTCTTCACCATCGTCGCTTCGTGTTCCATGCACAAAGAAGCGTCGCAACGGAAAAATACCGCGAGGCGTCTGAATCCACTTATCATCGACCGCCCGACTAATCGTAGAAGCACTTACTTGCACATCATCTGCAACTTGTTGCATCTTGAGTGGTTCAATAAACTCGGGGCCATCATCCAAGAATCGTCGCTGGCGCGAAACGATAGCCTCAGCAACTCGACGCACGGTTCCACGTCGTTGCTCGATGGCTTCAATCAACCAATTGGCGGATTCAATCTTGCGACGAATGTAGTCTTTTTCTTCCTGAGTTGCGTTGGCATCGGCCAGACGGCTTCGATAGTATTCACTGACTCGCAACGATGGAATGCGATCATCCTCAAGCCGAATAACATACTTGCCATCCTCATCAAGTTCGACAATCACATCGGGTGAAACTACTTGGACGTAAGTTTCCAAAAAAGCGGCGCCCGGCTTGGGATTCAGATGGTGGAATTCTCTTCTGGCCAATTGAATTCGCTCAATCTCTAAGCCGGTCTTCTTAACGATCAAGGGTAGTCGATTTTCGGCCAAGTCCTCCAGGTGATCGCGAATTAACACGGACAGCTCTTCGTAGTAGTCCATGTCGGCGTGCAATTGATTGAGCAAGCATTCTCGCAAATCACGAGCGGCAATACCACGAGGATCCAACGATTGGACCACGCTCAGCGCCTCTTCGGCCTTCGCTAAATCTTCATCGCTATGATCGGCAGGCAACAAGTCTCGCAAGCTGGACTTGAAATAGCCTCCGTTGCGAGCATCCAAGGTCGAGATGATTTTCTGTGCGATTTCTTCTACATCGGAATCAATGTCTAACTCCGACAACTGATGAATCAGAAAGTCGTTCAGCGATTCGGGACGCTCTGTCGCGTTGGCCATCAAATCATGCTGACGATCTTGAGCTTCCTGCATACGGTTGGTGCTGGTACGAAAGTCGTCAAAGCTCTGCGGCATCTCGTTGTCCATATTGGCCAGCCGCTCGAAGTCATCCGAATTGGACTGATCATCGCGGACCACCAACTCTCGCTCGTCCTCGGTCGGACTGTTGGGATCAACGTTCTCCTCTTCAGCTTCCGCTGGAGGCAGCTCGTCTTCTTGAACCTCCAGAAGCGGATTCTCAGTCAGCTCTTGCTCTACTCGCTCCTGAAGTGCCAGCACGGGAAGCTGCAATATCTCCATGGATTGGATCATCCGTGGCGCCAGCTTTTGAGATTGAACCTGGCGCGCTTCCATTCCAAATGACATGCGCATGACGAATTATCCTTGTCGGGGCAGAGTGACGTGGAGGCTTCTTCTAGATCTTAGTTAGACACCGGACCGCATACTGCTGTGGCCCACGGTGTTAAATTTTATCACCGATTCTGCGATTGTGCAGTGATTATTTGATTTGTGGGCACACAAGTTGCTAGAAGTTCGCAGCGGCACTCGATATCGCGGACGAAGATTTCTGAGCTGTCACATTTTTTGCCGTCCGCTGATTGCGTCCGCCAAAATTTCGCGATTGGTGTACTCGAGAACGCTTCCAGAAGTGATTCCACGAGCCAAACGAGTGACTTCGATCGGGAATTCATGAAGCTGATTGGTGATGTACAACGCCGATCCATCGCCTTCTACCGTTGGATTAGTTGCCATTATGATTTCTGTGAAGTTGCCTCGCCTGACTCGTTCTACCAGGGAATCAATCGTCAATTGGTCAGGTCCGATTCCCTCAAGCGGAGCAATCCTTCCCAACAACACATGGTATAGCCCTCGATAGGCTCCCGATTGCTCCAATGCCATCAAGTCCCTCGGCTGCTCTACAACACACAGCCGATGTTGCTCACGCGATCCGTCCGAGCACACCGCACAGAGCGGCCCTTCTGCTAAGTTGTAACAGACGCTGCAATACCGGACGTTTTCTCGGACTTGTCGAATCGAATCGGCAAGCGCCAAAGCTTCTCCCTGACTAACGCGAAGCAAGTGGAAAGCCAAACGTTCAGCAGTCTTTCTGCCAATTCCCGGCAGTTTGCCCAGTTGGTCAATCAGGTTGTTCACTGAGCTTGAGTTTTGCTGCATTGCTATCGTCGAATCCAAAACCGCCGAGGAGAAAATCAAAGCTGAGACAAAGGGGCTACACTCCTCCAAGCGCTTCTTCGAGCCCTGGCAGGTCCATTCCTCCAGTTAACTCACGCATCTTCTCGATGTGCAACTTGCGAACCTTTGCTAGTGCTTCGTTAAGTGCCTGAGGCAGCATCTGCTCCACTTGATCCGCTTCCCCGTGTTGAGTTAGCGTCGAACAAATGACCAGCCTTACGACTTCACCAGCGCCTGTCATCTCAACGTAGACCGAGCCTTCTGCGTTGGTTCCGCCAGTAACCGTTTCTTGAGCTAACTTTTCACGCATCTCTTTGATTCGCTCGGGAATTGACCCGGCATTCATCATCAGTTGGGACAAGCCGCTTAGATTCTTTAGGTTGAACATGAGTGACCTTTGTAGGTTCAATTTCAAAAGTTGTCGAAGTAGTTCAGTTAAAGTCGTTAATGCGATTGATGGTTATTGTCGCCAGGCTGTGGACTGGGCGGTCGCGGTGGTATGACCTTGGTGATTTCGCCATCAAGCATTTCAACAATCTTCTTGATCAATGGATGGCTTGCCAGTTCGCGAATTCGCTTCGTTCGCTCGGCCGAAGAATTCACTTGATTCGAAGTCGTTGGCGCCGGTGCTTGACCAGGCTGCATTTCGAAATGCAACTGAACTGTTCGCCCAAGAACTTGGGCTAACGCATTGGTTAGCTGAGCTTTTCGAGTAACGTTCTCGCAATAGTCGAGAGGCTGATTGGCTCCAGGCGGAAAAACAACGCGCCAAGCCGTACTGTCCTTAGGCTCAATAGCCAAAACCATATTGCAATAATTAGCCAAGAGACCGTCTATCGTTTGAGTAGCTCGCTTCCATTGAGCCATCGCCTCCGTGGATCCGATTGGCGCTGACGAAAATCGCGAACTGCTGGCGGCTGGCGCGGCTGACGTTTGTGGTTTAGCGCCGACACTAGATGCTGCAGTTGCTGATCCACCACTATTATGTTGCTGTTGATTCACAACGCTCGCTGTTACTAGCGCTGCACCTGAGGGCGGAGAGGTCGGCTTTAAATGAGTGTGCGGTTGCGGAACTGACGATGCTTGCTCCGACTGTTGAGCTTGCGCAAGAGCTACAGCAACGTGAGGAGGCTTTGCTCCATTTCCACCGGCAGCTCCTTGCCCTGAAGCAGCATGCGATACGACGATTGTCGACGGGCTGTTGGGTTGGGCGTTCGAATGAGCATTACTAGTCTGTGTATTGCTTTGCTGAACCTTACCTTGCTCCCGGCTAATTTTCAGCGCATCAGAGAGCGACTGATAAACCGGCTCGGCAACTGCTCCAGCTTCGTGCGACTGGTTATCGTGCGACTGGCCATCAATGCCCGTCTCCGAGGACTGGGCGTTTTGAGTGCTCCCGTTCCCCGGAGGTTCTGGATCAGCGCGACCAACGGAAGCTAAGGCTATGTCATGGGGCTTTTTTTTTTGAGCCACAGCACCGCCTCCCAATGCGGCAATCAGAGCCCCGATCGACGCAAGCTGCTCCAATTGGCAGATCTGGACCATGGCGACTTCCAACAGCGTGCCAGCGGAGACACTCGCGCGCATGCGGACGATGGATTCGTCGAGGATCTGAATGGCCGAGAGTACCGTTTGTACTCCCCACGCATCAGCAATCTCTTTTAGGCGAGCGTGATTTAAGGGACTGGCGTACTTCAGAAGATTCGCCGAACCACCCACACCAACAGCCATAATATCGCGCAGATAGTTCAGCAGTTGCTCGGTCAGTTGGCCTGCATCGGCACCGTCTGTTAATGCAGCATCAGCCGCAGAGATCGCTTCGAGTGCGTCGTGCCGATAAAGCGCGTCGACAATCCGCAGCAACAAAGTTTCATCGGCGATTCCCAACAGCGAGTGAACTTGCTCAGCGGTGATCTTTCCGACCGAGAAGCTCATCACTTGCTCTAGCAGCGACTGGCTATCGCGCATTGACCCCGCAGCGCGGCGAGCCAATAAGGACAATGCTTCGGGCTCGCATTCATAGCCTTCGTTAGTCGCAATCTCCTGAAGCCGGGTGACAATCGCTTCAAACTTGACTGGTACAAAATCAAACCGCTGACATCGCGACAAGACAGTGATAGGAATCTTGTCGGGATCGGTTGTGCAGAAAATGAATTTGACGTGCGCTGGTGGTTCTTCCAGAGTCTTCAATAGAGCATTGAAGGCCTCTTTGGTCAGCATGTGAACTTCGTCGATGATGTAGATCTTGAACCGCGCGCGGCTGGGACGAACATTCACGTTCGCACGAAGCTGGCGAATCTCGTTGATCCCGCGATTGCTCGCGCCGTCAATCTCGATCACATCGATATCGTCGCCTGAATCGACTGCTGCAGTAATTTCATCCGCTAGGTCGCTTGAAACGCCTTCTTGGAGATTGAGCGCTTTGGCAAAGATCCGCGCCGTCGATGTCTTGCCAACTCCTCGCGCACCCGTGAAGAGGTACGCATGGCCAACACGTCCTGTTGCGATTGCCTTACCGAGAGCTTGGGCAACGTGCTCCTGACCAATCAACTGTTCAAAGGACCTAGGACGATAGCGTCTAGCGACGACAGTGTAGGCCGGTTGAGTCGAAGACTTATCTACTGAGTCTTCCACGGATGCATCCCAAGATTGAGCCAGGACAAAAGAAATTAACCGAGCGATGCTCGACACGAACTTATGTGGGTTATGAAAGCCTCACCATGTCCGATCGGCTTCGATCTCAAGATCAAAAGAACGCCTGCCCAGCAGAGGCCCTCGCACAAGAGTACCCCGCTTATGGCTGCTACACTTAAGTCCTGACCAGGTTCACGGCTCCCCCTCGCGAGAGCCACTGTCAGGCAGGCGTCTTTGATCGGCCAAATTGTACTCGGAATGGCAGCAGTGGGATAGCACCGATTGCTTTCCGCTGCAATTCAGAAAGGATGAATCACCCGAGCACATTGAAAATTGAAACAAAACGTTTAGCGACGGCCTCGATTTCGTCCGCCACCGCGTGGCCCACCGCCGCCACGACCTTCATTTCTCCGATGGTTTTCGATGTTGGCATCGATTAGACAGGCCAAGGAGTCTTCCCAAGTTGGAATGTTGCGATGCTTGTTCGCACCAACTTCCTCACCATTTTCTCCTTGATCTTCGTCGTCTCCCTCGACCACATCTTCGTCATCTACAATGTCATCCGAAGGTTGTCTCGAAGTCTCTTCCAGACGCTTACCGCCACGATTTCGCTTGCGTCTTCGTCGACGGCGTCCATCAGGAGACTGATCCGAACCTGCTTCGTCATCAGCATCTTTGGACTCGTACAAATCGTCCGACTCATCTAGATCGTCATCGTCGGCTCGTAGAAGGT
>CAUJKA010000020.1 GCA_963204965.1 Planctomycetota bacterium | reverse complement strand
CTCGTTGCGCCACAGCCGAGTCCTTTCGGTAGTGAGTTTGGCACTGTTTGATTTGGTAACCTAACAATGACCAAAATTCACAGGCGCAGCGAGATCTATATTTGCTAGCTTATAGCACCGAATTAGGGTTAACGGCGTTGCGTGCCACCCCGCGACTAAGACCACCGAACGGAAACCCGAGGGCGTGCACACATTGTTGCACGCCAACGCAAACGTTACTGAATCTCGATCCACATCTGATTGCGATTGGTTTGACGAGTCACTCGTTTGCCTGACTGACGAACAGAAACGATGTTGATCTGATCGTCATTGATCTCGGTGAGCAATTGACTGAACAGAACCGTTTGTTCCTTGCTCTCTGGGGGAGCAAGCTCAAAGTAAAGCCACATCCAATTGCCTTCAAACTCCTGCCCAAGCCAATGAAATTGCTCATTAGCGTTCGCAGGGTCTTTGGTTTCGGCTTCTGTCTTGACGACAATCACGGAGCCTGATGCGGCCTTGAGCTTTTCAGCTTCAGCTTGCGACAAGAATTGAAAGCGAGTAGCCAAGTAGGCCTGAACAAGCTTCTCGGCTTCGGCGCTCTCAATGTTGATTTTTCGTCCATGCAGCTTGGTGAGCGCCAGTTCCATATCTCCAGCATGCACACGAAGGCTGATCTCCCAACGGCCCGTCTCCTTATTCCAGTCAACTTCGGCCACGCTTGTGTGAAACGGATGCGCAAACAAGCTGTTTGCGAAAGTCGCACAGATGCAGGTGAGCACGAGAAGCGTTTTGGTTGAAAACATGGAATACTCAACAATGGATCGCTGGGAGTTCATCAAACACGGAAAGAACGAACCGACTATTTGTTAGTTGCAGGTGCATCGGCTGGCTTGTCAGCCGCCGGTGCTGGAACTGCATCAGGTTTCTTCTCAGGCTCTTTCTTTTCTTCATCAGCTTTCTTCGGCTCGCCCTGATTTTGCTGTTTCGCGCGCTCTGCTTCTTCGCGACGGCGAGCGGCTCGCATTGGGTTGTCAGCACCAGCTTCTGGATCGCCCCCAGCTTCGGCCATGCGTTGAGCAGCGGCGGCCGCTGCTGCCGCTGCCGCACCACCTTGACCTGTAGGAGCAGGTCCGCGTGGAACGCCTCGTCCTCCGCCTCGACCACTCATAGGAGCTTCACCGCGACCAGCCTTGTAAATCTGGAAGCGAGTAGGCTCCAAACGTGGTGGGAAGTAGTTGTTATCGCGATTGGCATCTGCCGTTTCGCGAAGCGGATCTAGCTCAAACGATACGACGGGCTTTTCAGAAATCACCGCCGTGCTGGCATCCTTATTGTCCTTGGACCAGATATCAACCGGCAAGCGCAGGATCTTGTGCGATCCATCTTCGTAGTTCATGCGAACGATGATTGGCATGACTAGACCACCCAGGTTCTTGAATGCCAATTGATAGTGGTGCATCGGCTGTTCGATCATCGCCTTCTCTTCTGGCGTCAGCTTCTCCATCGCTTTTCGAAACTCTTCGCGAGCCTCTGGAGTAACAGCAGTCGGATCGTAAGTGTTGTAGAAATCCTTCAGCTCAGGATACTCGTTGGCTCGCTTGGGAAGATCCTTGTTGCCTGACTCAGACTGTGTAGGCAATTGCTTAGCCTTTTGATCGGCTCGTCGCGCTGCCTCAGCATCGGGATCACCGTTATTGGCTTCGTACCACGAGACCTTATCGATGGAGATATCGCAGTGGTCGGTGGTGTAGAACCAACCTTGCCAGAACCAATCGAGATCGACGCCGGCGGCGTCTTCCATCGATCGGAAAAAGTCTGCAGGCATTGGACGCTTGAACTTCCAACGACGCGCATATTCTTTGAACGCGAAGTCGAATAACTCGCGGCCAAGTATTGTCTCGCGAAGGATGTTCAGCGCTGTAGCTGGCTTGGCGTAGGCGTTGTTTCCAAACTGAAGTACCGACTCGCTGTTGGTCATGATCGGTACTTGGTTATTGCTGCGCATATAGTCAGCGATCTTGGCTGGTTCACCGCGTTGCGATGGATAGTTATCTTCCCACTCTTGCTCGGCCAGATACTGAAGGAAGGTATTGAGACCTTCGTCCATCCAAGACCACTCGCGTTCGTCGCTGTTGACGATCATCGGAAAGTAGTTGTGGCCCACTTCGTGAATCACAACCGTGATCAACCCATATTTCGTTCGATCCGAATAGGTTCCGTCGCGTTGTGGTCGTGGTCCGTTAAAGCAAATCATGGGATATTCCATGCCGCCGACTGGACCGTTGACGCTAATGGCAACCGGGTAAGGATAAGCAAAGGTATAGCGACTGTAGACGTTCAGCGTGTGAATGATCGAATGTGTCGAGTACTTGCTCCACAGCGGTTCGCCTTCGTTGGGATAATACGACATGGCCATCGTGTGGTTGCCATCGACGTTGTGTCCCTGAGCGTCCCAAATGAACTTGCGACTGCTGGACCATGCAAAATCGCGAACATTTTGAGCGTGGAAAGCCCATGTCTTCGTTCCCGTCTTCTTCACCTTTTCAGCTTCAGCAGCCTCTTCAGGCGTTACGATAAACATCGGCTTCGCGGCAGTTGCTGCAGTCTGCAGTCTATCTCGTTGGATAGCTGTTAAGACATCTTCCGGATTCTGGAGAACGCCGGTTGCAGCAACAATGTGATCTTCGGGAACTGTGATTCGAACCATGTAGTCGCCAAGTTCGAGCGTGAACTCGCCTTGACCGATGTAGTGGCGATGCTGCCAGCCTTTTGCGTCGGTGTAGGCAACCATTCGCGGAAACCACTGCGCGATTTCGTAGATGAAGTTGTCGTCCTTCTCAAAATGCTCGGCACCCGTTCGCATCGAAGCAATCGCCGAGTTGTTGACCTGATAGTTCCAATCAATGCTGAAGACATAGTCTTCACCAGGCAGAAGCGGCTCTGGTAGATCAACTCTCATGACCGTCTTGACGATGGTGTGAGTCAACGACTTACCACTACCATCGGCAACTCGCGTTACCTTAAAACCGCCATCAAACGCATCGCGAGCCTTCATGCGCTTAATTTGATCCGTCGACAATCGACCTTGTGGCGCAAAGCCTGTTCGAAGCTTGTTGTAGTCGGAATCAGGGTCGAAAATATTTCCATCCAAATGCATCCATAGGTAACGAAGCGTATGAGGTGATCGATTGTGATAGGTGATCTTTTCAGAGCCGGTCAAATGCTGCTTGGCATCGTCCAACTTGATGTCGATTACGTAGTCTGCTCGCTGTTGCCAGTATTCGTGGCCTGGCTCGCCAGCACCGGTTCGATAACCGTTAGGTGTTGGCCAGACTTCGTCCATTTGTCTGAACTTGTCTTCTTGGGGATACTTACTGTTGGTGATGGATTGAGCTGAAGCGCTCATAACCACCGAACAAGTCAACATCAAACTAAGACCGAGCGAAGCCCACCGATAACAGCGAGAAGTTTTGTACCGCATTGAATTGAGACTCACGAAGGTAAGATAAAAACTGAGGGCGATGTTTGAGTTTGCATTCACCGGGACCGTGTACGGGTGGAATGCTGTGGGACGAACCGGACTATTGTAATTGACCTTTTTCCAATTTGCAGTTGGTCGGCGGACTCCCTACAATGAAGTCGGCCTAAACCCGACTCGAAACAATCCTAACGGTTACAGTGGTTGTAAGCTTTTGCACATCGGCTGGCGCATGGCTGCGGTTCTCGTTTTTCCTTAGCCCTGGTGCCATTGGCTCAGTAAATGACCAACGACCAGGTCGATCGGCCCCAAAGCTGCGACGAGATGCCGGTCCCGAAGCTTGCCACACCAGCCTCAAAAACTTTGGCTATGTACGATTCTTAACGTTGCTTTTTTTCGAGTTCAAACTACTCAAACTTCAGGGAGTCCTGAGTGTCATCCGCCGCACGCGATCTATCGTTTGGCTATTGCACCAATGTTCACTCAGGCAAGGACTTGCAATCCGCTTTAGCGAATCTTGAAACCTACGCAGTGCCGGTTCGGCAAATTGTTGCTGGAGAGGGAACGCTGCCCGTTGGCTTGTGGTTCTCTGAAGCCGCAGCCAACACATTGCTCACCAAGAATCGGACAAGTGAGCTTCGCGACTGGTTAGCTCAGCGAAAGCTGATCCCTTATACCTTCAACGGATTCCCTCAAGGTGATTTTCACCAGAGCGTTGTCAAGCTCGCCGTTTATGAGCCGACTTGGACGTGCAGTTCGCGAGCTGGATATACCAAGAGTCTCGCGCAAATCATGGAAGCCATTCTGCCTGAAGGAAGCTCCGGCTCGATTTCGACTTTGCCATTGGGCTGGCCTCATGCTCCATGGCATGCAGAGAACTTTAGTACGGCGGCAGACCAACTTCATGAATTGGCTCACTACCTTGAACGTCTCAAGCAACAACGCGGTTGTGAAATCGTCGTAGCGATCGAACCCGAACCGGGCTGCGTTTTGGATACGGCTGATGACGTGGTTGAATTCTTCGAGCACTATTTGTTTCGAGGTCCCGATGCTGAACTGGCTCGTCGCTATCTAACTGTCTGTCATGACATCTGCCACAGTGGCGTCATGTTCGAGCCTCAGCAACAAGCTCTTGAGAAGTATTTGAACGCTGGCATCCGCGTGGGCAAGGTGCAAGTTTCATCTGCTGTTCACGTACCCTGGGATCAGGTCAAGGATGATCCAGTTGCGCAACAAGCGATGCTTCAACATGTCAATGCTTTCGGCGAGCCCAAGTACCTTCATCAAACGACCCGTTGCAACGAACAAGGGCAGTTCGAAAGCTTGAGCGAAGATCTTCATCTAGCTATAAAACAGTGGTTGACCGGTACTCTTCCAGTTCGGCCTTGGCGAGTTCATTTCCATGTACCCATCTTTGTTGACCAATTCGGGCTACTGAGCACTACTCAAAGCGATATCCTGCAAGCCTGCAGTTACTTAGAGGAGCATAAAACAAAGTCGATTGCCGATAGAGATTGGTTCACAGGCCACTACGAAGTGGAAACTTACGCATGGCCTGTTCTTCCCGCTGAATTGGCAGAAGTCGATTTAGCCCAAGGTATCGCTAAGGAGTTGGCTTACTTCGAAACAGTGTTAGAGTCGCTAAAGTAGGCTGCGATGTGCTCCGCGCCGCTACGGCACAGCAGCGAGTAAACGTGTGTCACTCGCGATGTTGATTGGTGGGTTTCGTACCTCAACACCACCCTACGAGCTGAATCAGAACTCGCGTTTTTTGGGCGGAGCGACTGACATAGTATCAATAACGCGTTTGACTCCGCTAATAACGCCCATCGCACTCAGGATCATGCGTCGCTGTGTCTCTTGAACTAACATGCCCGAGAGCGTTACTGTTCCGGAACTGACTACAGCTGTGATTTTGGCGCCAGAACCTGCGCTCTTGGTGGTAAGAGCTTGAGTCACGCTGCGCAAAACTGTCTTGTCTGGAATTGGACTTCCGAATGCCATGGAATGGTGCCTTGTGTTGAGTTGTCGAAATGAGGCGATTGAGTTTGTTGATATAGAGAGTCAGTTCGAACACGTGCGTTGAGACACGAAACGAACCGCAAGCGACTCGAAGCATCGAGTCGGCCGAAGAGCGAAAACTGAACATCCAGTCCAGGAAGGGATTATTGCCCCAGAGCAGTGCAAACAAAATTCGTTTGCTTAGGCGGCGCCCAAAAGTTTTAGAGGGCGAACAGGTCGAGTAAGAGTCGCTGGCTTTGCTTCTTGTGATGCAAACAGAATCAGCTTGGCGAATAAGAACCGTTCGTGCGACGTCGCTATGTCTCTAATTTTATCCCATTGGCTGACTCAAATGGGAATTGTCTTTCAATTTTCACAACAATTTATGGCAAGACGGAATGCAAGCACGGTCTCGATCGAAACTGAACACGGTTAGCTGAACTTGTTGAGTGCAGCTTTGAGGAATGTTTCGGATATACTGGTGAGCGTTCAATTTTCAAGGCTTCCTGATTCTCGGCGACTTCCAACTATTCCTCAATTCACGCTATGAAACACGCCCAACGCATCAAAATTCTCGTGCTGGCTGGACTGTTAGTCGGCACTTTAGTCGTCTTTGCGCTGCCAACGGTACTTGGCAGCAAATGGGTCTATCAACCACTTGTAGATCGATTGGCTGACGAGCGATTTGAGCTAACGATTGGCCGCGTTCAAATCGGCTGGCTAAGACCCCTTGCGTTTGAACAGATCCAATTGAAACCCACATCAGTGGGCTCCAACGGTTCCGAAGTCTCTGAGTCCAGTTCACCTGCGCCACTGCTCTCGATCGCTGCGATTCGCTCGGACCGAAGTCTACTCGGCTTCTTGTGGGGCGGGCGCAATTTGGGCACTGTCGAAATACTTGAACCCAACATCGACATTCAGCTCTTGGAAGATGGTAGCAATCTAGATCGCCTGGTCCGCGCTGTGGAAGGCAAATCCAAGCCTAAACAAACGGCGAGTTCCAAGAAGGCTCCACCACAAATGGACATAACGATCGCCGTTCGCGGCCTGCACGTGACCGTCACCGACGAACAGTCTGGGCAACCCGTGATGGTCATTCCTCCGCTGGACGCCACGGTGGCCTACAAATCGCTTGATGTCGATTCGCAATTGGTCATAGAGCCCATGACAGCCCTCGATCAAGTTGCCATAACTCAAGAACTAGTGCACCTGGGGCTTTCTAAGGCGGTACCTTTGTTGGCTAAGTCTACAGAATTTGATGGGAAGGTTTCGCTGGAGACTCAGCGAATCACCATTCCACTTCAACATCCGCAGGACTCCGTTGGCAGCGCGCAGTTGACATTGCATCAAGTTCGGAGTGTGCCAACACATCCAACCATCTTGTCTGCTATCGATATTCTCGGACGGATGTTTAAGCGCGAGCTACCGCATGAATTGGTCTTCGTTGATGGTTCAGCCATCAACGTTGAAGTAGCCAATCAAATGATCAAACACGATGGTGTTCGTGCGGGTATTCCACGAGTCGACGAGCGACTACAGATCGCCACCGCTGGTTCGGTAGGCTTGGTCAACCGCGAACTGAACTTAGATTTTGAGATTCCCGTCCCCATCGAGCATGTTGCCAAGCGTCAATCGGTCAAACAGTTGGGAGTTCCCAGTATCACTTTGCCCATTCGCGGAACTTTGGACGAGCCCGAATTAGATTGGAAGACTCTCCGCCAAGACTCGGCGGGTTTACTGTCCATTATCTCGGGCGCGTTAAGTAGCGAAGCACCACTGAAGGGAAGTTTAGTCGGCGCTCTAAGCGATGTTGCAGAGGGCGATGCCGATCAAGCCATCGAAGTCGGTGTTGATCTTGTAAAGGATTTAGTTCAACGCCATCGCGAAAAAGCTCAAGGAAAGAAGCAGTCAGACAATGTAGAAGACCCCACTGAGCAGACGGAAACGCCGAAACGGTCCGGTCGTTTACTGGATGCACTTAAGGGTCGACTTCGCGGCAAAGAGGGGTCCTGACTTTCTCAAGCTTCGAAATTGACCTTGGACGAGACCATCGTTGTTGTTAGTTTGATTTAGAATAGCAGAATCAGTTAAGAAGCTCAGCAAACCAAGCTCCAGACCCAAGCCTTGCAAACACAATCATCGACGAGCGGAATCCATATGTTTCGAAAACCATTATGGCTGATGATTCCATTATTGGGATTGATCATCGTACTTGTGTCTTTCCGGCACAATAACGATGCAGAGGGACAGGACGCAAAGACGATCAAAGCGCAGCTAATAGCCACGTTTCCTCATGACCCCAACGATTTTTGCCAAGGCTTAATAGTCGAGGGCGACACTGTCTATGAAGGCACTGGACGCTATGGTCAATCCGCCGTTAAGAAATACGACCTGACCAGCGGCAAAGTATCTCAACAAGTCGGCCTGCATCAAAACTACTTTGGCGAAGGCATCGCGATCATCAAAGATCGCATCTATCAATTGACTTGGAAAGAGCGAGTCTGCGTCGTCTACGACAAAGAAACGTTCAAAGCAATCGGGCAGTTCAGTTACACGGGCCAAGGGTGGGGACTGACAACCGATGGCAAGTATCTGTACATGAGTGATGGATCCGCGGTAATTCAAGTCATCGACCCCGCCAACTTCAAGCAAGTCCGCAAGATTCGCGTTACTTACGGCCGTAAGCCAGAGGACAAACTCAACGAGCTGGAATTTGTGGGTGATGAACTGTGGGCTTGCATTTGGTACGAAGACAAGATCGCTAGAATTGACCCTCAAACTGGTAAGATCAAGGGGTATTTTGACTGTTCCAGTCTGTATCCTAAGAAACAACGACCCGATAAAGAAAATGTGCTCAACGGCATCGCCTACGATCCAAAAGCTCAGCGACTTTTCATTTCTGGCAAGCTCTGGCCAACCATTTATGAAGTCGAACTACCCAAAGACCTAACCGGTCGCGAGCCGCCCAGCGGGAAGTAGTTGGGTAGGGCAAATTAGGGTTCTCGTTCCTCAGGCTCTGCCTGGGAACGTTCTGTCTTCACGGCTCCGCCGTTTCTTTTCCTGTTTAAGTCGGAGTGAGTCCGGCTTTTGTGCTCCGGCCTCAAAATCAGCGGACGGCACACGGAGTGTGCCTGCTACAAATAACGAGGCACAGGACTCACCGCAATTCTCACCGACTGGAATGCAGTACTTCCTGTGCCTCATTGTTTTGTAGTTCGCTACGTTCAAGTAACTGTGAGTAAGCCATACCTTACTTCCAAAAGCTGCGAAGCATTCTTTGAACCGCAGGCGCTAGCCGCCGTCCTCTTATATCTGACTGCGGCTAGCGACTGCGGTTCAAACTCCCCGCTGCTTAAAGGGAAGGATTCCGGAATCCCGCGCAACGCGCTCGTAGATTTTTTCTTGCAGAAATCTAGGGCTGCAACGGCCCTAGAAAAGCGGATGCTACTTCGGTAGCTTAGCGGGGCTTCGATCGCGGAGAGCCTGAACTCCAACGACGAGATCGTTTTTGGGGTTAGCTTTTTGTAGTTCACCCAAGTCAGCCAGGACTTTCGCCGATCGATCGCGCATGAGAGGATGAGATCGCAGAAAGGCAGGCAGCATCTGAGCCTGTCCCTTGGCATTCTCCGAAAGTCGATCAAACAACTTGGCTAGTTGCAGTGGATCATAGCCTAGCTCATACATCCACCGCGTTGCATCGCTATCCGCTTCACTCTCTTCCTCAGGATGGATGGAATGAAAGCTCGCCATCGAGATTTTGCCGAAGTCGAAAAATCGATTGAGATCAAAGTTCCCGCCAGGATTTCCACCAGGCTTACCCGAAAATTGCTTCTCCGCTAATCGTTGTTGCTGAAGCGGCTTGAGCTGGTGTTGCCGGTCGAGGTGTGAAAGCTCGTGAGCAACGATGCCAACCAAAGCGGCTTCTGACTCCGCTGAGCCCAGGAGTCCACGCGTGAAAACTAGCGTGCCACCTGGAATACTACAAGCATCCACTTCATCCGAATCCACTAAGCAGATTTTCAATTTCTGGTATCGCGACTTTTGATTCATCAGCGGTTGGACACGAGCAACAAGCTGATTCAGGTAACGCACATCCTCGCCGCGTTGAATGACACCAACCTTTTGCTGCTTGAATGATTGTTCAAGCTGTGAGTAGACGCGATCGCCAAACTCCTTTTCTTCTTTGAAAGGCACGTCCACCTGTCGCAACTGCGAACGTTGATCTGGCGATAGCTGAAAGAAGTTCTGCAATGAGCGATCCCAGTCGGCGACATCTTTGCCAGGCTCGGTAGGCGCTGCCCCGGGAACGACAAAGCCGCCGGGGAACTTAGTGCCAGGGGCAAATTGCCCATGGCACTTAGGTAACCAGGCTCCCGCTAGACCGATGGAAGCAATCAGCAGTAAGCTCAATCGAAGCACGATTTACTCTTCTTTGCGATCTTGTTGACTAGATTCGTTCTTGGACTGTTCCTTCTCGCGAGACTCTTCCTTTTTCCGCGACTCTTCTTTTCGCTTAGCTTCAGCCTTGCGTTGTTCCTCACGCTCTTTAGCGATCGCTTTCTCCTTTGCGTCTCGGACTTTTTCGTCGAACTTCATCAGTTCTTGTTCAGTTTTCGCAACTGCTTCAGCCCGGCGTTTCTCCGCCTCCCGGGAATCTCGCTTTGCCAACTCGCCTAACTTCGCTTCCAGCAATCGGCTGCGGTGTTCCAATTCGTTCAACTGAGTCGACATCGTCTCTTTCGCTCGCAGCGCTTCCTTCAACTCAGCTTCTGATTTGGCAAGTTTGTTACTTGCATCATCAAATGCATCTTTGTGCTTATTCTGTACAATGGCAACGTCTTTCGCCATGTCAGCCTTGTCGAGCACGCGGACTTCGATTTGATGATTCTTCTGTTCTGATTTGGCGCCGTCCAAATCACGTTTGAGTTCGATAACTTGAACATTTTTGACTTCACGAGCTTGGCGATGCATCTCGTCGCGTTGACGTTCGAGATCGCGTCGCTGGGCCTCCAGCTTCTGACGCATGTTCTCTAGTTCGGCTTGTTGCATGCTCAGATGGTCATGCTTTTCTTCAAGCGGCTTGTCCTTCTGGACTCCTCGTCCATCTCGCGAGCGTAGCGCCGATTCTAGTTCTTGAATGCGAGCTCGTGATTCGGACTCGATGGCCTGGATTTTGAGTTGTGCCTTGAGCTGTGCATTCTCTTCGATCAGTGAGAGCATCTTCTTGAACACGGGCGATTCGAAGAGCTTGTCAGGATTTTGGTCGCCAGCACTCAGATGTGTTCGCGAGTCCATACCAGGAGGCCCAATCATGCGCATAACCATCGCTGTCGGTTGGCCGTGCGGTTGTGGTCCAGGACCAGAATTAGGTGAAGCGCCAGGCAGGTCACCAATGCGGAAGCCCTGAACAAACACGTGAGCTTGGCCTTGCCCCTGTCCTGGTCCCTGTCCCATGCTGAAGCCATGAGCTTCGCCCGCATTGTGCTGCGGGGGAATCAGTTGATTCGGCGGCTGAGGTCCGTGTTGTTGAGGCCCGCCATGTTGTTGTGGTCCTTGATGCTGTGGTCCGCCGTGTTGTTGAGGCCCATGTTGCTGAGTCCCGTGTTGCCCTGGACCATGCTGATCCTGCCCGTGTTGTGCTGGTCCATGCTGTACTTGATCATGTGGCTGAGGTCCATGCTGTTGAGGCGGATTTCCAGGATGCGGACCACCAAGCATGGGACCTTGCCTATTCGGATCTTGTCCATTGGGTCGCGCTTGTTGAATCTGTAGAGGCTGCGGATCTCTCGGTCGATCGTCGCGTTGACCACGTCCACGTTGATCGGGACCCGCTTGGCCAGGAACATGTTGATCAGGACCATGCTGATCAGGACCACGTTGACCATTTTCCCTTTGATGTGGCCCAGGCTGCCCGTCTCCTCTTTGCCCGTCTCTTTGTCCAGGTCCGCGAGGGCCGCCGTTGGGTTGCCCCGCCTCGCGACCATGATTGAGGCGATCGTCAGAACTGCGAGGCTGCTTCGTCGATTGTTCTAGTTGACCAGGGCCCGCCGCTATGACACGGACTTCGATTTTGTGTGAATCGTCAGTGGACTTGTTAGCTTCGTCAGAGGACTTTGCCGGCTCGGCCTTGGCCTCAACAATGGCTTCGACTCGTTTTGCTTTGACCGCTGGGATTAATGGAATAGCTGGAAGCGATGGTTTTACGACCTTAGGTTGCTCGGGCTGCTGAAGCGTTGTGACTAAATGAGCCGATTGCTGTTGCGGATCGTCCGTTTTCGTTTCGACTTTTTTCGCTTCCACTTGTGCAGCCGAAGTTGTTGTCGATGTCGTTGTGATTTGCTCGGCTGCAAGTGGTGCAGCGATAATTGGTGTAGTAGCAGTCGAAGCAGATGCGATACCGCCCAGGATCAGGACTGGCTGATGGCTTCCGGCGACTGGCGGGGGAAGCTTGACTGTCTGATCGGCGAAAAGCGAAGCTGATCCCGACGCAACAAGGCTCATCAAGAGAGCCACTCGAAATATTCTTCGTCGTCGATGGATCCAACGGCTGGTGATTGATCGAATCGCGGTCATTGCTGATACTCCTAGAGAGACGTCTGGATCGAACCCTTCGGATCGAACTTGGTAGGTAGATTCAAATGAGTTGCAAAACTTATGAAGTCGTTGTCGTAGCCATTGCAGAACGGCCTGCCCAATTTGAACAACTCCGATAAACTCTTGGGCAAAGTCATCGCGTAGGCATGGCTTGATCTGAAGAGACATATTGGCTGAGTGGGCGATCTGGCACATTATACAGACCTTAGTGGCCTCCATTACTACCCGAAAATCGAGTTTTTCATGGCAATCATCAAGATTCCTTCTCGTAGCGAAGTTCCCGAGGGTGACTGTTGGGACTTAACCAGTTTGTATCCCAATGTCGAAGCCTGGGAGGCTGACTTCAAACTGCTCGACAGCCGCATCGCTCGATACGAAGAATTTCGAGGCAAGTTAGGGACAAGCGTCGCAATCCTCAAGGAATGCTTAGATTTTGATCGAGACATCGAACGGCTGTCGGAGAGATTGGGCACCTATGCATTTCTGAAGACCGCTGAGGACCAAGCCAACCAAGCTTCGCAAGCTTTGGTCGCGCGCTATCAAAACCTTTCCGTGCGGACCAATCAGATTGCTAGCTATTTCCGCCCCGAAATATTAGCCATTCCAGCCGCGACGATGGAACAGTATCTCAATGCGCCCAAGCTTAGCGAATATCGTCTGGTCCTACAACGAATCACGCGCTATCGCGACCATACGCTCAGCGACAACGAAGAAAACTTGCTGGCCATGCAAGGCGAGATGGCGCAGACTGCCGGCAAGGCGTTTAGGCAGTTGTGCGATGCCGATCTAAAGTTTGGAATGGTCGAAAACGAGAAGGGCCAGCAGATCGAGCTAAGCAATGCGACCTTCACTCAGTTGTTGATCTCGCCAGCTCGCGAAGTTCGCAAGAAAGCTTTTGAACAATACTACGAACAGTTCTCAGCGCATGAAAACACGCTTGCAGCCACGTTGGCCGGTAGCATTCATACCGATGCTTATTATGCGAAGGCCCGACGTTATCCCTCCAGCCTGGCAGCGGCTCTCTTTCCAGACAATGTTCCGCAAACTGTGTACGACAACTTGATCGCTGCAGTCCGATCGAATCTACCGGCGGTTCATAACTACTTTGATCTTCGCAAGAAGTTCATGAAGCTGGACGAGATTCATCACTACGACACCTATGTTCCCCTGCTTTCTGATCTTGAGCAGGATCGCTCCTGGGATGAAGCTGTAGAAACGGTGATGGAATCGTTGAAGCCATTGGGCCAGCCTTACTGTAGTGTGTTAGAGAAGGGCTTGAATGGTCGATGGTGTGATCGCTATCCCAACAAGGGAAAACAAAGCGGTGCGTTTAGCTGTGGTTCTTTTGATGGCGATCCGTACATCATGATGAACTACAAGCCTCAAGTGCTGAATGACCTGTTCACGCTGACTCACGAAGCGGGTCATTCGATGCACAGTTATCTGTCCGCAAAGAACCAACCGTTCCAATACTACAACTACACCATCTTTGTCGCCGAGGTAGCCAGTACATTCAACGAGCAGTTGCTGACGCATCACTTGCTGAACACGACCAACGATCCGCGTTTCAAGGCTTATTTGCTCAATCACGAGATCGATAGCATCCGCGCAACCATTGTTCGCCAGACAATGTTTGCCGAGTTTGAGAAGAAGACTCACGAGATGGCTGAGAGTGGCCAGCCGCTAACGGTTGAAACTTTCAAGCAGGTCTATCGCGGTCTGTTGAACGACTACTTCGGTCCAAACTTCTGTATCGACGAAGCGCTCAGTCTAGAGTGCTTCCGCATTCCGCATTTCTACCGAGGCTTCTACGTTTACAAGTACGCCACGGGACTTTCCGCGGCGATTGCTTTGTCGCGGCGGGTGTTGGGCGGAAGCGTCCAGGAACGCGATCAGTACTTAAATTTCCTCAGCAGCGGCTGTCGACAAGATCCGCTGGATTTGCTTCGCGGCGCGGGAGTCGACATGTCTCAGCCTGAACCTGTAGATACGGCTCTGAGCTATTTCTCCGAGCTAGTCCAGCAGCTTGATGAACTCCTGGAGTCGATTTAGCAAATCATTCCTACGATTTGAATAGGGCAAGAATACAACGCGTCGAGCGAATTAAGCTATGATGAATCGCGTAATCCTCGAAGTGTTGTCATGGCTCCTATGAAATCCTTTCAATCGCTGCATTCCGCTGAACCCGCTGGCACACAGGCTAACGCAGCTCTGCCTGCCGCTACCGCTGCGCAGCCTGGGAACTCCATCTCAGCGAGGATCGATAAGATTGTCGATTGGCTCAAGTGGCCGATGGCAGTCGTGGCGATTAGCGTAACGCCTATGTTGCTGTGGGCATTGCTGAGAACTGTGGGCCAGTGCATCACATCACCAACCAGCAGCTTAATACCTCTGATCTGCGGCATCGTAGGTTTTGCAATCCTATGGCGTCGATGGCTGGGCAAGAGTCGTTGGGGTTCGTTCCTCATCACTTTAGAACATGAATCGACGCACGCACTCTTTGCGATGTTGACCGGTCATGCGATCGTTGGCTTCAAAGCTTCGCTAGGGCAGGGCGGTGAAGTACGATTCGCGGGCAAGGGCAATTGGCTGATCACAGTCGCTCCGTATTTCTTTCCCACTGCAGCTATACTTCTCTTCCTGCTGGGATTCTTCTTGCCATTTGCCGCTTTACCTTGGCAGAGTTTTTTGCTGGGTGTTGCTCTGTCATATCACGTGATCAGCACTTGGCGAGAAACGCATCGCGATCAATCCGATCTTGTCGTATTGGGCAGGTTTTTTTGCTGGGTCTTTTTACCATCAGCGAATCTAGCCGTACTTGGAATTTTAATAGCTTTTTCACGATCAGGCGGCGACGGCGTGAACTTATGGTTCGCGTATCTGCGTGAGCCTATCGATTACCTTTACAGTCTTTTAGTAGCAAAGTGAGCCGCTTATGAGTCAAGTCAATCCCTATGCGTCGCCTCAGTCTGTTGATTCGACGGTTTCGATGGGAGAGCCGCGTCGCGTTTCGATTAAACCCTTTGAAGCCATCTCGCGCGGCTACAAACTGCTGGGCGAGCAGTACTGGATGTACTTCCTATTTTGCTTACTCTGCATTCTTGTCGCTTCACTTGTCCCGTTCGGAATACTGTACGGTCCCGTGATGGTTGGGCTTTTCTTGTGCTTATTGGAGCGTGAACGTGGAAGACAGTTCGACATGAATGTTCTTATGCGCGGCTTTGATGATTTTCTCAATTCGCTCGTTGCAATGGTCATCATGGTCGGTATCAACCTAGTCCTATTTTTACCGTTGACAATCATTTTCGCGGTTGTCTTCATTTCGGGCACCGCAGGCAATCGCCAACCTGATCCAGTATTGATGTTCGGAAGTCTCTTCATCTTTATGGGTCTTACTTGGATGCTGTCGATCTTAACCTACTTGCCGTTTGTGTTTTGCTTCCAACTATTGGCGGATCGAAAGATGGCCGCTTGGGATGCAATTAAACTGAGCTTCCGAGCTGTGCGTATGAACCTAGGCGGAGTCCTCTTGTTGATGGTGACAGGGTTCGCGCTCAGCATACTGCTGGTGATGATGTGCTACATACCAGTTTTCTTGTTTATGCCAGTTTGGTTCGCTGCTCTTCAAGTCGTCTATCGCGACATCTTCCCCGAAGAGATAGTTAACGCCCAAGTCACGCAACGCCAATAGACCGATTGAGTCTTTGACACTTTTCGAGAGCCAAATTGAACGCAGCTAAGGCAATCTCATCGTCACCAGCAAAGCGGGGGACTCCCTGGGGTTGCCTGCTGGTATTTGGCCTGATCTTCGTAACGGTTGCTTGCGGTGGCCTGGTCTTGATGATTGGCATGCCGCTCTTCAAGACTATCCAAGCCCAGCGATGGGAGGAGCGAACCTCGCTGATTCTCAAGAGCGAAGTGGTCACCAGCCGCGACGACGATGGAAGCGTTTATAGACCAGAAATCAACTTCGAGTACGAGTATCAAGGCAAGAAGTATCGATCGTCGAATTGGAGTACAGGATTCGCCAGCAGCAGTTTTAAAGGAGCGGCTCAAAGTGTCGTAGACCGATTTCCTGTTGGCTCGGAACCACCTTGCTTTGTAAACCCCAACGATCCATCGCAAGCACTATTGGATCGAAGCTTTCAAAAATCGAATCTGTTCGCATTGTTCATGCTGATCTTTCTCGCCATCGGAGGAGGACTTATGTGGGTAGCCGTCCGCGGAATCGCCACGCAGTGGCGGCAGAAACGTGATGCGGCCAACAAATCAGCCGAACAAACCAGCTTTGTATCAGCATCAACTTCAACATCCTCCAGCCATAAGAGCACTTCCAGAATCGGAGTGGAAGACGAACTCGACGGAGATCAGGGAGAGGATGATGGGGACGATGATGACCTTGAAAGTGGCGAGGACATCGAAAAGTATGAAGATGATGTTGACGCGCCATGGTACGGTCTGAGTGGTCCGCAAAAGCTCGAGCCCACAAGCAAGCGACTACATACCTTTCTGGGATTCCTTTTTGTCGCACTGTTTTGGAACGGCATTTCGTGGACAATCTTCCTGAGTGCTCTGTTCAAACAAGACTGGTTTACGGTTGCATTTCTTTTGATCTTCGTCGGCATCGGCGCGATCATGATCTACGCGGCCGTCCATCATTTCTTGAAGCTGTTTAATCCTACTGTATCGGTGGCTCTATCCAACGGAGCTGTCTGCCCTGGCGAGTCCGTTGATTTGGCTTGGGAACTGGTCGGTCGCGTGAGTCGGATTCGAGAACTGCGAGTCACCATTATTGGCGAGGAAGTCGTCACCTATGTTCGAGGCACCAACACTTCCACGGATCGCAAGATATTCCAACGAATTCCAGTAGCGAGCGTCAGTACCGATGAGGAAAAACGTTTCGGTAGTGCCTCAATTACCATTCCACCGAACACGATTCACTCGTTCAGCGCACCAAACAACAAAATTGAATGGAGTGTCGAAGTTCACGGCGAAATTGCTTGGTGGCCCGATATCCGCGAAACCATGCGATTCGCGGTGCGACCGGCAGCCATTTCGGGAGATCAACCATGATCGAAGTTCAACTCTCAAAGCTGAACTATCAGCCTGGTGAAACCATCGAAGGCAAGTTCGTATGGAAGCAAATCGGTAAAGGGATTCGATTTGATATTCGGTTGATCTGGTTCACCGAAGGCAAAGGAACTCGCGATCACCAGACTATTCAAAAACAATTGATCGAGCCTATAGAGGTCGATGGATCAAAGTCATTTCGCTTCGTAGCTCCCACTTGGCCTCACAGCTTCTCCGGTCAGTTTATCTCGCTGCGTTGGGCTATTGAGGCCGTTGAACTACCCAGCGAGGAAGCTACTACAGTGATTCTAGTCATTGCTCCTGAAGGCCAAGAAATTGTGCTACCGCGCATCGACGAATCCGCTAAGTTCACAAAACCCATCGAGGGTTTGCTTCGATGATTCCCGCTCGCGACAATCCCTTCGCAAGCCATCGCGTCGAGTCGCTTAAGTATCGCTACCCAGGATTCGATTTTGACGACGCCGTCGCTCGACTGGAGCAAATGCAATGGCGAGCGGCGATCCTTGGACCACACGGAACAGGAAAAACTACATTACTTCTGGAACTCCATCGATACCTTCAGAATTCTAACAACGATAGATCCAAACCTAGTCGCATCTGGTTCGTTCCACGGGATCGATCGAGTCGAAATCAACAGTGGCTCGAGCTACTTGAAGAATGCTCGCCGCAAACAATTCTCTTGGTCGACGGCTACGAACGTTTAAGTTGGTCGAAGCGACTGCAATTGCTTGGCTTGGGTCCAACATGGATTCGTCAAAGCTGCTTACCGAAGTCGATCGTCGTCACTACGCACCGCCCAGTCGGTTTGCCCGTTTGGATTCACACTACATCCAATTCTACGACGATGGAAGAGTTGCTTCTGGAGCTCCACCCCACGGCCTCGCCCGAAACAATCGACCAAGCTCGCAAGCTGTTCACAACACGTCGAGGCAACATCCGCGATGTATTCTGGAAACTCTACGACTCCTGTTAGCTCGGGTGTCGGTGCGTCTCGGTGCGCGGGCGTCCCGTACCGCGCCGTACTGGTGCGCGGGCGTCCCGCCCGCTCTTCTTTCTGACGGACGGGACGTCCGAATACCGATGCGGGCGGGACGCTCGCGCACCTTCAAAGCTTGGAAACTCGACTTGCTAGATTTTCCAACGCACCCGCAACTGGCATCCAAAGACTCAAAGGCGATTCGCCGATGGGATGGCAAGGAGTTCGGCTTAGCAAAAGTTTTTTCGAAGCACTTCCGCAACTCGGCAGCTCGGCTTCGCTGGGCCGCGGCAAGCTGAGACTATCGCACAGCATCGCAAACAGATCGCTTAATTGCCTCCAAGGTGTTTCCTCCTGCACGATTCGTATGGTCTCTCCGCCACCAGCGATGGGCGTAACTAACGCAGCCAAGCCGGCGGCCGCAAGCAGCTCTTTGGTCGATGCAAAAACCAGCACCGCTGAACCGCCTCCATCAAAGGGAACCAGTAGAGCGGCCAACAAAGGACCCGTTGCCAGCGCCAGCGGTTGCACTCCTTTGCGAAGTTTTGTCGCCATGGGCATATTGTCCCAAATCGATTTACTCCACTGATCTAAGCTCTTTTGATCCAACTCGGGCTGATCCTCGTCGGAGAAACGTTTGAGCGCCTGTTCGCAATGCTTGGCTAACTGATTGTTGTCGATGCCGATCAGGGCTTCGTTCATGTCTAACTTGCGAATCGAAGCTGCCATGCGATCAGGCGTTACTACCTGCGCGCCATCACCACTGCGCCATCGACGCACGAATTCAGTGACGGCTTGGGAGGCATTCTGAAGCAGCTTGAATCGCTCGGCTTTTTCCGAAATCGCTTGTTGAAGTTGCCTTGCGGTGCTATCGATCTTCAGACTCAACCTCATCCACATCGGCGCTGTACGTCGCAAGCTTTCGGACATCTGAGCCACGATGGCTGGCGATGTTTGTAATCGCAAACTTACGAATTTACCACTCGCATCGTGTTCGGCCATGAATTCGTAACAAGCCCGAGCCAAAGCACTCCACGCATCGCGAATCTGCTGGCGACGTATTGTTGGATTCTGCTCGTGCCATTCAATAGTCTTGAGTGTCTTAGTCTTCAAAAGTGATACTAGACTGCGATTGCTTTCGATCGATAGCGATCCAACATCCAGTTGTTCACCAAGGTTGTAAAGATACTTGACTCGATCGCCGGTCTGGGCCGTTGAAGGGTTCGTACTGTCGCTGACTTGAAAGAAGATAGGCTGAGGCCCACTATCATCGGGAAGCATTCCCTTGGGCATAGGAGGTACAACACTCTCCGCCAGTGCACTTCGATAATCGTACGCCGTGTACACACTGGATATACGAAACCTATCGACTAAAATCTGCGACTCTTCCGCTACGACGTTCGGTGCATAACGTGCCTTAACTCGATTCACGGCCAAAATGCGAGGCACCGTTGGCATACAATCACGAAGGATCGTGAGTATCGCTAGCAAGCTCTGGTCGTTCAAAGAGTTCAGCTTGGTGACTACAACAAACGCAGAACAGAGCCGACCGATCGCGGCTAACCATTTTTGCCTAAGGCGAGTGTCCGACTCTGGCCCCGTTTGGCTAGATGACTCAGATGCAGTGGCAGCGTCCAATCGTCCAGCCGCGAATCCGGTCTGTATGTCGGGACAATCCAAGAGCCCAAGTTGCAAGTCGTTAAGCGATGGATCAAATGCGATCAACGGAACGCTAATCGGATCTAGCATTGCGTCTCTTGGATCACTATTCGTCGAGGATAACAGTTGCCCGTTGTATTGCTTAGCTGCCTCATCGGGATCATCGGACAACGGCTCGGGAGCATGTCCAAACAAGTTGGTCACGAAATTCTGCAGAGGTTCGAGCAGCGAGTCTTGGTCTTTCCATCTCTGCGGCAACCACAGCACGAATCGATGCGTTCCCGATTGATTGGAAACGCCCCGCAGGACTCGGCATCGGTTCTCGGGAGCAAGGTAGGTCGCCAATAATGAACTCTTGCCTGAGTTCAGAATGCCAGTGATTCCCAGTATCGGACAGCGACTGATTTTTTCCGCAGCAACTAACTGATGAAGTAGCGACTTGATTTCGCCACGCAGCTTTGTACCTACTTCAAGCTGCTGAGCTTCTGCCGCAACGGACTCCGAGTTCAGCGAATCCAGAAGGCTCAATTGTTGACGTGGAGGCGGATAGACTCGTTCGACCGCCGACTCGGCCGTTGAGTTGCTGAGCAACTGAGAGACAATTTGCCAAGGCGGATTCAAAGGCTGCACGAAAGTTACTCAACGGAAAACAGGCTTCAAACTGGTACAAAGCACATTTTACGTCGCGACCGCCTCAGGATGTAGCTGGCTGGGATGTTGACTGTCAAATAGTGGAAAACTGTCTTGCCAATTCGACGTAGGCCGCAATAAGCTCCGCGCCGTTACGGCATTGAAGGGTGCTGAAGTCCTGCACTTACGAGACGGATGGTGGGTTTCGTACCTCAACACCACCCTATGAAACAAATCCGCGGACGGCACACGGAGTGTGCCTGCTACTACTCGTCGGTGACACATCCTTCGGAAGCGCTCTTCACGTTCTTAATGTACTTGTAAAGCGTACCGCGAGTTGCCTTGAGCGGTGGAGCCTGCCAAGCAGATCGACGCTTGTTCATCTCGGCATCGCTGACGTCAACATCCAGACGATTGGTGTCGGCATTGATCGTAACTAAGTCACCGTCTTGAACTAGAGCTATGGGACCGCCCACCTGTGCTTCGGGAGTGACGTGACCAACAATAAAACCATGTGAACCACCAGAGAAACGTCCGTCGGTCAACAGGGCAACATCATTGCCCAGTCCCGCTCCCATGATGGCCGAAGTCGGCGTGAGCATCTCGGGCATGCCAGGGCCGCCTTGCGGTCCTTCGTAGCGAATAATGATCACATCACCTTTGCCAATTTTCTTTTGCTCGAGCGCTGCCAACATCAGCTCTTCGCTGTCGTAGCATTTGGCCGGACCTGAGAAACATAGCCCTTCTTTACCCGTGATCTTCGCAACGGCTCCTTCAGGCGCGAGATTGCCTCGAAGAATTTGAATATGCCCAGTCGGTTTGATGGGGCTCTCGACCGGCTGAACCACTTTTTGTCCATCCTTTAGCGGTGGGACCGCAGCCAAGTTTTCGCCTAGTGTTTTTCCAGTGACTGTTAGGCAATCAGGATTCATGAAGCCCTTCTCCAAGAGGTACTTCATCGCGGCCGGCGTTCCACCCACCGAGTGCAAATCCTCTTGAACAAACTTGCCACTTGGCTTGAGATCGGCGATGTACGGCACGCGATCACTTACCTTTTGGAAATCATCTATCGTTAAGTCAACATCGACACTGCGAGCCATTGCGATCAAGTGCAGTACTGCATTGGTTGATCCGCCGAGTGCTACTACAACGACCATCGCATTTTCAAAAGCCTCTCGAGTCATGATGTCGCGAGGCTTAATATCTCTTTCCAGCAAATGCAGAATCGCTTGACCCGCGCGATGGCACTCATCGATCTTGGCCGGATCTTCGGCTGGGATAGAGCCACTGTACGGAAGGCTCATTCCCAGAGCTTCAATCGCCGAAGCCATGGTGTTCGCAGTGTACATGCCTCCACACGCTCCAGCGCCTGGACACGAGTTACGCACAATCTGCTCACGCTCTTCGTCGGTGATTTGCCCAGCCAAGTACTGACCATAACACTGGAAGGCACTGACGATGTCCAAAGTTTGACCGTTCCATTTCCCTGGACGAATCGTTCCGCCATAGACCATCAAGGAAGGTCGATTCAGTCGTCCCATCGCCATGACACAGCCCGGCATATTCTTGTCACAGCCAGGCAACGCAATCAGAGCGTCATACCACTGAGCGCCCATGATGGTTTCCATCGAATCGGCGATTAGGTCGCGAGATTGCAAGGAATAGCTCATCCCATCAGTGCCCATGGAAATACCGTCGCTGACACCGATCGTGTTGAAACGCATCCCAAGCAGACCGGCTTTGGTCACACCTTCCTTGACCGCTTCAGCCAACTTCAGTAGGTGCATGTTGCACGAGTTTCCCTCGTACCACACACTACCGATACCCACCTGAGCCTTGTTCATGTCCTCCGGCTTTAGACCGGTGGCGTACAACATGGCTTGCGAGGCACCTTGGCTTTTGGGTTGGGTAATACGGCTACTGAATTTGTTGAGTGAGCTCATGGTCGAAGTCTGAAGGTGATATGCTGTAAAATTGAAGGGCATAGTCTACTTAAGAGTTTCACTAATGAACAGGATCTACGCAACGTTGGATACAGCCAAGCCCAATGATTCCCAGCTAATTACATTGCTAGCCGATCTAGTTCGTATTAGCAGCGTTAATCCAAACTACGCCGACGGCGTTCCCGAGTTAGCCTGTGCGCAGTTTATCGAAGCATATCTTCAGCAGTTTGGATTACAGGTCTGGCGACAGGAGGTCTATGCCGATCGTCCCAACGTGCTAGCTCGTCTGGCTGGCAAAGACCGCTCGCGGCAGATCGTTTTCGAAGCCCATATCGATACGGTTTCGACAATTGGCATGACCATCGATCCCTTTGAACCCAAAATTGAAGATGGCATGTTATATGGCCGGGGATCGTGTGACACCAAAGGCGGCTTAGCGGCAATGATGCACGCTATCACAACGTTGGCCGCTGAGGGCATTCAGCCGCCTTGCGATGTTTTGCTCGCCGCTGTAATCGACGAAGAGTACTCATACCACGGAGTGTTGGCCTTATGTGCCGGCGATGAAGCGCGCGAGCTTGGCCAAGCACCAAACGGCTCGGCACTTCAAGCAAAACTGGCCGTGATTGCCGAACCCACCAGTCTGCGATTGGTGGTAGCCAGTAAAGGCGTCTTGCGGTGGCAGATTGAAACAATCGGGCTCGCGGCGCACTCGTCCAAGCCACATCTCGGTCGCAACGCCATCACAGCGATGGCTCGCGTGATTCAGGCACTCGAACTTGATTCAGTCCAACTCAACGATCAATCCCATCCGCTGCTCGGCAGTCCAACATTGAACATCGGAGTCATTCGGGGTGGAGTGCAAGTGAACTTTGTTCCCGATCGATGTGTCATCGAAGCTGATCGACGCTTGCTGCCTGGAGAGACTTGGCAAGGCGCCTTTCATCACTACCAAGAATTGATGGAGCGGCTAATGAACGACGATCCTTCGCTGGAGATCGTAATGCACTCGCCGATGTTGACCGATCTACCTTTAAACTGCCCCGTTGATTGCCCAGAGGTCCAGCAACTTTCGACGTTGATGCAAAATATGGCCCTCGATGGACAACCCATTGGCGTACCCTTCGGCAGTGACGCAAGTAAGCTAGCCGCGATCAACATCCCCAGCATCATCTTCGGCCCTGGCAGTATCGATCAAGCTCACGCGGCTGTTGAGTTCGTAGATTGCGATCAAGTCAAAGTCGCCGCTCGCTTCTATCGCGAAGTGATGTTACGCCAGTGGTAATCGTAGGGTGGTGTTGAGGTACGAAACCCACCAATCTGCATCGAGTGTATTTACAACTACACCAACTTCCGTTTTCTTCCATCAATCTAAATTATGAGTAATCAAGACCTCCAAGGGCGACTTCAATTCATCCAAGTCGCCGAACGTCTCAAAGACACTCTTCGCAGTAGTCACACATCGGAAGGTCGTCAGGAAAGCGTCGCCGAACATACTTGGAGACTACTCCTGATGGCAATCACGTTCTCCGACTTGTTACCTAACATTGACCTTCTACGACTATTGAAGATTTGCATCCTTCACGACTTGGGCGAGGCCGTGGATGGAGATATCCCTGCGCCAGCTCAAGCCGGTAACAACTCCAAGTCCGAAAAAGAACGTCGCGACTTTGAATCGCTGCTGAATTCCCTACCAGCTCATGTTCAGACTGAGTTTCTGTCGCTTTGGGATGACTATGAATATGTTCAGTCCCAGGAAGCTCACGTCGCGAAGGCGCTCGACAAACTTGAAACACTTGTGCAACACAATCAGGGCAAGAATCCACCCGCGTTCGACTACAACTTCAATCTCGACTACGGCAAGAGACACACAGACTCTGTGCCGCTCGCTGCAAAGATTCGTAGCTTGGTAGACGTGGACACGGCCCAGCGTGCCATTGAAGGATGATGAGCACACACAATCTAAGGAGCACCTCGCAACATCTAAGTGGGGCATTACCCACCGCCTCCAAAGTATTACTTTTGTCGACTCCGAGCAAGAATTCTCTATGTTTTCCACTCTCTATTGCAGTTCTATGGCTGGGCTCTTAAAATAATTCTACGCGATGCCTAATCCGTCAGTTTGCAAAACGCTGCGGAGCGGGGGAACCAAATGCAGTCTTGTACTGCCGGGGCTCAGGTGATTTCACCGGGATTATTCCGATCCTAGCCCGTCAGCTAACCTCGTCGGCCGATAACAAGATGGTCTTGTTATCCTGGAAAACCAAGCTTCAATTCAATGAGCTTGTTCACGCGTTCTGTCCTAATGGGATTCTTGCAAACGCATGATTAAATTGTGCCGCGAGCTATCGCGCTCGATCTAACCGTTCTCTATGAGCTGGTCGTTCGTACGACTATTTACACTCTTGCTCAGACTCTTGAAAAAAGCCTGCGCCAGCGGTGTGTAGTCTCGCAAATGCCACGGCAAGCTTCTAGAAATTGCTCTCGATTCACGCGATTGTTGCAGCAGGAGTCCCGCCTCTAAAAGGGTGCTCGTATGTTTACTAGTTGGTTTGTGGGACTTTCGATCTTCGATGGTCCATCCTCGATTCTGTTCCTTCTTGCGACTTTGGGTGTTGTCGCGCTGCTCACGCTCTGGCTGATGTTCCGCTACATCCCGAATAACAAAGTTGGGGTCGTGGAAAAACTATGGTCGTCGACAGGTTCTGTCAGCGAGGGTCGAATCATCGCGCTTAACTCCGAAGCTGGCTTCCAAGCCGAACTGCTTCGCGGTGGTATTCACTTCGGCTACTGGAGATGGCAGTATCGCGTTCACAGCGCGCCGTTAGTGACGATCTCACAAGGGAATATCGGTTACGTCTATGCGCGAGACGGTGAACCATTGCCGCCCTCGCAAGTATTGGCTCGTCACGTCGATTCCAATTCGTTTCAAGACGCTCGTGGGTTCTTGGTGGGTACGAACGATTGCAATGGCATCCGTGGTCAACGCGGACGACAACGCTCCATTTTGCGAGAAGGCGTATATGCGATTAACCCGGCTCTGTTCGTAGCAATCTCTGACGAACGCGTTTATTCACTCTCGGCCATTCACTCATACAAGGAGTGTCAGATCCTTGAGCAGTATCGACGAGAACTTGCCGAACTCGATGGCTTCACACCTGTGATCATCGGCGGTTCACACAAAACCACTAGTGAAACACAGGAGGGCGCAGCTAGTCAGGGTTCTTCGCAGGGTTCTTCCGGCAGCGATGAATTAGGAGTTGTCACGGTGCACGATGGTCCCTCATTGACCACGGGTGAGATCATTGCGCCAGTTGTGGGCCATAGTCCAAGCGAACCTAACTATCACAACAACTTTCAAGACCCTGAAGCGTTTCTGTTAGCCGGTGGTCGTCGCGGTCGTCAATATGCGACGCTGACCGACGGTACTTATTTCGTTAACCGTTGGTTCGCGACTGTGGAAAAGCTTCCTAAGACTGTTGTGCCGATTGGCTCCGTGGGCGTCGTAGTTAGCTACGTCGGTCGCAGCGGCTCAGACCTTTCCGGCAAGTTGTTCCGCCATGGCGAACAAGTTGCCTTTGGAGAAAAAGGCGTCTGGGAAAAGCCGCTAGGCCCCGGCAAGTACGCCTTCAACACCTACGCAGGAAACATGATCATGGTTCCTACGACGAACTTTGTCTTGCACTGGATTACCGGTCGATCCGAATCACATAAGTTCGATGAAACGCTCAAGTCCATCGACTTGGTCACCAAGGATGCCTACGAGCCAATCCTGCCCCTGAGCGTTGTCGTGCACATCGACTACGAAAGAGCTGCAAGTGTCATCCAGCGTTTTGGCGATGTCAAGAAGTTGATCACGCAAACCATCGACCCAATGTTAAGCGCATTCTTCCGCGACGTTGCTCACAAGAAGACGATGCTTGAGTTGCTACACGAACGCGATGTGATCCAAGACGAAGCGCGTGTTGAGCTTCGGACTAAGTTCCGTCAGTTCGATATCGAGTGTGTCGACGTGTTGATAGGAAAGCCGTCCAACGTTGAAGGCGATGATAAGATTGAGACGCTCTTAGAGCAATTGCGTCAGCGCCAGTTATCGACTGAGCAACTAGAGACTTACGAGCGCCGCAAGCACGCGGCTCAGAAGCTGCAAGAACTGAAGGCGGCGGAAGCCCAGGCTGAGATGCAGACCAAGCTGACCAATGCCGAAGTGCAAGCTCGTATTGCCAATAGCGAAGGTGAAGCAGAACTAGCGCGTTCGCGTAAGCATGCCGAAAGGACCATAGTCGACGCGGATGCAGAATTGGCGAGATCGAAACGCGAAGCCGAGCAACGAATCTTGCTTGCCGAAGCCGATGGTCGCCAGCGCATGTTGATCGGTAAGGGTGAAAGTCAAAAGCTCTTGCAGATTGGCTTGTCTGAAGCTGTTGTCTTGATGCGTAAGATTCGTTCGTTGGGCGACCCACGCTTGTACACTCTTCAAGAGGTGGCAGCGAAATTGGCCAGCAGTCAACAGCCGCTGGTTCCCGAGCGACTTTTCGTCACTTCCAACTCCAGTGATGAAGCTAACGTCGGCGCTGGTACGCTGCAGACACTGCTACAGCTATTGGTTGCAGAGAAGAGCGGATGGTCCATGCCCGAGATTTCCGATGACGATCCGCTTGGCAAGTTCGCAAATCAGATGAGCGAAACGGCGATGGCTAACATGTCGGACATTCCGAAATAGTAGCCGTAGGGTGCGGTTGAGGCACGAAACCCGTAGCCACCGCTGCCAAGCGGTGGAGGATCAACTGTAACGCTTCCACCGTCTGGCGATCTGGCGACGGTGGCTACGGTTCTGTGGCTACCTTTTCAACAGCCGAATTTAAAAACGAATTCTCGATTCGCGATTCGGCTGTATTCAAAAATGAGCTCCGACTTCTGCTCGTGCCACGACTTCCAGGGTTCGCGTGACTTGCCAACTGGACAAACAATAATGTCCGTTTCTCGCAAACCGAACTGATTCGATCTTCCAATCAAGTGAATTTTGATCACGGCAACTTCCGTTGCATTGTCCTCAAGGCCGCCGATCAGCCTGTCAGTGGCCTTGCGAGGTCGAATCTCAGTGACCGTTCCAACAAAAGCTATTCGAGACCATTTGGGAGCGTTGCTTTGATCAAACGACGCCTGAACTCTCGCTAGTTGCTCGCGAATGGCTACAGACTGTGTATCAAGTTTGGCTGCACTAGCCGGAGAGCTAGGCAGTTGCTTTGACGGGTCTTGCGAAATCGCGGAGCACTGGTTTAAAAACACGCAAGAAACTGCAATGGATTTGATCATCGTTTGGAACACATTGCGAACTCCCACGAATTCGAAAACTGCGACTATCTGCATGGGGAGTTTAACATCGGGCGATCTGAAGCGCAACGATTGTTACAGCAAAGTTACAAAGAACGGCTTCGTGTTGGGCTGTAGCCACCGCTGCCAAGCTGCCAAGCGGTGGAAGATCAACTGTAACGCATCCACCGTCTGGCGATCTGGCTACGGCAGAGAGCGTAACGGCGCTGGGCTTGTTACGGCCTACTGAACTTGCTTTGCGTCGCGGGTGAGACTGGGAAACGTAAAGTTGCCGACCGCTTCCAAGGACTTGTTTCGCGTGTCACGAAGGTCTTCCATGAACTTGAGCCCTTCCGCTTGCCCGTAGGCGCGGAGCGCATATTGCTGAGCGATTAAACCAGAACCCTCAGGATGTTTTTGGAAGATAAAAACGTTGAACTCAGTGATGCCCTTTTCGGTTTCCCAGGTGATGAAATCTAACATAACTCGCTTGCCGTCCTGACTCTCACGAATCTGAAATCGCGCCAACGGATTGCTGGCGTTGAGCGCTTTTACCATCTGGCCAGCGATTGACTTACTGTCATACTGGTGAGGGTAGTGGTAGATGCCAATCAACTGTGTCCAATTCTCTAAGCTTTCACCGACTGGTACGTATTCGTTGATCGCTCGACCATCTTTTGGGTCTGGGCTTTCAGCAACATAAGCAAGACGCAACGATTGGCCCTGAAACTCAATGGCGTTTGAGGGATTCTTCTTGTTGGCACTCGTCAATACTTCGTCAGCTCTGCCAATACACGGAACCGAAACAGCCATTACCAAAACAGCTAAGAAAACGTTGCGCACTGAAAGAACTCCTGAAGTTAGATCTGTTAGGCCACTTCGGGAATTCTGTGTCAGAAAAGTGCGGACCTATCCCAAATCTGGTGTTGTTTGGATGAATCCCAAGCTGATTGAGTGCGGGCTTTGGCAACTGAATCGATTGATCCGATTGCGCGGCTTGGCTGCGGTGACTAATAGCTTAGCAGCGGGTTAGGTGGGTTTCGTACCTCAACCGCACCCTACAACACCCATCAAATTTGCCATGTATTGCAATTTGCAGTACAATTGAGCTCGGCCTTTTAAAGAGAAAATCAAATGCAAAAAACAAGTTCCCTCATGGTTCGACTTGATGAGCAATCCAAGGCATTGCTTCAAGCGGCCGCTGAGTTACGGCAAATAAGCGTAAGCGACTACGTCCGCTCCATCATGGTCCAACAGGCCACACGAGAATTAGCTGCGGCGAAATCACAGACAATTGCGATGACAGAGGACGAGCAGCTTGAGTTTTGGAAAGCTCTTACCAATCCTCCGAAGCTAACTAAGTCGCAAAAGGAACTCGGCAAAATGATGCGAGGGGAAGCGTGAGCCGAGCATCGCTGCCAGGTGAGTGGCGAATTGAACTGCTTGCCAAATCACATAATCGCCAGCAATTTGACTGTGGCAACACGAGCGTAAACGACTGGCTCAAGAAGTCAGCTCTGCAAAGTCAATCCAAGCGTCTTACAAGCACCAAAGTTCTTATAGGCACCACCTCACGTATTTTTGGCTTCTACACATTGGCCATGGCACAAGTTGATTTTGCTGACCTTCCATCGACGATCGCAAAATCTCTACCGCGGCGCCAACTGCCGGTTGCTGTAATCGCGTGGCTGGGTGTGGACATCGCCTTTCAGTCACACGGCGTTGGAAAACGACTATTGGCAAATGCTCTTAAAGACTGTTTCGAGGCAAGTGAAGTCTTCGCGTTTGTCGCCGTCGTACTCGACTGTGTTGATTCCAATGCCAAAATGTTCTACCAGCGATTCGATTTCGCCGAGCTTCCCGGCTATCCCATGAGACTGTACCTGACCTATCGACAATTGCAGCAGATGATGCAGGCTTGAACCGAAGTAGATGTTGGCAAGAGTCGTAGCCACCGCTGCCAAGTCGCCAAGCGGTGTAGCGACGGAAGATGGAGACGACCCCGCAGACCAACGAACAAATCCACCGTCTGGCGACGGTGGCTACGGCTAAAAGCAGAAAAACTCCTGCCGAGCTTTTTTCCTTGTGGCTGCTCGACAGGAGTTTCTAGCTGTATCAGTTGAACCTTTTTGGGTCCAAATTGAGTCCCAATCGGTTCGGCTTAGCTATCGGCTAGCTCTGCTTCTTCCTCTTCGGATTCAGCCGCATCCCCCGCATCGCGACCTTCAGGGCCAACGTAGCCGCCCGAGGCCATGATCAAGGAACGGATCTCTTCGGCAATAGCCTTGTTTTCCATAAGGAAGCCACGAGCCTTTTCTTTGCCTTGACCCAAATAGGTTTCGTTGTACTTAAACCAAGCACCGCTTCGGCTGACGATCTTGTGTTCTAGGCCAAGATCCAACACATCGCCTTCGAAGCTTATGCCTGAGGTGTGCATCATGTCAAATTCGGCAACGCGGAACGGAGGCGCAACCTTGTTCTTGACGATCTTGCAACGCACGCGCTGACCAACGACCTCTTCGCCTTCCTTTAAGGCTCCGATTCGACGAACGTCGATGCGGCACGAGCAGTAGAACTTCAGAGCGCGACCGCCAGGAGTTGTTTCGGGACTGCCGAACATCACACCAATCTTCTCACGAATCTGGTTGATAAAGATGACAACCGTCTTGCTTCGAGCAATTACGCCGGTGAGCTTTCGCATCGCTTGGCTCATCAAACGAGCTTGCAAGCCCACGTGCGACTGGCCCATCTCGCCTTCAAGTTCTTGTCGTGGCACCAGGGCAGCGACCGAGTCAATCACGATAACATCCACTGCGTTACTCTTTACGAGGTGTTCGCAGATCTGCATCGCTTCTTCACCGCAGCCGGGCTGAGAAACCAGCAACGTATCTAATTCAACGCCAAGCTTCTTGGCCCAACTGGGATCAAACGCATGTTCGGCGTCAATGATCGCTGCGATACCGCCAGCCTTTTGAGCTTCGGCGCAGATGTGAAGGGCAAGCGTCGTCTTACCGCTGGACTCAGGACCGAAGACTTCGATAATTCGACCGCGGGGAACACCTACACCACCCAAGGCGATGTCTAGTGACAAACTGCCGGTTGGAATCCCATTGATCTTCAGTATTTGCTCGCCGCCCAAAGGCATGATCGAGCCTTCACCAAACTGCTTTTCAATCTGCTCAAGAGTTGTCTTCAGGCCTGGCTCGCGCTTGTAGATCGCTTCCATGCCTGCAACACCTGAGCCACTGGAGGCGGTCTTCTTTGTGTTCGCTACTGGTTTCTTCTTCGCCATGTTTTTACTCGCTGCTGTGGCCATTACTTGGTACTCCTAAATTCAAAGGCAAGGTTTGCTGGTGACTCCAATGGAGAACTATCTAGTTACAGCAAACGCAGCCGACGGATATCTGTCAAACCAACCGACGTCATTCCAATCAGCTTCCGCCAATCTCTTTAGGATCAACTTTTCTAAGGATGATCCTAGCGAATTAAACCGGGTCTCACAACGAACCACCCCCTCTAGAGAGACTGTATTTGCGAGACATATCTGAACAACTTTGTGTTTGCTGTATTTGGAGTATCGCCTCCCCCCGGACACCTTTGGTCGCAGTTTGCCTAAATACGAAAAAATCTCAAAAACTAGCCGCCCTAGGGTTTTCGGCGGACCCGAGAACGGCTAGCTGTCAGGAAGGCCTCCCCCGAAGCCCTTCCTCGAAATTTCTGTGCAGACTATTAGTCGTTTGAGATTGAAAATCCTTACGCGCAATTTCCAAAATTTCTAGAAATATCTTCAAGCTTAGAATGCTAGCTTTAAGTCCTGCTGAGAGTGGCGGGCACACTCCGTGTGCCGTCCGCTGCTTTCGGCGTGGAGTGTCCAAAGCGTTGAAGTGCGAAGCAATGCATGGCAATGCAGGGGACACAGCCTTGTACGGCGAATAACAGTAAGGCGGCGATCAAAGCGATCCCGCCGACCTCAACTCGCTTCATTGCCGTCAAAACGTGGAGCTTGCTATGACCTATTCGCGACAGTCAGAGCAGCGAGAGCCTGATTTTATTCTAGCCCGTAGTCTTTGATCTTCTTGTGAAGAGTGTTGCGATTGATTCCCAGTCGCACAGCGGCTTTGGTCTGCACCGCATCACACTCGGCAAGTATCGCTACGATCAAGGCTTTCTCGACGCGATCTACTACAAAGCTGTGTGGCTCTCGGTGAGCTCGATCGGCTTCAATGATTCCCTTTTCGACTACAGCCTGAACTAGTTCAGCGAAGTCCATCGGCTTGGAGGCTGGTCCCGATTTCGTACTGCCTACGGCGTTGTTGGGAACTCCGTTCGTCGAAGGTGAGTCGCTCGATGAAGAGTCATTCGTCGAACACCAGGAAGCTATTTCAGTCTGCCCCAAAGCTGCGCTAGTTTGCAATCCTGCGTGCGCAACTGGTTGCGGTAGTTCCACTTGCAGCGTTTCATCACGAGCCAACACCACCGCTCGCTGCATCACACTTTGCAGTTGTCGATAATTGCCTGGCCAATCGTATCGTTGCAATTGCTCCACGGCTTCTTTTGGAATGCTCAATCGGCGGCGATCGGCGGCCGCGACTTCAAGTTGATCGAGCATACTTTGCGCGATCGCGGGAATGTCTTCCGCGCGCTGTCGTAACGAGGGAACAGACAATGTCAGCGAACAAAGTTGCCAATAAAGATCGTCTAGGAACAGACCAGCATTGACTAGTTGCGATAAATCTTCGGTCGTCGATGCGATGACGCGCGGCGGCAACGGAACCGCTCCATCAGACTGCCGACAATACCACCGGGCTTCGTCCAGCTCACTAAGCAATCTAAGTTGAACCGGCAGCGAAGCGTGCTGCACGCCCTCGACAAACAACGTGCCTGACCCGACTAGTCGAAGTGGGTCTGCCAAGTCTTGCCAGTTCATGCATCGCTGACGGATAAATGGCTGATCAGCTCGACCGCCAAGGTAATGAAGATACGCTGCGATCTTCTCAAACTCACTCCCCGAAGGACCCACTAAGAGAATGGGAGCCTGAGATTTGGCAAAGCGTGCGCAGTCGTCCAGCAACTGCAAAGTAGCAGGACTGCTCCCGACGATTGCACAGCTCTCCGGTGAGAGAGCAAATACACTTTGATTGGACATTTGTATTCGCAGCTCGAAAGTGTCAACAACTCCATTGCCTGCGAACCATTGTAACGCGAATCATCCCGCCGCCAATCCAGCAGAATCTACGGCACTGCGACTAAACATGAAGAGCTGGTCGAGATCAGCCCGTAAGTTCGGCTGCGGCACGGCTCAGTTCTTCCCTGACGCGAAGGATGATTCCTCGACCCAAGCCTGCCTTGGTAGCGCTGACGATGGCTCCGCACAAGAAGCAGAGAGTGCCGGCGAGCAAAGACCAACGAGCTTGGTCTCCGTGGATATACTCGAATTGGTAAAACAGTCGGCCCAACAATAGCAAGCACGCCAGACATGTCAGCATCGCGCAGCTTAGTCTCCACGTACTCAGTCTGTATAGCAGGGTGATCCCAATGGCAAACAGTCCAGTCGCAAGTGATGCTGACACAACTAACATCCGTGATTCACTATCAATGACGGCAAGAGCTGAAGCCGCTAATACGATCGGCAAGATAATCGCTCCAAGAATTGCTCTTAATCGATGAGCCAGATGATCTTGCAGTACAAAAGCTCCGATCACGCATATGGCAAAGTTAGCATGCAGGGCGAGCAGATAGTGGCGACTGGCTAGCTCACCTCTCCAAGTTACCGCAGCCACCACGTTGGCCAACACAATTGCCCATATAAGTTGTAGACTGTCGCG
>CAUJKA010000019.1 GCA_963204965.1 Planctomycetota bacterium | reverse complement strand
TTAGCAGAATCTTTTGCCGCAACTCTGGAATCGAGAAAACGGTCTTCAGCTTATCCCACATGGTTCTCTTTCCTAGTAGCTACGACCCTTACCGACGGCCAGGCTCTCCGAGACTAGCCGTTATCAAATGGTTGGCCAAGAGTCGCCGACCTTTACGGATCGACGGAAACTTAGTTCTTGGCCTTTGCTTGACGCAACTGAGCCACGCGCTCCTTAGGAGTGCGTCGAACCTTCAGCTTGATAACCGTTCCGCCAGCCGCCTTGATCTTTTCTTCAGCCTGAGCGCTGAACGCGTGAGCTGAAATCTTCAAAGCCTTGTCGATTTCACCATCGCCAAGGATTTTGATCTGATCGAAACGCTTCTTGACGATGCCCTTGGCTTCCAAGGAGTCTGGAGTGACTTCTTCACCCGCAGCGTAAATCTGAGCCAAATCGCCAACGTTCACCGCTACAACATCATCAGCATAGCTGTTGATGAAACCGCGCTTAGGAACCCGGCGCATCATTGGCAGATCTTCACCAACCATACCTGGGTGGCGAGAGTATCCACTACGCGACTTGTGACCGTCTTGACCACGACCGCACAACTTACCTTGACCCGCGCCTTTTCCACGACCTACGCGGAGCTTCTTGCGGTGCTTGGTAATACCTTCGTTAACTTGATCAATTCTCATTACAGACTCACTCCACGCAACAGCTCGATATCTTGTCGAGTGCGCAATTGCTGCAGCGCCTTAAAAGTGGCTTTTACCAAAACGGATGGATTATTCGAGCGGAAGCTCTTCGTCAAAATGTCTTTGATACCGGCAGCTTCACAAACAGCACGCACAGCAGGACCAGCGATGATACCAGTACCGGGGCTAGCTGGAAGCAGAATGACCTTAGCCGCACCGTAAGTTCCGATCACGCGGTGAGGGATTGTTCCATCAACGATCGGGATCTGGATCATTTCACGGTTAGCTTGCTTCTGCGCCTTTTGAACGCTTGGTGGCACTTCATTGGCCTTGCCGTATCCGAAGCCAACCTTGCCGCGACCGTCTCCGACGACGACCAGAGCTGCAAAGCTGAAGCGACGACCGCCTTTAACTACCGCCGCGCAACGCTTGATTTTCAGCACGCGCTCGATAGAGCCATCACCACTGGGTTCAATAATGTTAGCCACGTTTTTCGGTTCTCCCGATCACTTAGAACTTGTACTAAAGTTGTTCTCTAAATTTGCAATCCAGCTTCACGAGCAGCGTCAGCGAATGCTGCAACACGCCCGTGATACTTAGAACTGCCGCGGTCCAAGCAAGCTTGGCTGACACCGGCCGCCTTGGCCTTTTCGCCAATCAACTTGCCAATCGCAGCAGCCGCTTCGCAGTTGCCACCGTACTTGCCAAAATCTTTTGCCTTAGTCGAAGCCGAAAACAGCGTTCGGCCAGACTCATCATCAATCACTTGTACCGAAAAGTGCTTCAAAGTTCGGTCCACGCACAAGCGTGGGCAAGCCGCAGTACCGCGAATCTTCTTGCGGACGCGAAATTGACGGCGTTCACGCTGCTTGTTAATGATCTTTTTGAGTTTCACGACTTCTACCCTGCCAAAAACAAATTATGTCTATGCTGCTGTGTGCGTCAACCAATTATTACGTAGCCGACTTACCAGCTTTGATCTTCACTTGTTCGCCTTGATATCGAATACCCTTGCCCTTGTAAGGCTCTGGCTTCCGCAAGGAACGAACTTCGGCGGCGAATTGGCCGACCTTTTGCTTGTCACAACCTTTAACGACCACGTGTGTTTGATCCGGACAAGTCACGGTCAAGCCAGCTGGAATTTCCTTCTTCAACTCATTAGCGAAACCGACACGCAGTTGTAGCTGCTTGCCAGAAATCGCACAAAGGTATCCAACGCCGACAACTTCCAGCCGCTTTTCGTAGCCGGTCTTCACGCCAATAATCATATTGGCGATTGTTGCACGAGTTGTACCATGAAGTTCTCGGGCGGTTCTGTTGGTGGTATCACTGGAAACCACAACTTCCCCATTCTCAACAACTACATTGACTTCCGAACGGTGAGCAAACGTTAACGTGCCCATCGGTCCTACAACCGAAACCACATTGTCTGCGACGCTGACGTTCACGCCTTCAGCGATTGCAACAGGCTTTTTACCGATACGCGACATGATTCAACCGATCAATCTCTTTGAAATACCAATTCCATCCGTCTAGTTTGCTACTGCCTCTGGAGACAAAGGTCGCCTAGCAGATTTCGCACAGAACCTCGCCGCCCAACTTTTGTTGACGCGCTTCACGATCGCTAACCAAGCCCTTGCTAGTGCTGAGAATCGAGATTCCCAAGCCGTTCAAGACAGGACGTAGATCGGTGCACTTGCTGTACACGCGTCGACCTGGCTTGCTGACTCGCTTAATCGACTGGATCACGCGTTCGCCATTGGGACCGTACTTGAGCTCAATACGCAGTTGTTTAACTGGCGTGCCTTCGATCTCTTGGTAGTCCCAAATATAGCCTTCACGCTTCAGTACTTCAGCTAGTCCAAGCTTGACGCGAGACGTCGGGATGTCAACATGTGGTCGTTCCACACGGACAGCATTGCGAATTCGTGTAAGCATGTCAGCGATAGGGTCAGTCATCATCGCGGTCTGTATCCCTCTACAAAACTTTCATTTGCCACTGGGCACCAAGGAGATTAGGTTGCGGGCCTAGCTCTCCAATATTGTTTCTTCTAACAGTCAGGCTTCACAACACGAAGCCTATCTACAATTACCAACTTGCTTTTCGAACACCTGGGATCAAACCCTGATCAGCCAACTTTCGAAAACAGATTCGACAGATTCCAAACTTGCGGTAAACCGCCCGAGGACGTCCACACAGCTTGCATCGATTTTCTCTTCGTACCGAAAACTTCGGTGTTCGGTTGGCTTTTGCTATTTTGCTTTTGCTTGCCACGGGTAAGTTTCGCGTTAGTTATGGAACCAAAAACTCATTCGTAATTTTCGGGGCTCGGCACCGCGCCGCAGCTCCATTCTTCCAACCAAGTGGATCTGCGACCCAACTAGGCGGACTTGCTCTTTTCCTTGGGAGCCTTAAATGGCATTCCAAACGCCGTCAACAACGCCAAGCCGTGTTCGTCTGTTACGGCCGTGGTTGTGATGGTGATGTTCATACCTTGAGGCTTGGTGTACTTGTCTGGGTTCAACTCGGGGAACACCATCTGCTCGGTCAAGCTCAAAGCGTAGTTTCCGTTGCCGTCAAAGGCGGTTCGGCTAACGCCGCGGAAGTCGCGAACTCGAGGCAATACGATGTTTACCAAGCGGTCGAGGAATTCGTACATGCGTTGACGTCGTAGGGTGACCTTGCAACCAATGCCCACGCCTTCGCGAAGCTTGAATCCCGCGACAGACTTACGAGCCTTGGTAATCACAGGCTTTTGTCCAGCAATGTCAGTCATCGCGTCGTAAGCCATATCCAAATTCTTCTTGTCAGCTACCGCCGACCCAACACCCATGTTGATCACGATCTTGGAAATACGTGGAATCGCATTGGGGTTCTTGATGCCGAGTTCTTCAGCCAACTGCTTACGAATCTCAGTCTCGTATCTCTCTTGCAAACGGGGAGCCATCTTTTCGGCGTCCTATCTCAACAGTTTTTGTATTCAGGAATCAATCAAACCAATTCAACCGAACTACGCCTTTTTCGCGTAGGTAGCTTTCGCGGGGGCAATTGCACCAAGCGAAACGCCACTCTTCTTTGCAAATCGTTCCTTGCTTCCGTCAGCCAGGAATCGAACTCCAAGGCGGGTACGTTGACCAGTCTTGGGGTCCACGAACATTACGTTACTGGCGTCGATTGGCATCTCTTTGCTCAAACGGCCGCCCTGTGGGTTCTTTTGGCTGCGTCGAACGTGCTTAAGCACCTTGTTGATGCCTTCGACAATCAGCTTGCCATCAACGCGATCGATCTTCAAGACCTTACCACGCTTGCCCTTGTCCACACCTCGAATTACTACAACCTCATCGTTTTCACGGATCAGCATAATTGCACCTAGCTCTGTAACCTTCTTGACTGCACTCTTAAACGTGAAACCGACCTAGACGACTTCGCTAGCCAAGCTAACGATCTTCATAAACTTGCGATCTCGCAACTCGCGAGCCACTGCACCGAAAATACGAGTACCGCGAGGATTGGCGTCTTTGTCGATCAACACTACTGCGTTGGCGTCGAAGCGAATGTAGCTACCATCAGTTCGGCGAGTTGGTTGCTTGCAGCGAACCACTACAGCTCGAACCACGGCCTTCTTCTTCACTTCACTGCCAGCGGTAACGGACTTAACCGAGCAGATGATCACATCGCCCAACCCAGCGTAACGTCGACGTGTGCCACCAAGTACCTTGATGCACATTACCTCTTTCGCGCCACTGTTGTCGGCAACGGCTAGTCGTGTTTCTTGCTGAATCATTTCTCAATCAATCAATAAAAAGTTGTAACTCGATACCCAACTGACCAGGAACAGCAAACCTATTCGCTACCGGCCAATTTCTCGATCGTAGCACTCTCTTCTGTCGCACTTGTGCGTCGCGCTCGCAATGCACTCACGTCGACTTCCTTATTCTTTTCAACAACTCGGACCAGCTTCCAACGCTTCAGTCGGCTCAGCGGTCGGCATTCCACGATCTCAACCATATCACCCATCGCCGACTCGTTGTTTTCGTCGTGCACGTGGCAAACCGTACGGCGGCGAATGATCTTGCCGTACTTGGGGTGCTTGACCAAACGGTCGATTTCAACGCGACGTGTCTTGGAACACTTATCGCCGGCAACGATTCCTACAACTACTGTGGCTGACATGGTATCTTGGTTAAATAAGGTGAAACTGTCTTATATCTACTTTTGCTTGGCTCGCTGAGTCTGCAGTGTGCGGACTCGAGCGATCACTCGTCGGTTACGTCGCTTTTCCGAGGTCGATTCGACCTTTTCGGTTTGCGACTTAACTCGTAGGTGAAACAGTTGAGTGGCAGCGTCTTTGGCTGTCAGCTCAAGCTGTTCGTCACTCATCTCGCGTAGTTCGCTAATCTTCATTGCAATACATCCTCAACTATGCAGGGCGACGGCGAACCAGTCGCACAGGGATTGGCATCTTGGCGGCCAAACGGGCGAAGCAAATTTTAGCTTGCTGCTCCGTAACACCACCCAATTCATAAAGTACGGTACCAGGCCTAACCACGCACACCCAGTGTTCTGGCTCGCCCTTACCTTTACCCATCCGGGTTTCCAAAGGCTTGGACGATATCGGCTTATCTGGGAATACGCGAATGTACAACCGACCTTCACCACGGACATACTGCTGTGCAGCAATACGACCAGCTTCGATCGTTCGGGCCTTGATCCAACCACCCATCGTTGCTTGCAAACCAAAGTCGCCAAAAACGACTTTGTTGCCGCGGGTAGCATTACCTTTTATGCGCCCTCTTTGACTTTTTCGATGCATTACCCGCTTGGGCATCAGCGCCATCGGTCGAATCTCCCGCGTAAGAACCTTGATTTACCCACACTTGAACACCAAGATTTCCCTGAGGTGTGGAGGCCTCAGCAAATCCGTAATCAATCTTCGCTTGCAGCGTGCTTAGAGGCAACGAACCAGCGTTAGCCTTCTCGCATCGAGCCATTTCAGCTCCGCCGAGACGACCAGAAAGCTGGACCTTAATGCCCTTAGCTCCCGCATCCATCGTTGTTTCCAAAGCTCGCTTCATAGTTCGTCGGAAGTTAGCTCGCTTCATCAGTTGCTGAGCAATATCCTCGGCAACCAACTGGGCTTGCAATTCAGGACGAGCAATTTCTTCGATCTTCAAATTGACTCGACGTCCAATCAACGACTGCAATTCTTCCTGCAGCTTCTCGACGTCTTGTCCCTTTTTTCCAATGATCAGACCGGGGCGAGCAACAAACAACATCACGCGAACTTCGTCACGCGTTCGTTCGATTTCGACACGATCGATCCCTGCATTTCGATACTGAGTTCGAATCTTCGCGTCAGGATGATTGCGAACGAAATTCCGAATCTTGTGATCTTCGACTAGCAGCTCCGCGAATTCTCGCTTGGAAGCATACCAGCGACTCTTCCAGCCAACGACCACGCCGGTTCGAAAACCAACTGGATTGACCTTTTGTCCCATAAAATTCTCGCTTCTGTTGTAAAGCTACCTAAGCCTTGCCAATGTATCTTGTACTACTCTGCCGCGCCTTCAGCCAACTCATCCAACGTCTTGAGCACCACGGTGATGTGAGCTGTACGTCGGAGAATTCCGAAAGCCATCCCACGAGCTCGTGGACGAATTCGTTTGAAAGTCGGCCCGCCATCAATCCGTGCGTCAACAACAACCAGACTCTCTGGGTTGTGTGTAACGCCCTTGTTTTGATCAGGATCCTGAGCATTTCCGACCGCGCTTCGCAACACCTTTTCAAGCATGCGGGCTCCACGGTGCGGCTGATACTTCAGCAAATCCAATGCTTCGTCAGCAAACTTTCCGCGAACCAGATCAGCCAGCGGACGTACTTTCCGCGAACTGATTCGTGCGTATCGGTGTGTGGCTTGGAACGACATTTTCAATAACCCTGATTCAGCTATATGCCTTTGTGATTCAATCTGCTCAAGCTGCTTGAGCAACTAGCAACCGCCAACTACTTCTTGCCACTCTTGGAGTGACCGCGGAAAGTTCGCGTCGGAGCAAACTCACCCAACTTGTGTCCAACCATGTCTTCGGTCACGAACACGCGAATGTGCTGCTTGCCGTTGTGTACCATGAAGGTCCAACCAACAAATTCAGGCACAATGGTGCATCGACGGGCCCAAGTCGTGATTGGCTCACCACTCTTGCCAGCATCTCGCGCCTTGCCCCACTTTTCGTAAAGGCGAGGGTCAACAAATGGTCCCTTTTTGGTTGAACGTCCCATAGCTCTATTTCACTTCTGCTGCTGCTATAACTTCTACTATGTTGGCTTTGTCGACTACTGATGTCTTACTTCAACTTCAATTGGCCGTAACGTACTGAACGTCGACGACGAATGATTGACGAATTGGATGGCTTACGTCGAGCTCGTGTTGAACCGCCCTTTGTAGGCTTGCCTTGAGGAGTCACTGGATGGCGACCGCCCTTGGTTCGACCTTCACCACCACCGTGCGGGTGATCGATTGGGTTCATCGCTGTACCCCGAACCGTTGGACGTCGACCCTTCCAACGATTACGTCCCGCTTTACCGATGATGATCGCGCTGTGGTCGCCGTTGCTGCCCTTGCCAATGGTTGCTCGGCAACCACCAGGAACACGGCGAATCTCACCGCTAGGCATTTGCAACTGAGCCCAATCAGCTTCACGAGCCATCAACACGGCCAGCGTACCAGCACTTCGGCATAGCACACCACCACGACCAGGCTGCAATTCAATGCAGAACACTTCTGTACCAGCGGGAATATTCTTCAACGGCAGGCAATTTCCAACTTTCGCTGGCGCATCTGGACCATTGAAAACTGTATCTCCAGCCTTCAAACCTTCGGCTGCAACAACATAGCTCTTCGAACCGTCGGCATAAACCAACAGTGCGATGCGGCACGATCGGTTAGGATCGTACTGAATCGAATCAACTTTCGCAGCGATACCGTCTTTGTTTCGCTTGAAGTCGATGATTCTATATTGTTGCTTGTGTCCACCACCTCGGTGTCGGCAAGTAATCTTGCCTTGGAAGTTTCGGCCGCCCTTCTTCTTCTTGGGCAGCAACAAAGACTTCTCAGGCTTTGCACCCGGTGTCAACTCTGCAAAGTCGCTCACCGAAGCATTTCGCCGACCGGCGCTTGTTGGCTTGTAAACTCGAATTCCCATAATTCAGTCCCTGTTTTGCTCGGTGGCTTGGCTTAGAAGAAGTCAATGCGATGTTCGGCGTTCAGCTTAACGATCGCCTTCTTCCAGTTACTAGTCTCACCAGCTCGATGTCGATAACGTCGAGTCTTACCTTTGCGATTCTGAGTCATTACCTTGTCAACTTTGACATTGAACAACTCTTCAATAGCCTTTCGCACATCCGTCTTGGAGGCCAAGGGATGAATCTCGAAAGCATAGTGATTGTGACGGGTAGCTTTGTGCATTCCCTTTTCAGTCACCAGCGGTCGAATAATGACCTGGTGCGACTGAAGCTCGATTTTTGGTTTGTCTTGCGAACTGCTCATGATTCACTCCTAACCGCTTAAGCGGCCGACGTTGAATTTGCGGAAGACTTAATCAGCTCAAGGGCCGCCTTGGTGACCAACATACGGCGAGGCTGAAGGATGCACAGAGCGTTCAGGTCAGCAACTCGTGTCACTCCCACACCGGGAATATTGCGAGCACTCATGTAAACGTTCTTGTCGTACTCAGCGGTCGCAACAATGGTCGTGGTTTCACTCAGTCCCAAAGCCTTCAGTGTTGCCACGAATTCCTTGGTCTTGGGTGCACCCATCTCCAACTTGTCGATCACCACTACTTCACCGTCTTGAATCTTACTTGCAATCGCCATGCGAGTTGCAGCGCGGATCGCCTTCTTCGGCATGCGATAGTAAAACGATCGTGGTCGCAACTGCATTGCGTGACCACCACCGCGTCGCTGAGGAGCTCGACGGCTACCAACCCGCGCATTACCTGTACCCTTTTGTCGGTACAGCTTGCGAGTCGAACCGGCCACTTCACCACGACCCTTGGTACGCTTGGTACCTTGTCGCTTATTAGCCAAATACATCACGATCGCATCGTGCAGCAACTGCTTGCTGATCTTTGGGGCAATGGCAGCAGGATCCACATCGATCTTGCCGACCTCAGCGCCTTTTTGATCATAAACTGGCAATGTAACCATCTTGCTATTCCACCCTGTTCAGGCTGAACGATTGTTTCTTAACCGACCTTGTTTGTCTCGCGAACTACAACATAGCCGCCGCGAGGACCAGGTACTGCACCATAAACCAACAACAGATTGTTCTCTGCGTCGATCTTAACCACTTCTAGATTGCGAGAAGTGGTTGTTGTGCCGCCGTAGCGACCAGCCATCTTCTTGCCCTTGAACGTACGACCTGGATAGGTATTCATACTTGTACCACCAGCATGTCGGTGACACTTCTTAACGCCGTGCGTTGCTCGCTGACCTTTGAAATTATGACGCTTCATAACCCCGGAGAAACCGCGACCGCGAGAAATTCCAGTAACATCAACTGCCTTGACGCCTTCCAGAACAGTTGCGGTGACTTGTTCGCCAACTTGTCCTTCGGAAGGACCACGCAACTCGCGAATGAATCGCTTAGGCTCACAATTGGCCTTAGCAGGAGCCGCGACACCGGCTGAAGAAGACTTTGAAGATCGCTTGCTGCCGATCGAAGCCACGTGACCACGCTCGGACTTGCTGCACAGACGACGAGGCTTATCAAGAAAGCCTAGCTGTACAGCCTCATAACCATCACGCTCAACGGTGCGAACCTGTAGAACATGGCATGGGCCAACTTCTAGTACTGTCACAGGAACGGCAGTGCCGTCTTCCTGGAAAATCTGCGTTGTACCGACCTTCCGGCCGAGAATACCTTTTGCCATCGCTAATTTCCCGCTGAACGCTTGCTGATTGGGGCCATGAACCTGCGGCTCAAACTACCCAACCAACTTCCGAAACATATAATTTTAAACTCGTTAAAAGAACCGCACATCACTAGCCGACGCTCGCCCAGAACACCACCACTAACAAGCGGAGCGAATCCAGAACCTGACGCCAACTCTCGATTATCGAGCAGTTGCCTTAATTTTGATATCAACCCCAGCAGGCAAGCTCAACTTATTCAGAGCCTCAATCGTCTTCGCAGTTGCCTGACGAATGTCGATTAGCCGCTTATGGGTTCTAATCTCGAACTGCTGACGAGCCTTCTTGTCAATGTGAGGGCCCGACAACACAGTGTATCGCTCAATGCGAGTAGGCAACGGAATTGGTCCGTGGACCTCCGAGTGTGTGCGCTTCGCAGTATCTACGATCTCCTGTGCGCTTTGATCGAGCACTGTATGATCGTATGCTTCCATTCGGATTCGAATGACTTCGTGCGAACCTGACGACACAGCTACTTACCTCTTATAAGACATTGAACGACAACCCAGACCCAGAAGAATGCAGCTCAGAGCTGAGCCACCTGTGGTCGAGGAAGGGCAAAGTCTAAGAGGCGTCGTGAAAGTCGTCAACGGCAAAAAATGATTCTCAACTGAGGATTTTTAATTGGCGCGTTAAATCTCGCCAAAAAAACCTCTCTGGAGCCAACCTTTTGCTGTCAAAAACTGCCCAGTCCCTGTCTTTTGGATGACCGGTCGAACCGTCCCGGTGAATTCGACGGCGTTTCTCGGGCTGAAATCCTCTGCTTCGTCCGATTTCAACTGTCGTTGAGCTAAGTGGTTGTCGATCCCGGCCAGACCGTGGACAGGCTCAGCCGCTGCCCACTGATTTTCCATCCCCTCACGGCTACTCGAACCCTCCGCGTTAGCGGTTATGGAAAAAATAGTTCGGATTTAGCCGAGGGCATAAGTGGATTAGTATCCGGATTCGTAGCCCATTTTGATACACTCGGCAGCCTTGTCGCAGCTCCGATCTGTTAGAGATTTTGGGTTTCTGTATGCGTGCTCGCTCTTGCTCTCAATCCCCCTTAGCCGCATGTGAGCATCGCCTCTTTCCACATCATCCTGTCGCGACAATCGTGAAATTGCCTGGAATCTTGCTGGCAGTCGTCTTGTTCACTCTTGTGTTGGTTAAGCCGCTAACCGCTTTTCAAGCCGAAGTTGCTCAGCAATCGGAGATCTCGCAGCAACCAGAGATCGCTCCGCAGCCGGAGATCGCTCCGCAACCAGAAGCGACTCAGCAGCAAGACGATTCCGTCGTTCGCAGCGTGGAGAGAATTCATCAAGTCAGCCCGAACGAGCTGAATTCCGGAATGCAGGTTGACATCGAGTGCATTGTCACCTGCTATGAACCTGATTGGGCTATCCTCTTTATTCATGATGGCATTCATGGTGCCTACGCAGGAGCCCCTCGCAATCTTGCTCTACAACGTGGAGATCGAATTCGGCTCCGTGGAAGACTCAGCGAAACTCGCGTGCCGACAGACTCCAGCTATGAGGCTTCGAACAACGCTCTCAGCCTCCCACCGGCCAAACCGACTAGCTTCGAATGGCTTCAAGCAGGCAATGAAGATAGCCAAAGCGTCGAGATCGAAGGGCAGCTCATCGGAATCGACCACGATAATCATCAAACCACACTAGAAATGCGAAGTGAGTCGGCGGGGCGATTTCGAGGCCTGATCCATAACTCAAGGATTGATGAGAAAGAGTTGCGCAAGCTGCTCGGCCAGAAACTACGCCTGCGCGGCGTCGTGGGCGCAAGATTTGACGAATCGGGACGATGGTCGGGTTTTCAGATGTGGCTCAGCGCTACGGATAACTTCCAGCCCGTTGAGAAGGGTGGTGCTTTCGAAGTTCCATTGCTTCCCATGGCCGAGCTCACCGCGGAACGCATCATCGCGACAAAATCGAATTACTTTCGAACAGCCGGGATTGTTTCGTACCAACTTTCTCCAAGTTTGATACTACTACAAGCGGGCAA
>CAUJKA010000018.1 GCA_963204965.1 Planctomycetota bacterium | reverse complement strand
GATTCGCGATAGAGAAAAACGTAAGCAATTCCAGAGTTTTTCGGTTTAAGCCGTTTCGTTTCTAGCGAGTACAACGTAGTGGGATTCGCCAGAATTCCTTCTTTTCGTACTCAGTTGAACCAGTTGTTCGGACTAGGTAATTCAATGCTGCTAATGCACTAAGTGGCTAAAGTTCCCCATTGCAGCCTGAATAATGTTGTGCGTAACCGCCTGAGGCTGATGTCGCTTTGCAATTTGGATCTGCATTTGCATCGACCATTTGCCTTCGCGATCGCCCGAGATCCACCAATGCGGCTGTACCGAGACCGACTGATGCACCAGTTCAAAACCGGCTTCGCTTTGGCTGACAGTTTCAATCGGGAAGCTCCACAAGGACGTTGGACGGTCAAAGTGAAGGTTGATGTCGACTCCCAACCAGCAATCGATCAGGCCAATCTGGTCCTGATCGTGAAGGTCTAAGCTTGAACCAAGCTGCCCAAGTCGTTGGCCGCTGGAGTTGTAGTAGAAGCGATCATCTGCACCCGCTGGCAGTCCAGCAAAGTTCCACTCGAGCCCCAGATGGAATGTACGATCTTGAGGTAGCCCCTCAATCAAGTACGCGACTTCGATCGTCGAGCTGCCGGCCTGAATCGTGAGAGCTTTCGTAATTCGGAAGGGAACTCCCCAGGCATTACCATCGCGGCTCATCTGCAATTGGACTTTATTAGCGGCTCGTCGCAATCGCGCTTCGAACGGCGCCGCCACAAAGTCGCCTCGTTCCATCGCTTCGCCGGTGGTGATCGCGTTCAGACTCACATCGTTGTCGTAGAAGTGATCCAAGAAGCTCTTGCGCGGATAGGTGTCGTACTGCAAACGTTGATCGAGTCCCTGTTGCTTGAAGACGATACGATCGTGAATACTCTCGGCCTTGCCCAATTGTCCATCGGTGTGCGATCCGTGCCCAGCGATCTTTTCGTGATAAGCTTCGAATCTGCGTTGCATCGTCGCCAACAGATTGTGTCGCGCGGCTCGGACATCCAATTCGTAGATCATTCCGCCGTCTGCTGGTGCAGCGTAGAGCACCAGTTGATCGTTGGCCAAACGGACTTCTGTCTTGAGGTCAAAGTTGTAGTCGTCGCTCGTCGCTTCGACCCAATGTCCGTGACCGTGTTCCAGGTAGTCCAGTTTGTTGTCAGCCGCAATGAGTTCGCTGTAAATGGCGTTGCGTAGATGAGGCAAGTAGATGCCTCCGAACGCTCCATGCCAATAGGCACAGTTGCATTGACCGCGATAGAGGTGATCCTCAATCTTGCTCAGCAGGTCTACGTCGCCACAGCATCGGCCTGCGTCGTCCAACTTGCGGCTGACTTGCATCATCCGCGAGTACATTTCGTTGGCTTCAGTGTAACGCGATTTGAAGTTCCGCCAGTTACCAGCGCGGACAAATTGCTGAAGTCGTTGCCAGTGCGGATGATCATGGAACTCGCTGACCACGCTGTGATGAGCGACTTGTTGCTTCGCGGGCAAGGCCCACTCGGTCATCTCGCGATAGCTACAGTCTGGTAGGTAGACTTTGCCGCGCGGTGGCACTTGGTTGGCAGCTTCAGCTAACGTACATGTTTGCAGCCAGTCTTGGTTAGCGGTCAACGCGTCGAAGAATCGACGCAACCATCCCTGATGATAAACATGATGATGTGTATCCGGCCATGTTCCGAACTTCTCGCCGTCGTCGCCGCAAACCAGGACTGCGTCGGGTTGCGACAAAGCAGTCTGTCTCGCGAACTCTATGGTCTCATTCACGTCTGCAAATGGAATCAAGTATCGCAATCGTTCACAACCGGAGAATACGCGAAGAACATTGCCATCATCTTCAGTAATGAAACTGCCTGCTAAGCTATTCGACGCCCAGCCAGCCGCGAGAAAATGGTAGTCGTCCAAAAGCGTGTAGCGAATCCCAGCGCGAACGATGTCTGTTGTCAGGCTGCTTTCCCAAACTCGCTCGGGCACCCACATCCCGGCAACTTCCGTTCCAAACGTATCTTGCAACAAGTCGGTATAGGCATGAATCTGCCCGATTCGATCGCGACTAGGCAGCATCGTGAGAATCGATTCGTAGATCGGACCGCCAAGAACCTCGATTCGTCCTGCGGCTACTAAGCTTGCCACTCGGCGAACATAGCTGCTTTGATTTTGAATCATCCACTGTAACAACGGTCCCGAGGTATGCAGCGTCACCTTGATTGCTGGATAGTCTTCTAAGACTTCCAAGAACGGCAAATAGCTTTCATTGAATGCCTGCTCGATGACTCCATTGAAATTGCCGACGGGCTGGTGGTTATGCAGAACTAAGCAAAGTCGTACTGGATGGTTCATATTTTCAGCAGCAGCTATAGGAGCGAGGCAGTAATGCTAGCTTGGCAGAACTAAAGATAGTTTTTGGCAGTATCGACAGCAGAACCGCTTCAATCCAAATCAAAGTTGCTGAAAAGTTGGAGTAAGACAATCGACGACGAATTCCAGAGCGGAAAAGAAAAGGCAAAAGAATGAGGGCATAAGAATGTGGGAAGTTGGTAAGAAAATGTGGGTAAGAAACTTGAAGTTCGCAAGAAGAACAGACGCGTGAAAAAAACGGGGCTCACGCGAAGGCGCGTAGATCGTGAAGGAGGACGGAGCGTTCATTCTCCTGCCCAAGTTCTTTTGCCTATGGTTTAGGCTATTAAGATTGAATTGTAGAGTTCGTTCAGTTCAGCGTTGGATTCAAAGTTGATCCTGAGCGATTCACTTCGACGGGCTCATTTTTGCCCTCACGGCTTTGGCTCGCGGGACTCGCCAAGCGACTCTCACGCGAAATGGTATTGCGCTGCGGCTGGCTTGTGCGCTTGTGAGAGTTCGGAACTCGTGCTCTCCCTGGCAGTTCGCCATGCTTACTGAGAAAAAATCTCTGCCTAGATCTGCGATTTGGGGATAGACTGCAAAAAGGTGTTTCAAGTTTGCTACAATGCCTCCTCCAACCCTACTTCTTTTACCAAGGACATATAGAGAAGAACGATGAGCAACAATCCCTACCAATCTCCATCTAGCTTTCAAACACCAGAGAACTCTGGTGGAGGAATGCCAAACCCAGCGCTAGAGAGCAAGGTCAGCGGCCCGGCAACCGGGTTGGTCGTATACGGCGTGATAAGTGCCTTCATGGCCTTTGTGAACGTTGTGCTATGCGTACTCACAATCTTCGGTGCGAATCCGTTTACAAATGACCAACAGAAGCAGTTCGAACAGATGCAGGGGCAGGTACCGGCCGAGCAAGCTGAATTTGTGAAGATCATGGCGACCGTCAGTAACCTGTTTAGCGGTCCAGTTGGTGCGGTGACCAATTCAGCGGTACTTGCCGTGAGCATTTTCACGATCCTGGCAGCTAACAAAATGAAGAAATTCCAGGGACACACTTCTGCGATGGTGTTCTCTGTTCTGGCTTGCATACCCTGCACTTCGGGTTGTTGTATACTTGGGATACCGATAGGAATCTGGTCAATCATTGTGTTGGTCAATGCTGACGTGAAGGCTGCATTTAGGAGCTAAGCGTTAGTGCTCTAGTTCAACTTCCACAGCGGAAGTTTTGAGTATCAAAACCACCGCTGCCAGTTAATCACGCGTCCAAAGCTCTTCTGCTTGGGACGCGTTTTTTTGTTGCTGAAGGAAAACTGAGATGGTCTCGAGCTCTTCGCTGGTAACGCCACGGCAAGTTTCACGTCCTGTCTACTTGTGCTTTCAACTTGTTTTGCTCGCCATCTATCTTTGCGTTGCTAGTCAATTTCAGTCGCTTCACAGTGCTGAACCTCCCAAGAGCTGGATTGGCTACACCGAAGGCCGCAATGATCTGCCGAATGGTCAATTCTACAATTGGCAAACCAATCGAGCTTGTATCGTTAGGAGTGATGGAAGTGAGCGAACTGAGCTTGCCGTCGAACTGATTGACCGAGCTCATAGTTGGACGCAGTTTGCAGGTTGGTCACCAGATGGAAAACAAGCGATTGTTGGTAGCTTTTGGGAAAGCCCCGAGAATGCAGCTTGGGAACGCGATCACAAGACTTTCCGCATGACTGAAGGTTGGTTGGCAGACATGTGCCTAGTCGACCTATCCTCTAAAAAGTTAATCAACTTAACCAAGGTCGATCGAGTTAGCATCTACAACACAGGCTTATTCTTTTTACCCAACGCTCGCGGGTTTGGCTTCACGCCTCTGATCAACGGGATTTCTAAGCCTTTTGTAATGGACTTTGACGGCACCCACAAGCGCGATGTGTCGAGCAATGGCACGGGATTTACTTACGGCTACAGCGTATCCTCCAACGGCCAGAGGATCGCTTATCACGAAGATTATCAAATCTATGTTGCCAATGTTGATGGTACTGACAAGCGAAAGATTGATACGGGGAATTCGTTTAACTTTGCTCCTGCTTGGTCGCCTGATAGCGAATGGCTAATGTTTGTTTCGGGACAACACTACGACTGTCATCCACACGTGGTTCGTGCCGATGGAACGCAACTGGTTAAACTTGCTGATCGAGGTGGTTACAGAGGTGTGGTTGAGAAGTTGAAGCACCCAGATTTCCACAGCGAGAGTAGCGACATCCCAGTTTGGGCTCATGACGGTAAATCGATTTTCTACACAGCTAAAGTTGGTCAGGCGGTCGAATTGATGCGAGCTAATCTCGACGGAACAATTAGCCAGTTGACGCGCTCGTCCCCAAACGTCCGTCACTACCATCCAGCGATTTCACCCGATGGACAATGGCTACTGTTCGGCTCGGATCGAAGCGGGAGAATGCAATTGCATCGCTGCCGCGTCGACGGTAGTGAGTTGAGCCAGATTACCAATGTAGGTGAAGGCTATATGGCCATGCATGGTTTCTGGCAGCCCATAAAATCGGTTGAGAACTGAGACTAGCTAATTCTCCAAGCTGACTTTCACGGATCCCGCTCGCTCTTTCTCGGTGGGTTGCGAGGCTGACAACACAAGTTGCTTTGGCGAGTCTTTGCCGATGCGAACGGAATGTTTGGCTGCGCTGTAGATACGGGGCTGAAAGCGATTGGTGAGGGCTCGCACGGTATACAGTACTTCACCGGTGTCATCGTTGGTGACTTGAACGACTGGTCTAGCTCCTTCCGGGAAAACCAATTCGGGAAGCCAGCCAGCTATCTTCCGGCCATCATTGCCTGAGACTGGAACGGTGATCGGCCAGCCCGCGAACTGCTCGGCATCGCCCTTCTTTGCATCGCTGAATCGCGGCCAGCACTCGAGCGTGATTTGACCCGAGCGCTTGTTGAATCGAACAACTCCGTATCCGTCCGCTCGCTGCCGTTCATTCTTGATGTTGGGAGGATTGGCGTAAGCCAACATCGAAATGCGATTTCCTAATCCGTCTTTGAAGTCTCCTGTCCATGGCAGCGGAGAGTTTGCTACTGGGTTCGGTCCAGGCTTTTCATCTTCGGGATGCCACCAGCGGCCGTAGATAGTGTTTACCAGCGCAGGACTTGTGAAGCCAAACGGACCATCGCCGAACTGATCGATACCGTGCTTGACGACAACGCCCAGATGCTGGTCGCCGCAGAGGTGAATCGCCCACGCTCGACGCAGCTCTTCCAAAGCTTTGTTCCGACCACTTTGCGGCCAGCCGTTGCAATCCAGATCAGCCAACAGTCGATCGCCTTCGCCTCCATGCATATGAACCGCGCCACAGAATGCTGTTTGTGATAGTACAGCTTTGATTTCCGCTCCAGTCCAATCGCTGGTCCAGTCACGCAAGAACTTCATCTGTCGCGAGCCTAGTAGTTCAAGACCCGGTACGTCGATCGACTTGGGGTCGTAACTCGGATCGTTAATATGGTCTGGTCTTGGACCCATTTGCGGTATCTTACCTGCTGGACCAGTCTTAAACTTTCGATCTTCCAGAATTGCAAAGTCGACCTCGCCAACTCGAAGATTCGTAAAGTAGACGCTTATACCTCGCTCGACAGGCGTGGCATCCACTGGATCGGGGAGATGCCAAGTTTGTTGGCGTTGAACCATATTCACGTAATCAACGGGATAGAAGTAGCCGCCGTCTGCATTGCCGCTGAGCGTCGAACGCTTACCGTTTTCGCCCCAAAGATTTGGATGTCCGACGTCGTGATCATCGGGGATCGTGATCGTGGGGCGATCGCGAAGCAGTTCACGGAATTGCAATCCAAACTCGATCCATCCAGCCGTATGTTCGGTGTGTCGGTAAGTCTGGTCACCTGCGAAGAAAAGGACATCGGGGTTTTGATACTTAAGGTTCTCAATGATCTCTGGCCTTAGCCCAGTCGTGCGACTGGAGTTGCAAGACATGTTGGCCACGACAATCGTTTCTTGATCGATGGGGTCCTTGCGGATGATGCCTTCGAACGAAGCTGCCTCACCGTGGAGCACTCGATAGCGTTTGCTCTGCGTTCCATCCCAGGACGTTACTCGAAAATGAGCACTCCACCCTGGGTAGACGACTTCCGTCTTCGCTGCCTCGACCCACTTTTGATCGCCTTCGTGAAAGATCTCTAATCGAACGACGCGAGACTCGTAAGGCTTGAGCGGAAAAAGCTGCGCCGTCATTTTGAGTACGCCGCGATCTTGGGTGTACAACGCGAAGGCAATCACTTCTTTTCTCTGTACATCCATCGAAGGCGGAGGATTTTGTCCTTTAGCCTTCTTCGTCCACCATTCTCCCACCGCCAGCGAATCAAGATTGGGGAATTCCGAGCCAAAGGGTTGTTCGTCAACCTGGACTGCCTTAGCAGTTGCGTTCCCTGTTGTGCCAACGAAACATGCTAGAAAGACGATCGAGAAAGCTCGGCCAATGAATTGCATATTGCGGCTCACAAGAAGATTACGTTGAATATTGGTGATCTATAGTGCGATCGCTGGTCGTCGATTCTGCATTGCGTTCCTCTGCGATCCGCATGGCTTGTGTCAAAGGAATGCAAGGAATGCTCTGACCGGCGAATCTCTAGCGGATAAAGTCAATTAGAGTTTGATTGAACTGCTCTGGTGACTCCATCGTGGTCATGTGTCCAGAATCGGGAAGCTCAACGTAGCGTGAGCCGGGAATTTGACTGGCCCAAGCTTGGGTTGGTTCTGGCGGTGCGATCACATCATGCTGACCAGTGATTACCAAAGTCGAGATCTGGATGCTTGGTAACA
>CAUJKA010000017.1 GCA_963204965.1 Planctomycetota bacterium | reverse complement strand
CCGTTGCCGAGGGAATCAACAGCAAGATCATGTCGATAAAGCGAAGGGTCGGTGGCTTTCGTAACAGAGAAAACTTCAAGACAGCAATCTTTTTCTACTGTGGCGGCCTAGATCTTTACCCACGGTAATCCCGGATGGACCGGTATTGGGGCCCTTAAATTCGTGCCAGACTGATATACCAGCCGCCTCAAGCTTGCGTACTGCCACTAACTGCTGCCTATTGTGATTGACTACGTAACCCACGCTCATCGCCACAATTGCAGTTAGCAACAGCAGGAATCGGACGGAGTAGCGAGTTAGTTTGCTTCGCTTCATGATTCCGTCACTCACGTTCAAGATCGTTAATCATTGCGTCGATGGCCCAAAGGCTTCGATCGTATACAACTGATATGCATCTTTCATTGAAACCGTTGCGTAATCAAACGGACCAGCAACTTCGACCTGTAGTTCTGATTGTAAGCGATTCTTGATAATAGTAATTTCCTCGGAAGGCATAGATTTGCTAGGGTCATTGTAGAGTGTGATAGTCCTTAGTCCCTTCATTCTCTTCAGTGCTGCAAGAACTTCGTCTGAGACTTCATGTGGGTGTAGAAAGGTGATGCGCTCGACGGACTGAAAGTATTCATCCCCTATGATTCGTCGTAACCAAACTGGAGCTTTTATCGCGCTGGAGTCATTCGTGATATTGAAGTGTGACACTCCACCATTGGGCAATGGCACAGGGATTGACTGCCAATCATAGAGAATTCGTGCGTTCGCAATCTCAAGAACGCGAATTGTCTCAATCTGTTGTCGCCGATTATTAACTACATGAGCAGTGAAAACAGCAACAACCGTCACTAGCACCAGTAGAAATCTAATCGAGAACTTTCTTGACAGATGTAGTTTCACGAGTGTCGCCTTAAAGCCCATCTTGCATCAACTAAGCTAAAGTTGCGTTCAGAGAATGACCAGGATGATTGACTCAAGTAGTCGCGATTGTCTCATCTCCAAACCCCGAGCAGCTTGAGTGTATTAGCAAACGCAACCAAACAAACTCCAGCGAAGTAACCAGCAAAGCCACCGACTCCGTAACATAACATCAAATTCGAGAGAGAGTTCGTTAGGGGGCTAGGACTGATTTCCGTGTAGTCCGAATACCATTTAGTGCCTGCCAGCACACCTATGGCGAACGTCACTAGTGGAGTCTTGTTGTAGCTTAGCAGTTGCACTGTACTAATGGACTGCTGCTGTGGTGGTTCGTAGGGGTTTTCCATGGCACTAATTGTATCAAATGACGGAATCAAAGCTGTGTCAAACTGCCACTACTTGAGACTGAATTGCAGGCGTAGGATTACCAATGGTTGTTAGTTCTGAAACTCGGAAACGAAGGTAGAAAAATGTACTACAAGATTCAAATCCGAACGCTTGAAAAGGGCTATGGCGGAACAGATGGCTACCCTTTCATTCAGTTCTGGCAGGATGCACTACACCCCGCCGCAAACTTGCAAACGTACTTGTTCCATGGCAAGCTGAAATGGCAGCAATACGAAGCTGAAAAGCTGCAGTTTGAGCAGGAATCTGACCCGACACAGTCCATGCCGAGCCCCCCGACGATGCCAGTGTCCAACATTCCTAGTCCCGGCTCAGTGCAGACAGGACTTACAGGAAAAGTCGATAGTTGGCTCTACTTAAACTCCCCGACAGACTCGCATGAAATGGGCGACACCGACATTTACTATGTTGAGTATCCAGAGGATTTCTCCGAACAGTGTGCGATTCGCGTACAACTGATAAAAGCTGGAAATAAGCCGAGCTGGACAGCGGAAATCAGTATCTTCAAGTTGGCTGACGGTAAGTGGCTGTTGTTCACGAGAAACGAACTTGACGTGCATGCATGTGCATTGGGCAAAGATGTACTTTCTTACTTCCATGTTCCAAGGTGCAGTGTCCATCTCGAAAAGAACGGAACGTTCGATCCGAAAAAACACCAACGAGGTACGCCCCCAGAGGGAATTATTCCAGCAGAAATCAGTTAGCCTTTCTGTGGCAGTTGCTCCGCCACAGTGTTCCTCAAGGCCCATCTTGCATCAACCAGCGCAAAGCCAAGCAGGTTCTGACCGCGCCACGTTGATGGATCAAGGGCCTTAGGGTTGTCTTGGCCATGCCGATACCCCAAATCACATCACGGGGTGCGGCCTCTACCAGTATTGCATCACCTGTTCCTAAAAGGAACTCAAGCAGCTCGGGATTTTGCTTGAACATTCTCAATGTTGACTTCGGTGACAAAGCGTCTAGCGTTGGCCTTCCATACGTTGTCATCGAAGTTGCGCACGGTCCGGCCTATCGCTTTGGCAGCTCGGGGTTCGGGAGCAAGGATTATTTGCTCCAGCGCTTCATCATCGTTGAATAGCCGAGCCTTGCAGGCCATCATCCAATGCTCTGCCGTTTGGTACACAACTCCATCCACAACGAACGGAGCGACATACCATTGGCATAGGCAAGCTTGCGTAGCGACCAGAGAGAAGGGTTTAGGCGTAAGCAAAAAACAGAAAGAGAACCAGCATTGTGCCGATTGGAATCCGCTGGCATCGATGCAGTTTGGCAGCTCGGGAGGAAGGTGAGTGTGCGTCGAGATCATGCCGCTAAGAAACAGCTTGGCTTTGGAAGAGACAGAGTCAACCGCGTTGCCGTTGTTGCAATTGGCCCTTTCGCGACCACCAGCTCCCTAAGCGCCGCCGCGTTCCATCGCCCCTGCCAATCGCTGAGCGGCCTGCTCTTCCAACTAAGGACACAATCAGCCGAAGTCCAAACAGTTGCTACTGAGGCCGGCATTACACAGCTCACAGTCTGAGCCATGCGAACGACTCACCCGCCCCAAAAGCTGCATGCGACGGAGATAGAGCTCAAGGATGCTTTAGAGCGTGCGTGTGCATGAGATGAGCCCTGGAACGTCACTACTGATAGTTGGTAGCTGAGAAACTCCTTGGTTAGGGTCAGCACTAATGCTCAACCAGCCGTTTTTTGAAACGCCTCTTTACCAATGATTTCTTGGATCTTGTTGTGATTTTCTCGGGAAGTATAGATTATGAGTAAGCATTTCGATGGATAACAGTGGATTATTGTTCGACCGTTGAACCAGTAGTCCGGGTCAATCTGCTCCAGAATTGAATCTACTAACTCGTTCATTTTTTCGGTCCTGCTCGAATAGTCTAGGTCCTTGAACTTGTCTAGTCGGTACTGGGCTGTAGCAATCTGATTTGCTTGTAGATGATTGGCGAATTCGGGAACGTATTGAAAGCGAGTTCCTTGAAGTTGCTGATGAAAGTCTTCGAACCCTGAGTCCTTGGGAAACATCTTTTTTGATACTCTCGCAAGAATCGCGGCACGTTCAAGATCGCGAGCATCTGAAAGTTCGATGATTCTGTCGAAGCACTCCCGCCGCAATTCCTCGTTGTCATCTGTATTCTGCTGCGGAAATAGCATGCAGACAATACAAAGCAGTGCAGCATGTGCCATGATCTATCCGTTTAATTATTGGGTTGCAATGTGAGCACAGAGGATTCTGGTTAAAACTCTAGGCTAAAGCGGTCTCCAAACCGAGTCTCAAGCTCTGCCAATCTGTCCCTGAACTTTAGTTTGGTCGCTTCAGCATTGGCTCGTTTCTGCTCAAGATCGGACCATGGATCTTGATGTATTACAGCTTTCACGAGTTTTAGGTAACGCAAGGTCTCAATCTTTTCAGTCAAGTCAGGCGTGAAATTCTCAATTGGCAACTCGACGATGTGAACACTTCGTTTTTGAGAGTCGCCAAAAACGAATTCCGAAAAGGCTCTTTTCGGCTCTGGCGTAGGATTCAAGACTGGATGATATTGCCCCGAACCGTCAACTAGAATCCCAATGTAATTGTATCCTGAAAGTACTTTTCCACCGGCATGTTGTACAGCCGTAACAACATGTGATTCTGAGATTTGAAGCCGCCATCCTAGATAGATAGCGATCAAGGTAGCAAGCAGCAACAGGCTACGGATGCTAAATCGAATTGGTGTAATGCGTGTCAATATTGGCTCCAAGTGCCCTCAGATTCTATCGACACTACTTGATTTGGTGCAATGCTGATACCCCGGCAGTGATTGGTTTGAAGGGCAGGAGCACTACGCCTTTTTTTTGCTCTGATCTCGTCCGACTGCTCAACATCCCTGATGGTTTCGGGCTGGGGCTGCAACGACACCTGTCTACCGAAAGCGAAGGCTGAGATGTTTTCAATTGCGACTGGACATGAGAAGCGGCAACATAGGAAGAAGCAAGCGTAATCCTCGAAGCCGTAGCCTAGTCCCGCTGAAAGAGAATCTTCACGCGACGGGCGATGGATCAGGCAGATGTGCCAACTGCATTAGTGATCGCCATCGATTCTGGAGTAGCGGATGGAGAGATTCGCCCATAGCGTGTAGTTTCGATTGAAGGTTGGCGCTTTTGAAGAGCCGCAAGCATGGAGCGACAGTAGCGTTGATGATGATGTGGCGCGTTAGCATGATGCTAAAATTAGTGGATTGGCGTGATGTTAACGACTAGTTTTTTTGGGAATTAGGTGTACTTCGAAAGTTGCGCCGTTTTGAATTTGAATAACTTCGAATTGATCAAGCTGTTCGAGTTCTAGGCCTGCCAAGGGATTTCTTGCGCTTTGAATCTTCTGAAGCGCAACAGTGATTTTGGTATCGTTTGGGAATAGCTTTTGGGCAAGTGACGCGACAGCTTCCGCACGCTCGAAATCGCGAGAATCGCACAGAGTTCTAATTCGTTCCAGGCAAAACTTCCGCAGTTCGTTTTTGCCATCTGGAGTTTGCTGCGGCAACAGAAATACAACAAAGCAAGCGAGAGCAAACATAGTGATTCATCCGTGTATTGTGGCTGATGACGATGCTTCACTATAGTTTATTCTGCAGAGCCTGACAATTCGATAAACGTCTAGCGGCAGGAGCGCTAGTCTTTGCCGAAGTCTGATACCCGTCCGACTGCCGAAGATAGAGCATATCGTTTAGCAATTGGTGGCAGCTGAGAAATGTGTGCAAGATGCTTGAATGATAGTACCAGCATGCAGGGCAACCATAAGACTCTTCTACAAGGCGCAGGCAAGAGGTAGCTTCTTATGCTTCACATGCTCAATGTGTCGATCCGCAACATTTGTGCCCTGGCATGTTGTTGCAACTGACATAGTGAGAAGCTAAAGAAGCATCCGATGGCCGAAGCAAGTCCCGTTGAGAGAGAATCTCTACCTAGGGCATGTGCTGAACCTTTCTTTTCCTAAAGCTGCAACTGCTGCTGATAGTCCTTGATTGAACATCAGGCCCGTAGGCGTAGAGTTTCGAGCGAGACAGAAGTGCAGCTAAATCAATCCGAGGAAGGTTTTCGCCATTGATCCGACGCATCTTTCAAGCGTTTTTGCATTTGTTTGCTTGCGTCCGAATACGCGCACATCCGGTACTCGCCGTACCAAGCCGCAATCGACTCTGCATTGTAACCATGCTTGTCTTTTGGCGTTGGGTCCGCACCGTGTATTAACAGAAGGTCGACAATCTCGGGGGATTGACATTTCGCAGCGACCATCAGCGGTGTCATGGTTTCATCATTGAGGGAATCGACGTTTGCGCCGATGGCGATAGCAGCCAAAACCGCGTCTGGATCACGAGCCATAATCGCATCAAACAATTCTGAGTCATTGGCTTTCACGGCACGCTTTCCCGGTTAAGCGATAACGTCGGGGTTGAGTGGGCGGGCGCTATTGATTAAAAGCTTGACTGTTTCAACGGAATTCCATTCCACCATCGCAAAAAGTTCTCCAGTGGTCGTTCGTTTGTCTGCGTTGAACCAGCTATCTCGTCTCCGTACTTGCGAAACCAATCTGCTGCCTCCGTTCGATCGCTACCATTATAGACATCGCCATTGCGGCCAAATAGTTTATTCTGTTTTTTCTCTGCGGACCACTCACCAGCGAGTTTACCATCGGGAAACCATCGGTATGTCTTGTAGATTTCGTTTCGCATTGAAAACGTTCGCCGCTCCCATTGTTCCCAAGCCAGCGTACCATCCGGATATCTGCCAACTATCGCATAGGGCTTTGTCCACAGCTTTCCAACTCCCCAAACGGTAAATGTCGTGACCGTTAGTGCTATGAACAGGCTTCGGGTTGAGAATTTGAATCGAAGTTTGAACATTGGATGTGAGGACGAACGACCATCGTCACCCAGTCGCGGCAAGTGACGTATCTAAAAGTCCAGGCACCCGACCCGCGACTTGGGTGCACGATTTTGTTCGTCCTATTTTTGCTCGTCGAAGGGAGATGGAGCGAGACGTTGTTTTAGGCGTTCCGCCACAATATCCAAGTCGGTTCTGCAAACTCCATATAGCGTTTCGAATACAGTCCCATCCGTTCTTGCAACTTGCAGCATACCGGGAAACCATCGTGAATCCACGACGGTGATTGATTTCGTTACTTCGGGCCCCATTAAACAAGTGACGATTTTGTGGGAACCTTGGAAGAATTCGACACGATTCCCGTCAATGGAAACCCGCCAACGGTAGGCCATCATGCATGCAATTACGATTGTCAGTTTTAAAAGTGCAAGGCAGAGTGCGGCAATGAGTAATGTGCCCGCAGTGTTCGTGGCCGGAACGAGATTGTACCAAATCACAAACATTAGAATGCCGAATATGATAAATGAGCGAGATGGAACAAGCATCGCGATCATCTGCGTCGCGGACAATCGAGTATGGCAATGGATTTCTTCAGGGGTGGAGGAAGTCATGATTTTGAAAGGACGAACGGGTGCCATCACCGGGCACGGAGAGTGATGTTTCCATTTGTAAAAAGCTGCAAGCCGTGCTCTGTGTGCATGGCTTGGTTATCCGCGATCATCGTATACAACTTGATCCGCGATCACCAATCGAAAGTCAAGGATTCGTAGGAGTTGCAAATAGGAGGCCTTCGCGAAGATCACTGCAGGAACGACACCATCTCCGATCGGCAAGGCGAATTCAATGCGAGGGCACACAGCAGTTATGTAGTGCCCTCTTGCCTTCGCAATCTTTTTGCCGTTTAGAAGCACGCTTTCTCCCGGCGTCCAAGTCAAGTACGTCAGCTCAGCAACCAAGTCACCATTCAAAAGGAGTGTGCGGCTCGCCCAGCGCCGTCGTGGGCACCGCGCAACGATGTTGACGTTGGAAACGATGGCGATCGAGGTATGGGGCTTCGCGACTGCAGGAGGCGCATACGGATTAATGTCCTGCTCGTGCCAGTTCATTGTCGGATCCATTGCGGATAACTTGTTCTTATTCCCGCCTGGGAGCTTCGACCGTCAATTTTGGGGGCCTATCCCTGGATTGTCAAGTTACCTATCCCTATCTGGATTTCACTTATCGGTTGGCTCGAAGATTCAGAAGCGGCGATAAGTACTTACGTCTGGTATAGTGGTGTAGGCCTTTACGGCTTGAGAATTTCGAATTTGTTTGTGAAGTTTACCCGTATATTGGACGGGAGACGCAACTCGGCTGCTCTCCAAGCTGATCCGGAATCTACCTGGCCATCTACGATAAGCACGACATCTCTGAGGCTCTCAAGATCCGATAGAATCGCAGTTACCTGAGGCGTTAGTTTGTCCAATCTAAGTACCACAGTTTCAATGTTATGCTCCTTGCTAGGTCCCAGTGCTAGTTCGGAAAGACTGAACGAAGGAGATTCGTCACTGAGTCGAACAGTAGTACTGTTGGAACCGGTGCGAAGAGAAGACACTTTGAACCCATTGGTCATTTGCACTTTCCCGACGCAAAATGCATACCCTCCCAATGATTCAATCACACGCTTAGCACGTGTTTCTTGATTCTGTAGTCGCCACGTCAAATAGGCAGCAACAACCATCGTTAGTAAGAGTAGCGAGCGAGCGCCGAATCGCAATGGAATTCGTATTTTCAAGGCAAGCCTCCTGGTGCCTCGATTGTACATCACGAACACCTGCGTGGTGATAGGCAGACTTGCTCGGTCAGTAGACAGAAGTGCAGCTCAAGCATGGAAGGGGCACGAGTAAGTTACCTCCCCCGAAGCACTGGTCTCTTTCGAGGGCCATCACAATGTTCGCGGCTACTGAGCGGGCGTGAACGTATTGATGTACCGCAAGACTATACCCGCCCGCTCTTCCTTTAGCGCTGGACGCGAAGCTCGTTTGTCGCAGTGAATGCGGACCACTTCTGATGCGGGTGAGCATTGAGATACTTCGTTACCACTGTCTGAGAGTACGTGTGATAGTCTGCTGTGAGAGTACCACTAGCAACACGCCCAGCCAGGTCAGCTATCCATTTGTCGGCAATGTAGGCAACCTCTGGATCAAGTCCAGTTGAATTTGCCTCCATCGCCTTCCAGATAAGAAACGCGTTACGCTAGGTCTCAAGTAACTTAACGCGACCGCGCTTGCGGTCAGGCTTGGTAACGTTGTCATACCAAGCGCCTCGCTCTTCCCAAAAGAATGGCTCTGCCATGATGCTACGGATACCGTTTTCGTGGTATCAGCCCTGTTGAGTTACGCTAAAGATGAGCCCTGAAAACTGGTATCACTTGGTATCGGTTAGGAATACAGTGGTATCAGTATGGTATCAGTGGACGTTTTGGCTCGTCTGGAGAACTGAAAATTAGCGTAAAACACAGGGAAAAAGTCGGGCTGGCGGGATTCGAACCCACGACCTCTACCACCCCAAGGTAGCGCGCTAGCCAGGCTGCGCTACAGCCCGATTCTGAGCTCTTAAAACGCACTTGTCGTTCAAAAGACTCGTTTTTTTGAAGCGACTGCCTCGCGACGTCCGCCTCAATGGGGAAAACCAAAGTTTACTCCCAATTTTGGAACTGGGAAGCCCAACCAGACGACCTCAAGGGGCTCGATTTTATGCTGCTGCGTTGGAATCGCATACTTCGACGTGTTGTAGGGTGTGCTTTCGGAGGACGTATGGGCAAGTCGAATGGCTGGGCGGCCTTCTAACAACATGCGGAAAATCAGAGGTAGAAGAATGAGGGCAAGAGAATGAAAAAGCGATCGGACATAAGTGACTAACTTCGTGCTGCCCGTTTTTGCCCTCACCGATTAAGGCTCGCATTACTCGCCACGCGACTCTCCCGCGAATTAGTTAAAACGCTAAACGGTCAGCGACAGTGCGCGGGAGAGTTCATCAATCGTGCAGTCTAGGCGATTGAGCTGCTAAAACGTCTTCTGACAGATTTCTGGAAGAGAAGAATGAAGTCACCGATCGCCACATGGGATTGTGCATGCTAATTGGAATAGATCTCAGCCATTTGCAACATGAGCTTCTCTAGCTGATCGTAATAGTCCTTCTCGTTGAATCGCTTCTTTTGCTCTCGTAGCTTGTCAATCTCCGCTTCAATCTTATCGCGCTCAGTTGCTTGATCGCTGGATAGGAGGACGTTCTGCGGTGATGACCAAAGGATTACTCTAGCGGCACGTTTCCCATCCAGTGCTTTACCGCCTACGGCCGTCGAAGTTGCTATGGCTCCAACGTAAAAGTTAGCGCCAGTTCCTGTCTTGTCGCTGTTGTCTTCCAACAAAGCGTGCTCTGTCGTTAGCCGAGAGTTTTCACGGTAGAATTTGTCAGTCTCTTTACTGGCTTTGAGAAAGGCTTCCAGCAGCGACACCTCGTGATCATGGTCCAGGTCCGCAGTCAAGTCGCGAACCGCGGCCGCCATATAGCCTCCGAATCTGGCAAAGTTAATCTCAGAGCCCGCGCGGGTAGCCGAAACAACGATGCGATTCTTCGTGGACAGTTCCACTAAGAACGGGGCACTGGACGAGGTGCAATCGATGACGATCGTTTCTAACTTCACTTGATCAAGCCAACTCTTCAGTTGCGTTGTTGTGACGTCTGGACCGGTCAAATTAAACTTGGCAGCTTTTCCAGCGGCAGTTCCGTGGCCAATCAAGATAAGCCACAATCGCTTGCCTTCAATCGATTTCGAATCCGATTCAATTGGCACGACTTTTTCGATTGCCTTTTGCAGTTTTTCAAGGTCGGTAGGTTTGGGATCAACCGCTTCGTTTGCTGCTTCAACCACATCCTTTTCTGAATTGGATTGCTTTCCGATCATGATCGACTGCCAACCTTGCTGATCGGCTAGGGTGGCCCAATCGTCAGCCCAACGATTGAACTGCTCGGTGTATTCGGGGCTGCCTCCCGCACCAACTACGACGATCAATGTGTTTAGAGATTGTTTGTCAGCGACCTTTGGTGTGGCCTCTTCCGAACGTGTGGCAGCTTCTTGACTATCCTGAGCTTGTGTGCAATTACTCCATGATCCAGAAGAGATAACTTGCGATGCGAGGAAGGCGGCAGCCAACATCCAGATGCCGTTCATATTCGATCGTCGAAACAATGACACAATCATGGTAAGCCCTTCCATCGACGCATGCCCCACTCGACGCACAGGCAGCTAATCGCAAATAACACCAACCATGGACGATGCCACCAGGGTTCAGTACGAGTTTCAGTAATGGGCACCTTGCGGCTAGGTAGTCCGCTTACGAACGATTCAAGATCGTCCATTTCGATCACCTCGCCACCAGATCTTTCAGCCAACCTTTCAAGCAGCTTTAGGTCGGGCATAACTCTCTGGAATTCAGCGACGCTTGGTTGAGCGGTCCAGCCAGAATCCAATGGTTCAAGATCAACGCCGTCAGGACCAACCGGACGAATCTTGCATGCGTAGCCACCATCGAATCGCGACCAATAATCTGTCCAATAGCGGCCAGAAACTTGTGGATCAGGTTGCAACGAGACAGTGATCTCTTTACCCGAGGGCTCAGTCACCGTGACCTGGATGGTTGCATTATCCATCGGCTTGAACTCTTCGTCGCGAAGTTCAACCGTTAGTCGATGCGGATCTGAAGGTGACTTGGGTGGCGTGACTTCGAATTCGACTCGTCTAGGAACATCGCTCGTTAGCCATCGCGCCATTTGTCGCCACGTCTGTGCCAAGTCGTCCTTGTCAGTTGCCGATCGTCGCATGCTCCAACGCCAGAAGTCGCCGATCATCAATGCCGCCGACTGGCCTTTCCCAAAGCGTTGCGAAACCAGTCCGGGAAGCTCTCGTCCTTCCACTTGCAACGTAGCAAGCGTTGACGATCCTGGCTTCACTTCAGCAATTGAGTTCCATGTTAGGAAAGGAGGCATTTGTGAGAAACGATCCACTTCGTCTTTCTTGGTTGCTCGAAGTCGCAGCCAGGGTTGTAACTGCCCTTCGCGACTGAGCGAATACTGGGCTAGCGACGATTTCAGCTCAGCGAACTCCAATCCCCGAACGTAGACAGGTAAAAGATCGCCGATGGGAGTGCCTTCATAGTTGCCGCCAAGAAACGACTCTTGCCCGCCCAGCATCATGAAGCCGCCACCGCGCTCAGCTACGAACTGTCGCATCAGCAACATCTGTTCGCTACTAAAGAATGATGATTCGACATCGTCTAGGATGATTGCGTGATAGTCGAATAGATCCTCAGCACCGCTTGGAAATCCAGCTTGAAGCTGCGAACCTTCCTCGACTCCAACCTTGATTAGCACGGGTTCGTCATGCGCTTCGGCCGTGTCGGGGTTGTCTGTGAATCCCTCAACGAGTGGATTCACATTTCCCAGAGTTCGATCACCAAAGCTAAACCGAGGCTCTTTCTTCGCGACGCGAATCAAGCCATGCAATTTGACTTCAAGGTCTTCTTCTAGTGCACGACGAAGAAATTTGAACTCCCAATTCGGTCTTCCAGCAACATATAGGATGCGGTATGGGCCACCACCACGATCGACACCGATCAGTCGAACGTTGTTCAGCTCGGTGATTTCAGTCGAGCTGATCGCTGCGGGATCGTCCGAGTCCTCGCTGCTAAGCATCGCGCGAAGTGTGACCGTTTGCCAGCCAGTACCAGAAGGCTTGAACTGAAAGCGAAGTTTCTTTTGAAAATCGTCGGACTCAACGCGGAAGGTTTGCTTCTCAAGTGTCTTTCCAGCGTCGTCAAAAACTCGCGCAATCACTGTGCGTCCGGAAATGCCGTGGCACTCAATGATGGCGTCAACGGAAACAGGCGAAAGCTCGAAACTTGAAAGGCTTACCGACGTTTCGCCGATCGATATGTCCTGAAAAGTGTTCGAGCCAGAAGCGACTACGGGATAAATCGGGAACTTGCTAAGTTGATCGTCATCGAATGAAATTTCATCCGTGGTCAGTCCATCAGAAAAGAGAATTAGGCCAGCCATCGGTCGCTTTGCAAAGCGAGATTGCAAAGTCTGAAAAGCACTTCCGAGCATTGAATACTGGCCTTTGAAGTCTGCTTTGTCGAGTTCTTCAACGGCTTGAACGCGTTGGTCGAAGAGATACTTCTTCACCGCAAAATCTTGGCCCGCTCGCATGAGCCACGATGCGTTGGGTTGCACCGATTCGCGAAGCTGCTGAGCTCGAGAAACAGAACTACCCGAAGGGCGCAGTTCCATGCTGCGACTATTGTCCATCATGATTGCCAGAGTGTTCGCGCCGGGTAAAGGACGCTCCAGCTTCTGAACAGGTTCAAGTAAACATAAAGCCAACGCTGCGAATGCCAAGGACTTGAGCAATGCAGCGAACAGTCGCACCAGCACCGGTCCACGACTGGACCAATAGCTCCACGCCGCTAGCGCGATGCACGCAGCGATTAGGCCTGCGACTGGCCAACTCCATTGTTGGGAAGAAAATACTATCGAATCAAACAAAGCGTTTACCTTCCCTTACCCAATCGTTCGTAATACTCCCGCACCATATCGCGATACTGATTCGGAACTGGATCGCGATCCACAGGAACGATCTCAGTTTGTTCAGCCGCACGACGGAGCAACTCTTGAGAGACCTTGCGCTGCAGCTCGCGTAGTGGTGTGGCGACTAAGTCTTCGACATCAGACCACTGCGGAGCCTTGCTGCCTCGCTGAACATCGGTTCGCAAGTTTCTTGCCGCCTGACGAATTCGTGTTGCTTCCCATCGCAATTCGGGATCGGAAATTAACTCCTCGACATCGCGCAGTCGATCTGACCACTGCCGGAAGTCCTCGCCAGCAATCGGCGAGGCTTGTAAGTCGCGGGGGTTCGAGCCATTACCGCCGAGCAATCCCGGACGAGTCGCATCGTCTGCCGTATCGGCTGGATCAATGCTCCCGTTTCGCAAGCCAGGTTGCTGATTACCGCCGCTTTGTTGCTGACCGGGTCTCTGACCTTGTCGGCCACTCGCTTGTCCTGCTTGTTGGCCCGGTTGTTGGCCTTGTTGTCCCGGTTGCTGACTCTGTTGCTGACCAGCTTGACCAGGTTGTTGCTGTTGGCCCGGTTGCTGTCCAGCCTGTTGATCTTGCTGTTCACCAGACTGCTGTTGGCCTCGTTGACCCTGTTGGCCTGCTTGTTGGCTTGGTTGTTGACCTGACTCTTGGCCTTCTTGGTTTTGACCAGGTTGTCCCTGACCACGCTGAGTTGGGTTTTGCTGAGACGGGCTTTGTTGATTTTGACCCTGCGGATTCTCTGCGGACTGTGGGCCATCGCCAGGTTGTCGTTGCTGCTCTGTTTGTTCACCATTGCGACTGCCTTCAGGCGACTGGCCGTTTGCCTCCTGACCGGGTTGCTGCTGATTGCGCTGGCCGTCCTGCTGCGAACGCTCGCCACTGGCTTCTCCATTGGCTTCTCCTGGCTGGCGACCGGTCTCGCGAGCAATCTCATTCTCGATTTGCTGGCGAGCAACTTCCAATTGGTCCAAGGCCATTCGCATCGAATTGACGTCGCTTCCGAGTACTGAGTCCGCCGCCTGACTAATGTCGTTGTTGAGTGACTTGAGATCCTCGAGAGTCGCTTCAGCTTGGTTCTGAGCTTGTGATTCTAGTCGACGATTCATCAGGTTCTCAGTATTCTTCAGTTGTTCGTCCAGGCCTTCTTGTTGAGTTCTTCGATAGCCGTCGAACAGCTTCTGAGCCAACAACGGCTCCGACTCCTCGGCCTGCTCAATCGTTTCCTGCATTCGATCGGTCAGTTTTTCAAGCTGTTCGCGTTGTTGTCGAACAAGCTCCTTGGTTTGTTCAGGATCCTTCTGCTGAGAATCGCGTAAACCACTTGAGGGTGCTTCAGTCTTTTTGTCCTGCAACTCCTTAACAAGCTCCTCCTGTCGCTGCTGTAGTTCGCCTGCTTGACCTCGCATCTGCTGCATCGTCTCACCGAATTGATTAGCAGCTTGCTGTCGGACCTCTTCTCGCATCTCCTCAAGCTGTTCTTGAGCTCTTGAGCCTGACGCCAACGCTTGCCCGGTATTGTTCTCTCGCAAGGATTGATTGGCTTGTTGCAAATTCTCACGAGTCTGCTGAAGTTGCTCCTGTGTTTCCTGCATGTTGGGATTTTGGCTCTCCTGCAGTTTGTCTTGCAGTTCGTCCGTATCTTCCAAGATTTGCTGTTGCTGTTGACGCAGTCTTTCAAGTCGCTGCTCTAGCTCTTCGCGTTGCTCTTTGGTTTCAGCGGCTTGGAGTGCAGCTTCCACATCTCGCAGTTGTTGATTCAGATCTTGCTGACGCATCGCTAATTCACGCAAGCGACTGGCGATTTGTCTCGTTTCGCTTTGTTGAGTACTGTCTTGTTCTTCCTGAGCCTTTCGCTCGTCCTGATATCGATTCTCCTCTTGATCTAATTCCATTTGATTCAATTGTTGTTGACGTTGCTGCTGTCGGCTGGACTGCTGCTGTGATCGCTGAGATCGTTGACTTCGACCAACCTGACGTTCCTTGGGCTGCAATTTGAGTAGCGATTGATAGGCTTGTTGTTCAAAGCCAATCGCCTTGCTGAGATCCGACTTCTTGAGCGACTCGGTGGCCTTCTCAAGTTGCTCGACCGCGCGATTCATCGAAGCTTGAGCAATGGCCACTTCCGCCTCTTGGTCGCCTTCGGCTTGAGCAGCTACTTCTGCCAACATCTCAATAGCTTGAGCCTGCGACTGAGCCACAGTTTCTAGATCTTCCTTGGAGCGTGTGGGCAATCCTTTCGATGTCGCCAATCGGTTGATATTCCAGCTCGCCGAGATAATCTGCTTTTGCAACTCAAGTATTTCTTCGCCCTGTCCACCCTGCTGCTGCCCGTTTTGATTCTGCTGTTGTTGCTGCTGTTCCTGTTGTTCAGCGTTCTGATCACTTTGTCGAAAGACCTCATCAAACGGTCGAACTTCCGCAAAATACATATCGGTCACAATTCGACGAGGCTCGCCATTTTCATCAAGATCCTCGGCCCACAGATAGTACGACAGGAGTTGATCGGGCTCGGCTTTGAGTGCTTCGAAGTCGATTATAGTAGAGACTGTCGAGTCCTTGGACTTCTTCGCATCCGCTGAAGAGACAACTTCCAACTCATGCTCGATCAATTCACCATCGGCTAACTGGTAACCAATACCCACGGAAGTCAGTGCGTAATCGTCCTTAACCTTGGCAACAATTTCAAACTCTTGCAAAGCCGAGACAACCGCATCACCGCCTGAGGTCAACTTGAGCGTTGGCTCTTTGTTTGCAAGCGCCGAGACTCGCAAGCTAAAGTCGATTTTGTTATGGCGATCGTCCGAATCCACAAGCTCTACATTCCATTGCGCATTTTGCGTTACCACCAACGAACAGCTTGCCAAGAGAGGATTCTCTTTGTCGATTACTAACTCGATGGGATCCACCGAGGATTTCGGAACCAATTTTCCTGAAGCGATCGGTTTGCTTAGGTGAACGAGCCAAGTTAAGGTTGTGCCAATCGGAGCCGCAACACGCCGCGTGTCGGCGATCTCTTTTGGATCAAGTTTCGTGTACAGCGGATAGCTTAGTTTCGCGTCGGCTCGAACCACTTCAGGACACTCGAAGACTTTAACAGAGAAGTTCTGAGTCTTCTCCGCATCGTACTCGATCCGATACTCGACCGGCTGGCGAATGTCGTTGAGGTAAGCTGCGAACAAAGGATCGCTGAGTGATTGCTTCATTAATTGTCGATCGACCGAGTCAGTATCATCTGCTTTTTCAGAATCACTAAGAGGTTGTCTTACCAGCCATACTTTGCCGGGTAGTTGACCGGGAAATCGGGCCGTCACGATGATACTGTCGCCCTTTTGGACTTCGGTATTTCCGGGAACGACTTCCGGAGGCAAGACTTTGCTAGAAATTACTTCATTCGGGTTCGTGGAAGCAATTGGCTCAATCGTCGTTTTCGGTAATCGCAAAAGCGCGAAGCCAACTGCGCAAATTGCGATCAGCGATGGCAGGCCTGCCAACGCCGCGATTAGGATACGTCGCATCGATACCAACGAATCCCACTCATGTCTAACATCGTGAACTAACGCTTCCGAGATTACACTTCGTTGCAAATAGGTGAAGCGTCCGTTCTCTTCCGTCGGTCGCAGTTCGACAGCTGTCGTTAATCGTTGCTCAAGACTTGGAAAACGACTCTCGATCAGCTCGGCAACGGAACGCAAATCACGGTGCTTGATCCTTGCGTACCACCAGCATCCCAAAGTTCCAATCGCAAAGGCGGCAATCCAGCCTTGAACGTATTGATTGGGCAATCCATTGACTTGCCTCCCATAGCCCAACAGCAAGTATCCAACAATGGCTACGACTATCCACACGATCGTTAGGCTCCACAACATGCGGAATAAACGAAATCGTCGCAGCAGTCCATTCAGGCGTCGAGCAATCGTGTGATCCATTTTCATTCTCCAGAGGTTTGAACGAGGTTGGTTTCAAAAAGAACTCCTAACTCACTTCATCCTCACATGTTCTTTGCGGCCCATCCGGCAACAAATGTTTCTACAAGTAATATGGCTAGTCCAGCAACCAAGATCCACTTCCAGATCTTCTGTTGCTGTTCAAGTTCTTCGATCTTCATCTGACGCAGGCGGTCAGCAATCTCTTGGTCCGTTTGAAGCTTTTCCGTGGCCAAACCAAACTGTTGCAGCACTGACGAGTCCATCGGTGTTAGACGCGACTCGCTAATTGGAAGCTGAACAGCCAACTGTTGGCTCCATTTCGACCCGCGGACGCTATACAAACCTGGTTTTTCAAAGGTGATCTTTCCGGTGGCTTCGTCAATTGCACGACTGTCAAGTTCGGATCCAGATTGATCGATGATTTTAAAGGGTGGCTGATCTTCCACTTCAACTGCCTGGCCAACATCGACGACTCGAGTGAAACCCAATTGTCTCGGGTTTGGATCGACAAGGTTCATCATGACCGGAATGAACTTGCTGGACAAAGCAAATGAACTTTCGGTGGTTTGCCAACCACTAGTCAACAGCCAAATGTTACCCTTGCCAGCCTGTTGTCGAATCAACCAGGCCGCGCCATCGTCCAATCTCGCTAGGACCTGTAGACTCGCTTGACTGGCGCCGTTAGTTGGATCTTTGTTTTCTTCCGTTGCGTTTGCTCTAGAAGGCGTATCAGTTGTCGCAATAGAGCCAGGCCATTCGACTTTGCGATGCTTCCAAATGCGTATCTTGGAGAAGTCGTTAAAGCGTGGATCTGCCAGCGCGCCAAAGACTGCGTTACGGTAGTCGACCGAGGCGATCATGGCATGCTGCTTTCGCTCGGCTTCAGAGATGGATACCTGAGTTTGGTTAGGAACAGCTTCCCGTTCGGTCCACAGCGACTCAAGGAACTTTGCCGCTTCCGGCCCATCCCCCGATTGTTCGGTCAAGACGACTATTACGCTCGTACCAACTAGAGCCACACTCCGCAAAAACTCCGCTTGCTTGTAGGTTTCTACATTCGGTTCGATCACGACAGCGACGACATTCTCTTGGACAGCTTGAAGCTGAAGTTCTTCCGCCTTAACGTTGATCACCTCGCGGCGAAACATCGCATTGCTAAGTGGAGCTTGCGAGAGAAAGTAGCTAAGGTCTTCCTCGGCTTGTTTGGGCTGCGTCCCGCAATAGAGGATTCGCTGAGTGACCGATTCTCCGCGAGGCACAAACAGTTCGTTATCGCCGGACCAGTCGTCGCCTTCAAGTCGAACTTGATGCGATCCTTCGGGCTGGGGTGGCAAGGTTACAACACGCACTTGCCCGGCAGGAACTTGGATCGAAGTCTGCGGTCCTTGCGCTTTGCCCTTATCGTCAACCCACAAAAGTGACAGGGCCTCTTTGGTCGATTGTGAGTTGTTCTCGATGCGAACCTTGCGATCCGCCGAGGCAGCAATCCCAGATTCATCGGCTTGCATCAGGGTAGCTTGCGCATTGCCTGGCGACTTCGAGCCAACAATGCGAAGGTCAACTGGAATGGAATCGGGCCACGCGTAACCTTGCAGCTCCTCAATGCCAGATTCCATGTGGAAGTCGCTGATCAAAACGATTTGAGCATTTGAAATCGCAGAGCTTTCAGCTCCCAATGATCGAACGCTCAACTGCTCGGCAACGCCAATTAGCCCGCTAGCCAACTTTCCTGCATTCCAGGTAGGCTTGAGTTCCTTCAGTGCTTGCTTAACCAGTCCAAGCGAGTCCCCTTGCTTAGTACTAGATTCACTTTGCAGGAACTGTCCCAATGGAACAACTGTATTCAGTCGCGAATCGATCGTGTACAGAGCGACTTGATCCTCGGCGGTCAATCCATCCAGCACACGACCGGCCACTTGAATCGCGGCCTGCCACACATCCGATCTTTGCATACTGCCGCTGGTATCGATCAGCAATGCGACTGTGCGAGCCGGCGCGGTTTGGCTAACGAGATCTTTTTGTCGCCAGTAAGGACGCGAAAAGGCCAAGGCAATCATGACCAGGGCCAAGACGCGAAGCAAAAGTAAGAGCAGGTTATCCAGGCGGCTCTTTCGAGTCAGCCGAGGCGGGCTGGAGCGGAGGAACATCAGCGAGCTGAAGAGCACTCGGCCTTGTGGCTGTCGTCGAATCAAGTGAAATAGAATCGGACCAGCGATGGCCAGCGCCGCAATCGCGTAAAGTGGTGCTAGTAGACCCATGTTGCTCAGCCTCTGCTCATTGCGTGGACGAGCTCAAACAAGGCATGGTCGAGCGGTTGGTCGGTAATCACATTCGCCAGTCGTACGGACTTGCGATGGCACATCTCAGTCAATTCATCAGCGTGTTGATTGAACTTCTTGAGATAATCAGTTCGTATAGCTGCAGGATCCACGTAAATCTCTTTGCCTGTTTCCAAGTCCTGCAGCATCGCGCTTTGTTGCAGTGAAAAGTCGACTTCTGTTCGATCCAAGACTCGCAAGACCAAGATCTCGTGTCCGCGTCCGCGCAAGTAGCCCAGGGGTTGACTGAGCGATTCGACTGGGACCAGCAGGTCGGAAAGAAGGATCACTAGACCACGTCGTTTGGATAGTCCCGCCAACTGAGCAAGCGATGCCGAAAGATCAGATTCGATGCCAACATTTTCTTTGCCGAGTATCGACATGATCTGTTGGAGGTGTCCGGTTCGATGACGAGCCGGCAGATAATCGGGCTGTGCGGTCCCGCAAGAAATTAATCCAACTGCATCGCGTTGACCGTACAGAAAATAGGCCAACGTCGCAGCCATGGTCCGTGCGTATTCAGCTTTGGTATAGCCCGCTGTGCCATAGTTCATCGACTTACTTTGATCGACGGCAAGATAACAACGACGATTGGTTTCATCCTCGAACTGCTTTACGTAATAGCGATCCGACCTAGCTACCAACTTCCAATCCAAATTGCGAAGGTCGTCGCCCAAAACGTACGGTCGATACTCGGCGAATTCGACCGAAAAGCCGCGCAATGAGCTGCGATGCAAACCGTTTGAAAAGCCTTCAACGACTGTCTTCGCGCGCAGGATCAGATTCTGAATCTGCATGATTGCGGACGGATCGATAAACCAAGTTCGAGGCGAGTTGCCTCCCTTGGGTAGATCGATTCGGCTGGTCGTTGATTGGCTCATTTTGTTCTTATCGCTCAGGAATGCTATCGAGCAATGCAGCTACACAGTTCTCTACCGAGATGCCCTCGGCTTCCGCTTTGTAGTTCAACAGGACGCGATGTCGGAGCGCGGGAGCGGCTAAGGCTCGGATGTCACCTGTCGTCGCATGAGATCGACCTTCAAGCAGGGCTCTCGCTTTTGCTCCAAGTACCAGCGTTTGAGCAGCGCGAAGTCCTGCGCCCCAATTGACCCAATCGTTAACGAACTTGGTGGCTTGAGGTTTGCCTGGTCGCGTGGCTTCGACTAATCGAACCGCGTAGTCTGCCGTTTCGCGAGCAATAGGGACGCGACGTACAACCTCTTGGAACTGCAGCACATCTTCACCGCTGAACAGTTTCTCAATTTTTGCGGATCGCTTGGAAGTTGTTTGAAGAACTACATCAAGCTCTTCTTCGTGCGGCAGATAGTCGATCAAGACGTTGAACATAAATCGATCCAATTGAGCTTCGGGAAGCGGATAGGTTCCCTCCATCTCGATCGGATTTTGAGTCGCCAATACAAAGAATGGCTCGTCGAGCACGTATCGCTTGCCGGCGACGGTTACTTGATGTTCTTGCATCGCTTCCAGGAGTGCAGCCTGAGTTTTCGGAGGAGTCCGGTTGATCTCATCCGCCAAAATAACGTTGGCAAATACGGGACCTCGAATGAACTGCATTGCTCGACGTCCGTCATCGGTTTGCTCGAGGATTTCCGTTCCCGTTATATCCGAAGGCATCAAGTCGGGTGTGAATTGGATGCGTTGAAAGTGGAGATCGAAGATCTGAGCGACGCTGCGAACCAAAAGTGTCTTCGCTAGTCCGGGTGCACCAGTGATCAAACAGTGGCCGCCGGACAGTAGGCTGATTAGAAGCTGCTGAACTACATCCTTTTGGCCGACGATTGTCTTGGAAAGCTCTTCGTCAATTCTTACCCGGCTGGCGCGAAGATGTTCGACAACCTGCTGTTCCTGTGCATCCGACAATTCAATAAAGTTCACTCGTCGCGTCCTCTTGGAAATAAAAGCAAATTCAATTCTCTAGGCTAAAGCATCTTAGCCGCGTCTTGTTGGCGACCACATGCAGTGGCGTCTAACTTTTCAGTGGTTCATATCAGCCGTTCGTTTCAATGGGTCATGGCGTACGTGACGATGTTGATTCCCATGGGATACGACTTCTTTACGGCATACTCAGCGAAGTAATCTCGGTTTTGCCCTTCGCGTTCCCAACCATCTCCCAGGTCTGTATTGTGACAAATGAAAATCATGATCCGCTGGTTGTAATCCTCGATGGCCAAGTATCTCGCACCGCGAGTATCACTTTCCCGTCGCGGCTCGTAGGTATAGCCTCGCTCGAAAACATGAACGGAGGGAACCTGGGGTTTTTCTTTTAGCGGGTAGACGCACTGAAAGATCTCGTGTTCCAATGGAACCTCACGGGGCTCGCGATCCGGGAAAACCCTTTTCAGTTCATTGTAGAGATTGAGGTATTCGTTATCGCCCCAGAAATCGTCGACCATCATAAAGCCGCCATTTAGGCAGTAGTGCCGAAGGCCTTTGACCTCCTCCTCGCTCAACTTCATCAGTCCAGGTTCTATCATATAAAGGAACGGATAGTCTCCTAGATTTTCATCGGAGAGTTGAACAACGACAGGGTGCGGGTTGACTTTGATCGAAGTTAACTGCTGTAGTCGCAGTGAGAAATTCAAATCGCTGTCGGGTCTATCCGTAGACCATTTCCCATATTCGCTTTGCCCCCACGCGTCGTAATAGTCTGAGTAACGAACTCGAGCAAAGGTGAAAACATCGCTTTTAAAGTTCGAGTCAGTTTCCCAGACGGGAACACCATTGCGATCGTCGGCCGAGCGGACACGTCTGCCTCGCTGGGCAATGGCCAAAGAAAGAGCGGCAGTTGCGAGGAAAAGTACGCCGACCGCGATCAGTGAAACTGATCGAGCACTCTTCAAGGGGATGATCGAAAAAAGCGATCGCACAGGGCAGCCTTTGCTTCCAGAACTGTTTCCTACAGTTTGACGAACGATGGTTGCGTAAATTGAAAAACCAGGGTTCGTCGGTCGAGCAGTCATTATCATAGCCGAACTGGAAACCACTTGCGCCTATAGCGCCAAAAGAGCGAGAATCCGGCTTAACGTTCCGTAAACCGGTACATCTGTTGAATCAGTTCACCTAATGCAACTGGCTGTGCCATTCGATCAGCATGGATGGTTGCTTGTGGGCCGTTCTAGCCCATTCAAGCTGATTCGCTGAGAATTACTTCGGAAGACTGGTATCAGTGGTGTTTTGCGGATTGGGCAGTTACCATGTGAAATCCTTTAAATGTCTTACGAGAATTACTTTTCCCCGCTCGTCCCCAGTTTGAAGAGATCTATGCGTTACCTTGTCGAAGATAGTCGAGTTTGCTTGCTGCGTGGTTGCCTGCTTGCTTTGACTTTAAGTGGGTTACTTTTCGTCGATGCCAACAGCAACGTTGCCCAAGCCCAACAACTCAATCTTGGCACCGTACCGGTCGTCGAACAGATGATACGGGAGTTTTCTGAGGACCAAGATACACTCAATCGCCGCTACCGCGTCAAATTGGATCAAGCCGCCTTTGCGAAGCGAGCGGAAACACTTAGAAGCTGGTACGCAAAGATTAAGGCAGTCGATTTTTCGAGCCTGGATCGCTCAGGGCAGCTCGACTATGTCCTCTTCAAGAACAAGCTGGAGTACTTGATTGCTAAAGCGGATCTGGATCAGCAACGAGACTCCGAATCTGCCACTTCGTTTCTGCCTTTCGCCGACAAGATTGTTGCGTTCTGCGTGAATCGCGAGAATGTCGAACCGATTGAACCTGACCAGTTGGCCGGACAGTTGGACCAAATTGCTTTGGTCGTTGAACAGGCGGCGATTCCACCCACGACTAGTGTTGAGATATCGATCCAGCAAAAGCTGAAAGCGCTTCGCGCGGTCGAGCTTCTAAAGTCGCTACGAGGTTCGGTTTCGGAAGCGGATACGTTTTATCAAGGCTACGACCCGACCTATTCATGGTGGTGCAAGAAGCCGATCGAGCGGCTGAAGTCAGCCATGGAGCGCTACGCCAATTATCTTCAAGATCGCGTCGTTGGAGTCCCAGAAAGCGACATCGAAACGATCATCGGTCAGCCCATTGGAGCCGAGGGTATCGCGCTTGAGTTAAAGCATGAGTGGATTGCGCATACGCCAGCCGAGCTGATTAAGTTGGCCGAACGCGAAATGGAGTGGTGCGAAAATGAGATGATGAAAGCCTCGAAGGAATTAGGCTTTGACCATTGGCGACCAGCTTTGGAAAAAATCAAACGTAATCACGTTCAACCTGGCGATCAGCCGCAGATGATTCGCAAGCTCGCCGAAGAAGCGATCGCTTATGTACGTGACAACAACCTGTTAACCGTGCCCGAATTGGCGGCGAAGGGTTGGCGAATGACGATGATGAGCCCCGAACGTCAACGAGTGAATCCCTATTTCCTGGGCGGCGAGTCGATCATCGTGTCCTTCCCGACGGACTCGATGACTCACGAAGAGAAGCTGATGAGCCTAAGGAGCAACAATGAGCACTTCGCGCGGGCGACTGTGCATCACGAGTTGATTCCTGGACACCACATGCAGTTCTACAGCTTGGCTCGCAATCGTCCGTATCGAGCGATCTTTTCGACGCCGTTTTGGGTCGAGGGCTGGGCTTTGCACTGGGAAATGCTGCTTTGGGACATGAATTTTGCTCGCGGACCGGAAGATCGTATGGGGATGCTCTTTTGGCGTAAGCACCGCTGTGCGCGGATCATCTTTTCGCTCAATTACCACATGGGAAATATGACTCCGCAGCAATGCGTCGAATACTTGGTTGAAAATGTTGGCCACGAACGATCTGCGGCTGCGGCCGAGGTTCGGCGTTCCATCATGGGCGGATATGGACCCATGTATCAGGCGGCCTACATGCTTGGAGGCAAGCAAATTCGAAAGATGCACGAGGAATTGGTCGGTACCGGCAAGCGGACGCATCGCGATTTCCACGATGCAATCTTGGCCGAGCACGCCATGCCCATCGAACCGCTCAGACACTTTCTTACTGGAGCCGAGTTCAAGGCAGACGCCACGCCCACTTGGCGGTTCGCGGACTGAGACACCGGCAGCAGAAAAGCTGATGCACGACGACAGAAAATCGATTAGAATTCGTCGTCTGAAAACAGCAGGTAGCGAATTCCCAAGCTTGGCAACTTCAACGCATACAGATTGAAAAACTCCAGATGGTCGGTGTGGACGACATCGTTATAACAGGCATCGGTGCTGTAACACCCATTGGAATTGGACGAGCGGCGCTCGAACAGAATCTGCTGGCTGGAGTTTGTGGTTCGAAAGCTTTGTTCCACAGTAAAAGTGGACATCCTTTGCTTGTCGGCGCGACTATCGAAAACTTCGATGGCAAAGATTACGTGACTCCTCGCAAGTCTCTGAAGCTGATGAGTCATGAAGTGCAGATCGCTTACGCCGCCGCCCATCTCGCTTGGGAAGACGCTCGACTGACCGATTCCAAGCCGGACCCTGAGAGAATCGGCGTGGTTTACGGAAGTGAGATGATCCCCGGTGACCACACCGAAGTTATCGAGGCGGTTCGAGGATGCAGCGACGATGGGGAAATCGATCACTCGCATTGGGGCGAGAACTTGTCCAAGATCTACCCGCTCTGGATGCTCCGCAATCTCCCTAACATGCCCGCCTGCCATGTGGCCATTGCTGTCGATGCTCGTGGCCCGAACAACACGATTGCCTTAGAGGAAGTAAGCGGACTTCTGGCGCTCGGCGAAGCCATCGGCATTATGGAACGCGATCAAGCTGACTTGATGGTGGTTGGAGCGATGGGATGTCGAACGACGCCGACGCGTTTGCTTTACCGCAAGCCAGGCGCTTACTTCGATGGCAGCGCCGACTTGCCTTTGACTCAGTATCACAGTCGAGCCTTTGATCTTGAGCGACAAGGCATCGTTCCGGGGGAATCATCTGTCTGTTTAGTTCTTGAACGTCGACGCCACGCCGTCGCTCGCCAAGCAAATATCTACGGCCACGTGCAAAGCGTCGTTAGTCGATGTGGCAGGCCAGAGACTACCTTCGGAGGAAGCAGTCAAGCAATTGCATCTGCAGCAAACGCTGCTATGGAATGTGCTGGAATCTCTGCGAACGACTTAGCGGTAATTAGTGCCCAGGGCTTTTCACAGAAGGAGCTGGATCAAGTTGAAGCAAAAGCCATAGCCTCGTTCGCGCCTGATGTGCCCGTAACAGCGTTTTCAAGCTACTTGGGTACAGCCGGCGGAGCCAGCGGGTTGACTCAACTAACAGCCGCGCTACTGGCCATGCGAACCAGCCAAGTTTTGCCAATCCTGGGAAGTGGCCAAGTTGATCCCGCTTGCGCGATTCAGGTTTGCAATGCCAAGCAGG
>CAUJKA010000016.1 GCA_963204965.1 Planctomycetota bacterium | reverse complement strand
TTTTTGAGGAGATGAAAGTGCAGCAACTGTGCTTGCGTACGGCCTTCGTTCTTTCTTGCATTCTAGTCGTTGGATGTGTTAAGCAACCGGAAGATTCGGTTGTGATCTACTCGGCCGCAGATCGCGAATATGCTCAGACTATCCTGGACTCCTTCGAGCGTAAGTCCGCCCCTATTGAAGTGGTAGCGCAGTTCGACGTCGAGTCGACGAAGACGGTTGGTCTAGCTAATCGAATTGTTAGTGAATCGAAGCAGCCACGTTGCGATGTATTTTGGAACAACGAAATCATGCATACGCTGGCGATGGAAAAGAAGGGGCTACTCAAAACGATTGCCTGGGATGTGCCCATGGGCTGGCCCAAGGATATGATTAGCGGCGGCAACAAGTGGGTTGGTATAGCCGCTCGGGCTCGCGTGCTGATTGTGAACACCAAGTTGCTACCCAACCCCGAGGAGCGGCCGCAATCGGTCATGGAACTTGCTGATCCGAAGTGGGAAAAGAAATGCGGACTTGCTCGACCTTTGTTTGGAACAACGGCGACCCACTTCACAGTCTTGATCGATCAGCTCGGCGAAAAGCCAAGCGCCGAGTTCTTCCAAAAGGTGCGCGACAATGCGGTAGTATTGTCGGGGAATAAACTAGTCGCGTTACAAGTCTCAGCGGGGCAATTGGCTTGGGGTGTAACCGATACCGACGATGCACTGGTCGAGCTGGATGCTGGTATGCCGATTGCGATTGTCTTTCCTGATCAACAACCTGGTCAGCCTGGAACGCTTAGAATTCCCAACACTGTTGCCGTTATCGAAGGATGTCCGCACCCGGTTGCGGCAGAGAAGTTAGCCAACTTTCTGGTCTCCGAGGATACCGAAGGTCGTTTGGCCATGGGTTCTAGCGGTCAGTTTCCCGTGCGCCCAGAACATCCTCATCAATCACGAGCACAACTTGATTCGGCTGGCAAGCGGATGTTGGTTAGATGGATGGAGGCAGATTTTTCTAAGGCCGCCGATCGATGGCCCGAGGCTTCGAAGCAACTTGAGAAGCTCTTCTAAGCTGATCGATACAGATCTTTGTGAAGTAGTTTGCGACTTACTACTGGATGTTTCCGCGAATTGCTTGCGAGAAGGTCGGAGAGCCAAAGTTGAGGTTGGCTGCTAGATTAATACGACTGGCCTGACGCACTTGATCAAACGGACCATTGGCGATGATCAGTCCCTGATCGTAAAGCAGTTTGTCGGAGTGACCTGGAAGGACTAAGCGAATGTCCTCTTGGATCGTTCCGGGTCTCAACTGGTTAATCATATCGACGATGTTGGTCGTGCAGTTGTTCGTAAGCGTGTGGTAGAACTCGGGTTGTCGCTCGATTTGGTTCACGCGAGTCACGGCTGCCAAAAAGACTTGTCGCGCCTGTTCAGGCTGAGCCTTGGTGCGATACAGGTAGACATCGTCGCCTCGAATCGCCGTGCGCAATCCGATCGCATCGCGTTCTGTAGCGACGACCCAAATGAGTTCGTAGGTGTTGAGCGAGCCATCGATGGGCGTGTACTGTTCGCCCTTTTCCATTCTTGCTTCCACCGAAAAAGCGATGTGCTGGCCGCTGGCCATTCCAAAGCTGATCATTGTATGCGCGAGCGACGGAGTACTCTTGAAGGGGACGACAATGAAGTCAACGGTTTGAATATCATCCAAGCGAATGACTTGATCGAAGTGTCGCACATCGCAATCCTCTTCGGTCCGGTAGCGTGTGTCGCGGATATTGTGCAGATGGACTCGATCCGAGTGAATCTCGCCGAACGGCAACACGCTGATATTCGGGCGCCACACGCGGTCGTGGGAAGGCTTGTCGGTCTCGGGCAAGCGCGCAGAAGCTAGGACGGCGTTGACTCCCTTAGCGACGCGACCTCGAGTAGTGGTTACGTCGGGCTTTCGCGCAAGTGTACCGCAGCCACTGAGCGACACAGCAATCGTCAGAAGCACAGTAATTGCAAAGAGCCGATAGCAAATCGCCGAGTTCATGAACGAGCTTCTAGCATTTTTCCTGGCCAACCCCAAGTGCAGATGGTAGTAGGCACATTCCATGTGACGTCCGCTGTATTTCTAATCGCTGCATTCTCTAATCGCTGCATTTCGGTAGCAGGCATTGTCCGAAAACCGTTCGATGTACTTCTGAGTATTAGTTGAGTCAATTGCTGCCATTGAGCGACGATCGCTGAATGGCCGCGGGACGGAAGAAGCGGACGGCACATGGAATGTGCCTGCTACGAAAAAACAGCGGACGGCACATGGAATGTGCCTGCTACGAAAGTGCCATCAATTCAATGCTGGCATTTGCTTTCTCTTACCCAATCGGAATTACCGTCACGTCCCGAATTTGCATACCTACTCCTGAGCGGATCATGGCTGAATGGGGACAGCTTCCCACCAAACCAGGACGATAGCCGATGACTGAGCTTCTCTGTTGCCACAATGATCGCTAGCTATCGAAAGCGTGGTCAACAATGAACGTACTCTAGGGGGAGTCGACTCGAGATGATGTCGCAAATGACCAACGGAATTTTTGCATCAGCCAATCCCGTCGTGCACGTACCAACGCCGCGGCCTGCCAAAACACCTGCCACGGGTAGCAAGCTGATTGTTACCGATGCTGAAGGACACGCTCTAGAGACGTGGGTCATCAAGCAAGCCAAATGTACTTTGGGAAGCGCCGATAGCTGCACAATCTGTTGCACTCTACCAGGCATTGCCCCGATCCATGCGCTGATCGTTTCTGGAGCACGTCAATCATTTGTACGTTCATTGGCCGGTAAGCTCTCGCAAGATGGTATCCCAGCTTCAGAGCTTTTGCTGAGCGATCAAAAGTCGTACTTCGAGCTGGCTGGATATCGCTTTTCATTGATTCGACAAACCAATACCGCCACTGAAGAAGAGCGACTGCAAGCCAAGAGAATGCGCTTTGCCTTAGCCCGTCCATTGTCGATCTCCAGTCAACCCGAGCCCATTCGCCAAGCGCCGGTCGAAGACACTTCGGTAAGCTCGCCCTGGGTTGCCAACATTATTCGCGAGGCCATCGAGCCGCTTGAGGCTCAGATCGATAGCTTGCTGTTGCCTTTGGCGGAATTTCAGGCCCAGTCGATGCAAGCCCAGCTCGCTGCAGCCAGGGAGCTGGAAGAAGAGCGTCGTAAGACTGAGCTGGAAAAGCAGCGAGCTTACGAGGAAGAGCTAAAAGCGAAGCAGATCGCCGCTGATCGACTGAGAGAATCCGAAGATCAGCGAAAGCAGAAAGAGCAAGAGATCGTTTCGATGGTGGCGCAACAGTCCGCCAACATGGAAACGTTGACTGAACGCATCAGCGATGTCAACAACCAGCTTGCTACGATCGAGCGCATCATCGCTCAGGATGCCGAACAAACGGCTAATCACAGTGCGCAAACCAACGGCTTCATCGCTCAAACCAACAATGTCATTGCTGTTCAACAAACAGCTATTGAACAATTGCAGACCGGGATCGTTTCCGTTTCTGAATCTCTCAAGCAACTACAAGAACGTCAACAGGCCGCGCAGACTGAAAATCTAACTTGGAAGAACGAAGTTCAGCTACAACTTCAGCAGCTCACATCGGCTGTTTCAGAGTTCTCCGACATCGCTAAGAATGCGAATCAACCCGAGTTGATCGACGTGATTGAGTCGCTGAAGACCACACACGAAGAAGCGCAGGTGGAGATCCAGCGTTGGCAAGAAGGCGTTCAGAAGCAATTGTTCGTCCTTCAAGACAAGCTTGAAGACGCCAAGTCTACCACCAATGACGAGGTCTCTGACCGATTGGCTGTCGCTCTTGCGGAGATTCAATCTAAGCACGAACAGTCCTTGGCTGAACTTCAGGTTTGGAAGGCCGAGCTTCGACAGGAGATGCAGCAGATCCTGCTATCCGCAGCTCAATCAACGCAATCGAACGCCGTAGCCGATCGTGAAGTTTCACACTCGCAACATCGGGGGCAACATCAGGCCTCGGCAGCAGAGGTCGACTCGGCGCTGACTTCGTTCGCTCAACTACATCAGCCATTAACTTCACAGCCAGTCGTATCGCAGCCAGTGGTATTGCAACCTGCGGCATTGTCCGCAGCAACGCTAACTGCAGCAATTTTGCCACCAACGACACTGCAGCCAGAGACACTGCAGCCAGCAACAATCCAGCCACAGTCGCTATCGGAATTGTCACAACCTGTCTTACCACAGAGCGTTTCTGAAGCACCATCCGTTGCTGAAGTTCCAGTTGCTACAGGTTCACCTGCGTCGCAGCCTTTAGCGCAGAATGCTTCGGTTCCGCAGGTCGATGGAAATGGGTTCCCAAGCTATCCTAGTGCACAACCTGTCAGCACTCCATCGTATTCGTATCCTCCTCAAGCAAACTCGGGTGCATCTGATCAAGACGAGGGACTCTATTACGGAGCCGACGATGCAAATCGAGAACCAGTTACCGAGAGCGAACCGACTTTTTCAAGCTTTCTAGGGCAACAGTTCTCACGGGATTTGGCTGAACCAATAACACCTGAGTTTGTCAGCGAAGAGATGATTGGTGCTGCCGAACTACAAATGCAGGCACAAAACGATTTGCATTGGAGCAGCGTAGAGTCCACTGAGAATAATGAGCCAACGCAATGGCCGTCGATGATGCTGGATCCATCGCCCAGCGGCTCCAACGCTATTGGTGATCAGGCGAACACGTTTGGTGACCAATGGGCTGGGCAGAGCGAGTCGGGAGTATTCGAGAACCAGTCCTCGCCATTGGTGGAAGGCTCGTGGAACCAACCGCTGGAAACCAATGCAGCAACGGAACTACCTTCGTTGGCAGGCTTTGATACAACGTCAAGAGAAGCTGAAGTTCCAACGCAACCTAATGCTAGTTCCTTCAGTGGATCCGAGACTTGGGGTGCGCCTGTCGATAGTACGAACGGTCAGCTGGATCAAAACCTTGATTACCGTCCTCAGACACAGCCAGACTCGGCGCCTCAGTCGTCTGAGATCGAATCACTGTTGCCAAATTGGAATGGCACGGAAAGTAGTCCTGATCCGCTAAACGCTTTTGCAGACTTGCTTAAGGCGAGCCAACCTACGTCCGAGCTTCAAGCTGCCGAATCGTCGTCAAGCGCAGATCGTGCATTGCCAAGTTGGTGGACAGAGGCGGCTAAAGAAGACGACTTCGTAGCAAATGCGAGCCAGCCGCAGGAATCACAGCAACCTGAAGAATTGGCGGCGGGATTTGATTTGAGTCACCTGTACCAGGATAGCTCGGATCAAAGCAACGCGGAGTCGCAATTCAACTTGGGGTCGCACCAAGCGCAATTTGGAGCGATGGCGGATTCCTTTGAGCCAGAGCCAGAAATCGCCAACAACGAAATAGCCAACAATGCAATCGCCAACAACGACACAACCAGTCAGGGCTTTTCGTTTGACCGATTTGTTCAGCGAGAACAGCAATTAGAAACTGAGCAGAACCAGCTCGAGCCAAGTTCGATTGCGACTTCAAGCCCGATTCTCTCCTCGGTTACTTCAGACGTTGAGGCATCCACTGCTGTTGAAAAATCAGCGGACAGTTCGGCGCTCAATAGTGTGTCGCCCGTTTCGGACGAGTATCACCAGATTGAAGAGGTTGAGTACCAACTACCCGAGGCCTACCACAAATTAGAGGCAGCTTTGCCAACGTCTCAGGGCTTAGGTGGATCACAAGGTTTCGGTGGATCACAGGGCTCGAATCAAAATCACGCGGCGGGAGGTGCTCCGGCTTCCCGAACTTCGTCGGATCATGGAAATGCTAACGGCGGAGAAGAAGACGATAGCGTTGAAGCTTACATGAAGAATCTTCTCGCAAGAATGCGCGGGACGCCCGAGAATGCAGTCGAGGAACCTGTCGCCCCCGTCGCGCCGCCATCGTCCTACGCACCGACGCGACCTTCGCCTTACGAGCTCCGCAACGCGATGCGCGAAGAGCAGATTGGGTTGCCGGAAGACCTTGAGCCGATGGATTTGGACAGCTATGTGCCATTGACCAACGCACCCGAGAAGAGCAAGAACATCTCGGCCCTTCGCGAACTCGCAAACTCAACAGCTCGTACCGCGATTCATAAGAGCACGCGGCGAAAAACGCTTTCGGGCAGCTTGATGAAGTTTGCGATTTCGGCGATCGCTCTGACTGTGGCCGCAGCACTTTTTGCAATTAACGGTGTTGCCGTCAACATCGCATTGATCGCTACCATGGCCGCGCTTTTCGTCGCGTTGATATGGGGTTACGATGGACTGAAGAGTCTGAAGCCATTGCTACAGAACTCGCTGGTTCTTCAGCCCAATCCAAACGCCGTCGAACCTACTGAGCCAGAAGACGATTGATCGAGAGGCTAGGAGTTAGCAGTTAGCTTTTAGCAGTTAGCTTTTAGACTTCGGTTGCTTGGTTGGCAATTTGCGACACTATGCTACCGATGCTCGCGGATCGTCTTTGCTAGAGCTGCGATGCCGGTGCGAATTTGATCTGCCGTTGCGGTGACGAACGAAAGGCGAAGCGTTCGTGGGTCAGGGTTGTTCGCATAAAATGCAACGCCTGGAACAAAGGCCACGCCACGATCTACAGCCTTGGGCAACAGGTCGACGGCACTCATTCCCTCAGGCAGCTTGACCCACAAGAACATTCCACCGACCGGTTTGTTCCACTGTACATCCAACCCCTGCATCTCAGTTTCTAGTGCTTCCAACATTACGTTGCACTGCGACTTGTACAGTTCGCGAATCGTAGGCACATGGCGTTCGAGAAAGCCGTTCTTAAGTACTTCGACTACGATCCGTTGGTTGAATGTAGGAGTGTGAAGATCGGCCGCTTGTTTCGCTTGAAGCAACTTAGGCATGATTATGGACGGTGCGACCACATAACCTAAGCGTAAGCCAGGTGCCAAGACTTTCGAGAACGATCCTAGATAGATCGAGTTCTCGGGGTTACGAGCCGTAAGCGGTTGACCTGGAGGCGCATCGAACCAGAGGTCGCCATAAGGATTGTCTTCAAGGATGGGTAATCCAAGCTCGATGGACTTTGCAACTAGAGCTGCGCGGCGTGGTTCGGTCATCGTTCGACCGGTTGGGTTTTGGAAGTTCGGCAGTACGTACAGGAAGCGAGCTCGATCGCTGCCAGTTCCAATCTTACGATCCAAGTCTTCGACAATGACGCCTTGCTCGTCGCTTTCGACACTAACGATTCTGGGCTCCATCGGTGTGAAGGCTTGAAGTGCACCCAAATACGTTGGCGTTTCGACTAGTACGCGACTGCCGGTATCGATCAACACCTTAGCGATCAAATCCAAGCCTTGTTGGCTACCCGATGTGATTAGAATCTGTGCAGGATCCACATCCCAAGGCAACCACGAAGCGATCTGTTCGCGCAGGAACGCATTGCCCTCACTGACCGAGTATTGCAGGGCAGCGCGACCATCGGATTCCAGCACAGTCTGGCAGGCTTTTTGGAACTCGGCGACAGGAAAGGTCTGAGGCGATGGCAATCCGCCTGCAAAACTGATGATTCCAGGTTTTTCGGTGACCTTCAGGATCTCCCGAATCACCGAAGGGTTCATCTTGTGCGCTCGTTGAGAAAGAATCCAATTGCTTTGGTTCATTACAAATCCTTGATCGAGTTGATTGAGGGAGACAGTATAATCGTTTGGTCAAGAGTCGTCAGGACACGATCAGGCTTGGAAACAAATCCAATCAGTATGGTTCGCTAAATTGGTCCGACGAACTCGTTTTCTGCACAGGAGCTATCCATGAGCCTAGAACTGAAAACTGCATTTTGTTTAGGTTCCAGCTTTGTCTTGCTCTTCGCTGTGACTGGGTTAGCCCAAGACGCTACGGATGCTCCCGTTATCAACACTTTAGTGGCTCAGCAACTCACCAAGATAGATTTGACTGCGCTCCAGCGGGATTGCTTGGCATCGATCGCAGAATCTGACAAATCCGCTGAACAGCGTCCGCAGCAGAGTGAGAAGTGTGAAGAAATCTGCCAACGCCTGGAGCAAAGTTACGCGAATGAAACTGTGCCCGAGGCGGTTCAAATGCTAGTTTCAATTCTTCGCGACAAGGACATTGGGCCGGGCAGTGGTTGGTTCAAGCCTGCTACCAGTAAATACGATTGGAAGTGGTTGTGTTCGCTTCATGGCAAGGCCGAGGACGAGTCGATCTCTGTCAGCGATTTTCGCGGCGATGCAAAGTTGTTCGCGCGATTGGATCGGAATAGTGATAAGAACTTGCAAGCGATCGACCTGGACTGGAGTCCTAGCAATCCTTGGGTGCGCGAATCCTCGGTTCTAACCAACTTGTTTCGCACGATGGATCGAAGTGGTGATTCTTCGCTGACTCGTGAAGAATGGGCAGCGATGTTTGATCGTTTTCAAGAGAACGATCGACTGGGCTTGGATAGCTTTCGACGAGCTGTTCCGATTGGCAAACCATCCAGCCCCTTTCGTCCCGGTGATGAACCTTCTAAGAAGCAGTTAGTGCAAGGTTTCTTCGCCAGTGAACTTGGTGCGCTAACCGAAGGTCCGCGAGTTGGCCAAGCTGCACCCGACTTCGAATTAAAGACCTTTGATCACAAACGCACGCTCAAGCTAAGTGATCTATTGAAGGATAAGCCCGTTGTGATTGTCTTCGGCAACTACACTTGCGGACCATTCCGCCGTATCTTCCCTGAGTTCGATGTCATCGCGAAGAGATTCGAAGGCCAAGTGCAATTTGTGGGAGTCTATGTGCGTGAGGCTCATCCTGAAGATGGTTGGATCATGGAGTCCAATACTTCGCTTGGTGTCAAGTTGCCGCAGCCCAAGTCGATAACCGAGCGCGAGTCGGTCGCGCAAACTTGCTCGACGAAGCTAAACTATAGCTTCCCACTTTTGGTCGATATCATGGATGACCGAGTTGGTAGTCTGTACAGTGGCATGCCAGCTCGAGCCTACATCATCGCCCGCAACGGTGAAGTTGTTTATCAAGGCGGCCGCGGTCCCTTCGGATTTAATCCTGGAGAGATGGAACAATCGCTGATCATGCACTTGATTGATGACAAGTAAAATGCGGTGGTTTTCATAACCCGATGCGTTAGTTTTGAAATTGCGCATTTTGGATTTAAGGCTGAACGCCTGTCCGTTTACCTAGCCCAGCCTGAAGGGCTGGGTACGCAATTCGCCATAAAAACAAAGGGCCAACGGCCCGCCCGGTTGCACGCCAACCCGCCGGGCCTTGGGCCGAAAACAAAATGGGCTTGGTAAACCACCCCCTGTGGCTGGGGGGAGTTAAAAGCAGG
>CAUJKA010000015.1 GCA_963204965.1 Planctomycetota bacterium | reverse complement strand
AAGCAGTCGATCATCGAATGTCAAGAACTGGGGTGTTGCTGGCCCGATAAGTTTAGTCCTGGTACACCATACACGTGGTAACTTCCAAGCAGCCGCACCCTCGACCTGCTGCATTTCGGTGTCGGGGTTATTGAGCCTAGCAACCATTGCGGCTCGAGTCTTTTCGGTCAGGCAGGACTTGTTGACTAAGAACTCAATTCCGTTTACATCGCGTACCAGAAAACTATCTTCGGAGCTACCGATCAAGTCAGCCCGCAGCGTTGGTTCAGCGTCGTCAAATTTCCAGAGCGACAAGCTCGATTCGGCCGCTTCGCGTGCCTTGCGAGCATTGAGCAGTGCAGGCTCATAGAATGCAAGCGTTGCCTTCAATCTCGTAGGATCACTCGGGAGCGGTTCCGAGCTTCGTCGGCCATCCAACCCACGAAATACCATTAACGACTCGCTGATAGAATCAACCACCAAGGGCTCCGCACGCGAACTTACTTTGCCTGATGGATCACACCAAACGCGGAAATACTGCCAGTTGTCAGCACGTGTAAGGTGTGACGTCCAATCCCTCGTTTCGGTTCGCGGCAATAGTTGCTTTACAACCCCCTTGGCCTCGTCGCTTAGTATGTCAAGCGAAACGAGAAAGTACTTTACGTCGCCTTTGATTTCCGTTTCGTAAACGAGATCATTGCCATGTTGTCCAACCAGAATGCCTCGGAACTGGTTTCCTTCTTTGGTTAGTTTCCACTCTCGGACTTGACGGTCCGGTGGCAAGCGAACTGGAGTGTCTGCTCCCTTCACAATCAATGGGTATTTAGTTGCGAGCGCGTGCACGGCCTTCTTCGAGTCACCTTCATTCAACAGTGACTTGTTCTCTTCCAGCCATTTGTGGGCCTCTCGAACCGCATGCAAAGAAGAGTACCACCTCAATTCGAATGCCTGCGTCCCCTTCGTGCCTGCATAAGTCGCAGTTGGATACTCACCAACAAACGCGCTGTCGAGAACAGCAGGCGGTCCTACGGTTGCAATTGCAGTGATGCGTTCCATGGGAATGACTCGTGTGGCAAGTACGGCCCCAAGCTCCGCCTTGGCTAACCAACTAGGCTCGCGATTCCGAGATGCTTCGATTGCGACGCGTTGATCTAGCTCTGCCAAGTCTTCGGCGGGGACGAAGAAGTAATTGACTTCGCTATCATTGAACACAAAACCATTCGCGACGGTTCCAGCCAACTTTGCACGGAAATGGCCCATCTGATTCTTGAGAGTCCAAAAGATCCTGTCGCCCGAAGTATCAACCAACCGCGCCAGTACCTGATTCTCCATTTCAGCCGTCACTGGGGCATCGCCCTTTTTCAGGCGCTGCATTTCCAGCCACCACTGATCAGCACAACTGAGTTGATTGGGTTGTACCCGCAGCTTCATCCCATCAGCGTTTATCGCCGGAATTGAAGCTCCGTTTACATCATTGTTGGAAACAAAACACTCTCCACTGGTTGTTTTGCATAAACGGGGCAGTTGCCGGAGCTCTTCCTCGGTTAGCTCCTTCGCAGTCAAATCTTTCCGTACCAAGTCGTAGACCTGTCTAATTTGCGAATCTACAACTGCACCAATCGATACTTTCGTGAGTATGTAACGGCTACCAGGCACGTACCCTGCTGAACGCTCATAAGCGGTCGTGACCTCCATCACAAACGCGTCGTCGGTTTGGTGAATAGGTTGTCCGACAACCAAGATCGGTGATCGGTTTCCATAGAGCACAATCTGCCGCCCAACTTTCCTAAGCTGAGACGTGATCGATTCAAGTGAGGCTGCTGTAAATGCGGATTTCTTAACGCCAATCAGCGAAGTATGACTAGAGAAAAAAACTTCGTCGCCAACGATGTCCACAACTTTGTTAAAGCGATCGGGGAACTTGGGCTTCACGCCTTCCCATTCGGGAGTCACATTGACACCTTGATACATCGAATACTGTCGGAACTCCGGCGGCACACTGGGGAAGCCCGCACGAATGGTGGCTTGATCTTCGTCCGTGAATTCGGCCAGAGGCACAGTCGCAGCACTTGGGCCTGGCCCTGGGCTCGATGGCCTTTGAACCTCAACATTGTCAGCGACGTTTAGAATAGCTATGCCCTTGAGCTTGGTGCCATCGCGCAGTATCCACTCGCGTTCCCCCTTGAGGGCCCCCATTGATGAATGAAAGGTCCAACGTGATGGAAAGTCACCCGCTGGTGGTGTTTGCTCCGTCTGCCCAAAGCTGAGCACTCCAGACGAAACAGTGAGCACAAATATGTACATTACGAGGAAACAACGTGGCATTACAAGCTCCTTGACTGTCTCTACAGGTTATCACAAGGTACAAAAAACTTCACTCAGTTTCGCTCCGCAATCGTACAGGATGGTAGAGAACGCCGCCGCGGAAGCGGAGCTGTAGGACCTGATTTCTCAAAATTCGAAGCAGACACTGGCCCGACCAGCAATCACCCTTGGATCGGTTGATGTCAGCAAGCCCGAACCGACCTTGTGAGCTGCATGAAAGCTACGACGATTATCTCTACTTACGTCAACAAAGAGATTGACGACGACCAGCGACAGAGATCCCCATCGCGTTCAAGCTCTAGCAAAGGTGCACCGGCTGGAGCTTCGGCGACTCAGCGTGCGCCCATGGACGAAAAGAAGCTGAAGAAAGAGCTCAAGGCCATCCAGAAGACTGTCGTGAGTCTTGACCAAAAACGCAAGGAGGTCAACGAGCTCTTGATGCAAGCCACCGATCCTGCCGAAGCGCTCCGACTGCACAATGAACTCAAGGCCGTAGAAATGGAACTAGGCGAAGCCGAGCAGCGCTGGTTAGAGCTCAGTGCCATGGAGTAGTGGGGCCATTTACCGATCGTGTAACTGACCGGCTCGCGTAGGGTGGGTTGTTGAGGCACGAAACCCACCAACGTCCTGGGATTTTAACTGACGAAGCATGCCTAACCTGATTATCAGAGGTTACCAAGATTGAACTCTTCCTTTGGGAGGGCCCTTGTGCTGTGCAGATGGTCGGAATCTTGAATCTGGGAGCAGTGGAAAACTCCCATCCCGCCCCCTGATCGACTCTTGCATAACCAACTCTTGGATGCATGAAAAAGGAGGGGGGCCAATTCTAATTGGACGTTCCCTTAAGTGCATTTTCTTTAGCACTCAAGGTCTGTTGTCGCTGCTTGACTGCGTCGAGCAGCATTGAGCTAGTGTTTTGATCGGGGCGTAAGATCTGAAGCGATTCGTTTAGAAGCTCTTCGGCTTGGGAATATTCACGACGACGTAAGTGAATATCGACAAGCAACAAAGCGGCTTCGATCTGTCCGATCGAGGGCGACTTAGACTCACTTTTGGTGCGATGATACTCTTGAATTGCAATGGACTGTGCTCGATCTAGTTCGTTTCTAGCCAACGAAAGCTTGCCTTCTGCGATAGCTATTGAGTTATCGGCGGATTCACGCTTGCCTCCCAGTTGCTCGACTTCCCTCAGGGTTTGTTCAGCATCCTCCAGACGTCCGGCTTGCAATTGCACCTGAGCTAACAAGGATCGTTTGTCATTGGTGAAGCGGTGGTCTGGCCCGTAGATTTCCGTAGCGGCGCGGATGGCTAGCTGTAAGCGCTCAATAGCGCGATCAAAATTGCCGCGATGACAATGCACGGCAGACAGAGCTTTATTGAGCGAGTCAGTACATGAGCCGATTGGCTTTCCATCCAGAAGCTCTTGCATCTTTAGAGCCTCAGTGGCCAACTCTTCAACCTCGTCGAACTTGCCCATCTCAACCAAAAGATGGCAGAGGTTGTTTAAGGCTGTCACGACATTCGGATGTGGCTTGGTGTACACCTCACGATAGATTGCCAAGGCGTCGCGGTGACAGGATTCGCTCTCACTAAACTGAGCCGTTTTGAGCAAGGTCATTCCGAGCGTCATCAATGCTTGCCCGCGAAACTTCTTTGCGCCTGGATCCGTTGGAGGATATTCATTGAGAGCTACACGAGCCTGTTGCTCCGACGCCGCAAAGTCGCCTTGCCGCGAAAGTAGCCATGCGAGAAGTTCACGATCTGCAGCAATATCCTTCACTGGCAATGGTGAGATCGATTCGCGAAGTTGGATCGCCTTCCGAAGTAGTCGCTCGGCGTCGTCCAAGCGATCGATACTATCCAGCGATTCCGACAATTCTGCATAGGTGTTGGCCATGCGCTGAGTGTCCTCGGAATGCAGTAGTTCCTCTAACGCAACGACGCGTTGATAGAGTTTGTGGGACAGTTGAAATTCGCCAATGTCTCCGTAGGCCTTGGCCAGCAGTCGGCGTATTTCTAATTCGATCTCGGGTTCTTGATCCAACTCTTGGTCGATTCTCCACGTAGTTTCTGCCAAAAGATCCTTCATCAGCCCAGTGTCGCGACCTTGAGATACCGAGGGGCCTGCAGCGCTAATCATGTCGCTGAGTATCTTCACTATCTGTTGGGAGCGGTTGGATTGCTGATCCGCTTTGGCTCTCGCTCTTTGCTCGTTGAAGTACATGAAGGTCGAAACGACCGATGCCAGTACCAATGTCAACATCACGATCGACACAGTGGCGACTGCCCAACGATACTTTGAAACAAATCGCGATGCCGTATACCACGTGCTCGGCGGCGACGCTTGAACGGGCTCGCGATCGCGATGACGTTGGAGATCCAATGCCAGTTCATGAGCTGATTCGTAGCGACGCGCGGGATCTTTTTCCAAAGCCTTGAGAGTAATCCAATCCAAGTCGCCGCGAACAGCCGCAACCAAGCGGTTGGAGTCCATGGTCGTACGATCCGCGAACTCCTGCAATTGGCTGGCGTCGATTTGCCGAAGCCGTGACGAAGGACGCGTGGGAATTTCACTGCGAATGCGCAGGCGGATCTCATCGACGCCCATCCTCCCATTGGACAGCGCCTCAAAGGGACGAACGCCCGTCAACAGTTCGTAAAGAATGACTCCTAAGCTGTAGATATCGGTACGAATATCGATAACTTCGGCTAGACCATCAGCTTGTTCGGGGCTCATGTAGGCTGGTGTTCCCATGAACACACCAATTTGCGTTTGCAAGGTGATATCGGATACGGCCGCAGTTGCTTTGGCGATGCCAAAATCGATTACCTTGACTTGATAACCTGTGTCCGTGTGAACCACCAGAATGTTCGATGGCTTAAGATCGCGATGGATGATACCTTTGCGATGAGCGTGATGGATCGCTTCGCAGACTTGCAGAAACAGATCAATCCTGGCTGTGATATCGAACTTCGATGTATCACAGAATTGAGTCAGTGGCTGGCCGCGAACAAGCTCCATGACGAAGTAGGGAATGCCACTTTCAGTCATCCCAGCATCGTAGACTTTAGCGATACCAGGATGGTCCATGACCGCAAGAACTTGCTTCTCGATCGCAAATCGTGTGACGATATCTCGTGAGTCGAGGCCACTCTTGAGAAGCTTGATAGCTACTTCGCGATGGATGGGATGGTGCTGAACGGCTTTCCAAACGGAACCGAACCCTCCCTCTCCCAGTTTTTCGATCAACTTGTAACGCCCAATCGTCCCGCCTTGGTCGTCAAAGTGGAACGAAAAATCTGCATCAGTCTGCGATGACAAACGCAATGATGCTGTAGCATCGCCACCCTCGTGTGCAATAGCTGTTGGTGCTGCTTTAGCCGTCCGTACCAATGGACTCGCTGTTGGCGAAACACTACCCGTTTCGGGCATGGCAGTTGCTTCATTCTGCTTACTCAGCTCGTCTGGAGTCATCAATCTCCTCGCTGGTTGAACCCCCGTTGTCGAAGGGGCAAAAAGGCAATTTGAGTAAAACCGGCTGAGGCAATTCTATCGCCTAAGATGGGCACGTAGCCACCCGTCGCCAGATTTTGATATTGCGCTGTTTGGATTTAAGGCCGAAGGCCTGACACATCCTATGCCGGTGTCGAAGGCACCGGAACATGAGAATACCGCGGTTTTAGGCCCGTAGGGTCGACACACTAAATTTTTGATGTATCGCCACCTTCGGGGCTAAATATTGAACGGCCTCAAAACCGGGGCTTGTCAGCCCCGGTATAGGATATGTCGGCACTTCGTGCCTAAAAGCGCAACTTCAAAAACTGGCGACGGTGGCTACGAGATTGTTGACTGGCGATGGTGGCGACGCGACTGAAATTCTCGAAAGATGCTGAAAGAACCGACGATTTCCAACGTGTATACTTGCAGGGAACGATGCCTTTGACGAGAACAACCAATGTACGACGCTCCAGAAACACGACTTAGCCTGCTGCTGCGACTGGGCGATCTTGCCGATAACCAGGCGTGGAGCGAGTTTCTTGCGATCTACCAGCCGCTGGTGTTTCGTCTGGCGGTTCGTCAAGGCTTGCAGGATGCCGATGCACATGACTTGGTCCAGACTCTGTTCGCTCGAGTCGCGAAAAAGGCCAGCAATTGGCAAGCCGATCCTTCAGTAGGTTCGTTTCGTGGGTGGTTGGCAATTACTACCCGAAATCTGGTCATCGACCATTTTCGCAAACAGCAACGACAGCCGGGTTACATTTCCGACTCGCAACTGCACAACTTGTCTGCCGATTCGATCGATCAAGACTTTGATCTTCAGCAGCGACGGCAATTATTTCAATGGGCGGCAAGCCGCTGTCGCAGCGAATTCACCACTAAGACTTGGGATGCCTTTTGGCTGACTGCCATCGAGAATAAAGCGGTTGCCGAAGTTGCCAGCCTGTTATCGATCTCCACCGGTGCAGTCTACATTGCCAAGAGTCGAGTGCTGGCAAGAATTCGTTCCCTTGTTGAGAACTCAAGTTTTGACACTCATTCGGCGAGCATGTTGTGATGAGAATACAAGAATGTCTGGACCCTCAGACTCTAAACCAACTTTTGAATCAAGCTTTGACAGCCGAGCAATCGCGAGCTGCCGAACAGCACATCGACCAATGCGTGAATTGCCAGCGGGAACTTGAGAGCATGGCCGGCGATCAGCACTGGTGGAGCGATGCGGCTAACTTGCTCTCTACAAGCGATGGACTAGCGACGCTTAGCGCCAACGATGCTACCGATCCTAGCGAACATCATCGCGCCAAAGTTGCAACGTTGAAACAGGTTCGGCAGATATTGCAGTCGCCCTCGCATCCCGAGATGTTGGGACGACTGGATGGATATGAAATCGAGAGCTTTCTGGGTCAAGGCGGTTTTGGCGTTGTCTTCAAGGCGCACGACTCGGAGCTCAATCGACCCGTCGCCATCAAAGTTCTTGCGCCGCATCTAGCGAGCAGCGGAGTCGCTCGACGGAGATTTGCTAGGGAAGCTCAGGCAGCCGCCGCTGTGGTACACCCGAACGTTGTGCCGATCCATGCCGTGCAATCGGAAGTCGACTTTCCGTACTTGGTGATGTCCTACGTTCCTGGATGTTCGCTACAGACGTTTGTGCAGGAGCATGGTCCGCTAGACTCGAAGTCGATCATTCGCATCGCTTCGCAAGTTGCCGCTGGACTTGCTGCCGCGCATCGGCAGGGCTTGGTCCATCGCGACATCAAGCCTGCGAATATTCTGCTCGAGAATGGACTCAGTCGCGCACTGATTACCGATTTTGGTTTGGCTCGAGCTGCCGATGATGCGGCTGCATCACAAACAGGTTGGCTGGCCGGAACACCGCATTACATGTCGCCCGAACAAGCTCAAGGGTCCGACTTGGATGGTCGAAGCGATCTGTTTAGCTTGGGTAGTGTCATCTACTTTATGGCCACTGGCCGCGAGCCGTTTCGAGCGTCGCAACCGTTGTCGATTTTGCAAAAGATTGTATCCGATCAACCTCTAGCTGCGCATCGCATCAACTCAGATGTGCCGCGGCAACTTTCTCGAGTCGTTGATCGACTGCTGGAGAAGAAGCCCGAGGATCGAATCCAGTCGGCTCAGCAACTTTGCGAACTCTTAGAAAGTTATCTCGCGCACCTTCAGCAGCCACAGACGATGTCGCTGCCAAGACTACCGGTGTCGCCGCGTCATTGGCGAAGGTTCGGCTACGTCGCTGCGGCGATCGGCCTGTTCCTTGTTGTGGGTCTGGGAATCGGCAGCCTGTTGCGGAATTGGAAAACGGATCGGGAGCCACAGGGGCAAGGACCCGAATCGGCGATTTCTACACAACAAAGCATCGCGAACTTCCGAGCCCTTCAGGCTGAGCTCAACCAAGGCGAAAGTCAGGCCGCCGAAGTCGATCAAGAGATTGCAAGTCTTGAGCAGTCGATCCGAGCCATGGAGCTTCAGCTTAACGAGGTTCGAATTATCAATCGGCCCGCACAGGGCATGAATGATGCTGTGCGACGCGGAACTTTGCAGGTAGAGTCAGAACTTCGAATGATCGAACGCACATTGAACTCGCCAAAATAGCCCAATGAGAGCGACTTGATTGGTTCTAAGGCAGTCTCTTGTTATCATGTTGTTTTGAATCGACGTGATGTTCCGAGGACTACTATGATCAATTCCTGTTTGGCTACGGTTTATCGAACCGCGCTTTCAACTATCTTACTTGCTGGATTTTCAGCCAACCTCTTTGCACAAGCGACACCAGCCTTTGTTGTCAAACTGCCCAAGCAGGTAACAGATAAGGCGATCACCGGTCGTGTGCTGGTTTTTGTGACTACCGACAAGCAAAAACAACCGATCAAGGGCTTAAGTTGGTTCGCCCCCGAGCCGTTTGCGGCGATGGAAGTCACGAAACTCGCTCCAGACGCGTCGGTCATCGTTGACGACAAGGCGGACTGTTTTCCTGAGCCAATCTCAAAATGGCCTGACAAAACCTACCGAGTTCAAGCTATCCTAGATCATGACTTCTATTACCCCGAGGCCGCGGATGGACCAGGCAACTTCTACAGCCAAGTAGTTACCTGGAATCCAAGCACTCAACCAAGAATTGAGCTAGTGCTAGATCAAGTAGTTCCCGAGTTTGAATATGTCGATACGGACCGACTTAAGTTCGTCCAACGAAAAAGCGACTTGCTCTCCAAGCATTTTGGCCGCGACATTGTCGATCGCGCTGCGGTAATCTTGCCCAAGAGTTACGAGTCGCAACCCGACCGTCGGTACCCTGTTTACTACGAAATCACCGGGTTTGGTGGGAATTTGCGCAGCATGTCAGGTCGTGGTCCAGGCTCGCGACCGGGCCGTGATAGCGAGCAAGAATTCATCCATGTCATGCTCACGGGTGAATGCAAATATGGTCACCACGTTTATGCTGACAGTCTAACCAATGGACCTCGCGGCGAAGTCTTAGTGAAGGAGTTGATTCCACACATCGACGCTAACTTTCGCACGATCGCCGCGACCGATGCACGATTTGTTGGAGGCCATAGCAGCGGTGGTTGGTCCAGCCTTTGGCTGCAAGTGACCTACCCGAGCACTTTTGGAGCGGTCTTCAGCACTTCTCCGGACCCAGTCGATTTTCGCGACTTTCAAGGCACAGACCTGTATGCCTCGCCGACTCAAAGCGTCTATATCGACGCAAAGGGCAATCGTCGCCCATTGGCTCGACAGGGCACGAACGTCATCCTGCGTTACGATGACTTTTGCAAGATGGATCAAGCGTTGGGACGCGGCGGACAGATGCGATCTTTTGATGCCGTCTTCAGCCCGCTAGATCCCAAAGGCGAACCCATGCGATGTTGGCACACAGCTACCGGACAAGTTGATCCGGCCGTTGCCGAGTATTGGAAGCGGTACGATATTAGCTTGATCCTCTCAGAGAATTGGGACAAGCTGAAGGAGCCGCTGGCCGGGAAGATCCATATTGCCATGGGAGACTTGGATACCTTCTACCTCGAGGGTGCCACGTTCAAGTTGGCCGATCGGCTCAAGGAACTCGGTAGCGACGCGCAGATTGAAATTGTCCCCGGGGCCAGTCATAGCTTGCCACCCACCGTGCTTCAAAAGATGCGGAAAAAGATGATGGAAATCTACCTGAAGAACTACAACTCTGACGGAAGTAAGAAGTCCTAAATAGACGAATAATCGTGGGGAAGCCCAAAGAACGGAGCGGACGGGACGTCATCGCACTTAGAATCCTTAAGGAAGCCACGGCCTCCCGTTGGGTGGCTTAATGGCGGATTATTTCACGAATTCGCGTCGCGCCAATACAAAACGGTTGACATAAGGTCGCAGATCTGCCAAATTGAAAGGGATTCTCTGGCATTGGTTAGTCTTAGACCGAGCAATTTTTCGGGTTTCCATCCATGTTCAACTCATGCACTCAACAGAAATTCCACGCCCGCAAGGGCTGGCTGTGCATGATCGTATTGATGGTGGCCTCATTTGCCTGGATGCCCCAAGAAGCCGATGCGAGTTGTGGTGACTATCTACAACATCGATTTGGTGTTGGACATAATGATGTCGCATCGAGTTGGAATGTTGACTCAATCGGATTAGAGAACAGCCGAGATCTCTCCAGGAATCGCTCGGTGAGGCCAGTTCCCGCTCAAAAACGATGCTACAGTTGCCGCGGTGCGACCGTCCCTGTCAGCGTGCCAGTTGCTCCACCACAAGTTCGCATCGAATATCTAGCAACGATGTCCGACGACAGCGAAGATTGCTCGATGGCAAGCTTTTCAAATCTGGTTGGGAATGAACTTCCCAACATCTCTGAGGGTGCTTATCCCTCGTTGCTTCGCCCACCGATTGCCTAGCCTCATCGCGTTTTTTGAACGCGTGCGTTGAGCATGGCATGGAGTGTATTCCGATGGATTGCACTCCGCCTTTGGACAGTAGTGAGTGAACGTTGATTCGATCGACTTTTTACTCGCTGATCAAACGGGTGGCATACGCGCAGAACCAAACGAGTATCGTCCTTTCGCGATCTGAGCTCGTTGTGATTTGATGTCGCGTCTTTTGTACGACACACATTAACGTGTTTGAGTGCCTTTAAACTATGTTGCGGTCTGTAACCAAGTTTGAACAACGATCGACGGCGGTCGGCATTGCAAAATTGCTGCTAAGCATTTTTGTGCTGCTGGCTGTGCGCGCCGATCAAGCTTGGGCTCAGTGCGGCGATTACCTGCACTTGCACACACATGGCTACTATCCGCCCGTTTCCTCCGATTCGACGCTTGTTGGAAATGGCAGTGGTATTGATCGCAGTGACAGCCGAGCTGTCGCACAACAAAAGTCATCACCGCTCAAGAAGCAGTGCTTGACCTGCAAGGCCTCGACAATACCTGCGAGTTCACCAGTTGCACCTGCCGAGACACACTGGGAGTCGACGGCAGTTCTTTGTGATTCCACCCAGCTTTCGTCCCTTAAGAACTACGGATTTTCTTGCTGGACGAATGCCTTCTATTGCGATGGCGAGTATCCCGATCTTTTGCGTCCTCCAATTGTCTAGCTGACTCTTGGATGCCAAGCAAAGTGTCAGAAACGACACGATGCACGTGCTGTTAGCGCGATTTCATGGCATCTCTTGGATTTGATTGACTTGCAATTCTTGTCGACGGTTTGAATACCACGACAAAACGATTTGTAAGTAACCACACATTGCCACGACTTTGTTGTTCCTACCATGAACAACTGCTCCGCAAAGTGTGCTTGATCCACGAACTTTTCCGATTCAGCTTACTTTTCGAGAACGATTATGAGAACTTTTAAAAGATCCGCTTTTACGCTCGTTGAACTACTAGTAGTTATCGCAATCATTGGGATTTTGGTAGGCCTGCTTCTTCCAGCAGTTCAGGCTGCACGGGAAGCAGCCCGACGCATGCAGTGCAGCAACAACATGCGACAGCTCATGTTGGGTGCACTCAACTACGAATCTTCCTACAAACGTTTGCCTGCTTCACGCATGTCTACCACAGCCGATAAGCTCGGACCAGCAAACAGTATTTCGGTACACGCCAGACTGCTGCCTTTCATGGAGCAAACGCAAGTTTACGACCTGATCGACTTTCGCTTCGAATACAATCACCCCAACAATTTGACAGCCCTAAACAGTAAGGTTGCAACCTTCGTCTGCCCTTCAGATCCTGCAACTGCCATTGAGTCGGCCAATCAAGGTGGTCAAAACAACTACTATGTCAACTCGGGAACGATCCCCTTGTGGCAGCGATCGACATCAGCCTCGTGGATTGGCCAAATTCCTGATTGGGACGGTGTCTTCTATCGAGACTCTTTCCTGAAACTTGCGGGAATCACCGATGGTCTTTCAAACACCGCGGGATTTTCCGAACGCTTGACTGGGGATTTCAGCCAAACAGTTTCGTCGCCTCGCACTGACACCTTTCAGCCAGGCACCTCTCCACTGACCGCCGACCAAGCCTACAACGATTGCTTGGCAGTCGTCGTTACTGACATCACCAAGCAAGGCTTTTCCAACATCGGTGCTCCCTGGCTACGCGGGTACCATTCAACGTCTGAGTACTATCACATTACGCCACCCAATGGACGTTCATGCATGTACCCACCAGGCAGAATTATGACTACTGCCAATTCTCAGCATTCAGGTGGAGTTAACCTCGCTTTGATGGACGGCTCAGTTCGATTCTTGCCAGCGACTATTGACATGGCAGTTTATCGAGCTGCGGGAACTCGAAGCGGTGGCGAAGTCTCTACGCTTGCCGAGTAATTTTCTAAGTTGTTCAACCGTGATGCTTAGCTTTCGAAGCTGAGCGTTAGGACTCGCGCAGTGTAGGAATCTCCGACCTACACTGCGCGAGTACTTTAGCTACAACAATCTACCACCACACTGCAATCTAAGTACCAATCATGAAACTCTTGAGTCTAAATCGCTCAGTTCCAATTCGCCGGTTTTGGCTGTCGTCGGCGATCATCGGATTGCTCGGATGCGCCGCGATGACCACTGCATCCAACGCCCAAGAGCAACCAACAACGCCAAAGCTCGAATTGGTTCAAGCAAACGCCGAAGATCAACCGAGATCAACGCCCATAACACGCGCTGCGATGAAGCAGTATCTTGAGGATCTCAAGTACCGCGCTCCGCGGATTCCGCTGCCCGAGATGACCGAAGCCGAAAAGAAGCGAGCCCTCGA
>CAUJKA010000014.1 GCA_963204965.1 Planctomycetota bacterium | reverse complement strand
GCCTTCAGTCACTGCATTGCAGCAGAACCCAAGTGAGTGATCTTGCGCCGCTGTCTGGTTTAACTAGCCTGCAGTCGTTGGAGTGCTGGTCTACGCAAGTAAGTGATCTGTCGCCTCTAACTGGCTTAACGAGCCTTCATTTGCTGGATTGTGCAGAAACCCAAGTGAGTGATCTTGCGCCGCTGTCTGGTTTAAGTAGCCTTCAGTCACTGCATTGCAGCAGAACCCAAGTGAGTGATCTTGCGCCGCTGTCTGGTTTAACTAGCCTGCAGTCGTTGGAGTGCTGGTCTACGCAAGTAAGTGATCTGTCGCCTCTAACTGGCTTAACGAACCTTCAATTGCTGGATTGTGCAGAAACCCAAGTGAGAGATCTTGCGCCGCTGTTTGGTCTATCTTGCCTTCGGTCGCTGCGTTGCAGCTACACCCAAGTGAGTGATCTAGCGCCATTGTCTGGGTTGACTGGCCTGCGGTCGCTGGATTGCAAAGATACCCAAGTAAGTGTTCTATCATCGCTGTCTGGGTTAACGAACCTTCAGAGGCTGGATTGCAGCTCTACCCAAGTGAGTGATCTAGCGACTCTGACTGGCTTAACGAGCCTGCAGCAACTGTATTTGGATAGGTCTAAAGTCTGCCAATTGCACAATGTGCCCGTCCTTGCCAAACGCATAAATGCCAATGATCTAACACTCGATGCCTTATCATTAAAAATAGCTTCTCGCTCGGCGCTTGAGAGATTTCACGCTCATAAGACCACGATTCCCGGAATTCCCCAGGAGGTGCTTTCGAAGGAATCCTACGATAACTGTTTACCGCGACTCAGGGCACATCTGGCGGATATAGAACAAGGCACGGCACAAACGCACGATGTCAAACTGATCGTAATAGGCAACGGTCGCGTTGGGAAAACACAGATTGCCCGACGACTGCGTGGCATGGAGCCGGAAGCGGAACCCGAGTCAACGCACGGGATCGTCATCTGCTCGTTCGATCTGCAATCGGAAGAGGCCAAAGCAAACTCCGAACCGATCGCACGCATTCATCTTTGGGATTTTGGTGGTCAAGATATCTACCATGGCACGCATGCCTTGTTCATGCGCACCAACGCAGTCTTTTTGCTCGTCTGGTCAAGTAGTAGTGAAGCATCGTCGGAACATGAGTATCGAGGACTGACATTTAAGAATCATCGCGTTCCGTATTGGCTGAAACATATCGGACGACTCGCCGGCTTTGAACAACCAGTGCTAATTGTCCAGAATCAATGCGACTTACCGCGGGATGAACAAACACTCTCGCTTCCCGAGGGAACGCTCAAGTCATTTCGCTTCGTTCAACAGCGTCACTACAGCGCGCTCAACAATCGCGGTCGAGCTGGACTGGATGAAGCTCTTCGTGAAGCCATCGCGGATACAATCCAGCGTCGAGGCAAAATCCTCATCGGCCGCGGTCGAGCAGCCGTGATTGCCGAGTTGGACGAGATGCGACGCCAAGATGAAGTGCTACCAGAATCGCAGCGCCGATTCCGCACCCTGGGAATGGAAGCCTTTCGTGAGCTCTGCGAGAAAACCGGAGGCATCTCCAGTGTAGAGTTCTTCTTGGAGTACTTGCACGACTGTGGTCTTGTCTTCTATCGTCCCGGCATGTTCAACGATCAGATCATCCTCGATCAAGCCTGGGCGTTGCAAGCGATCTACACAGTGCTGGATAGAAGCGGGCCCTATACGGCTCTACGACAGCTTAACGGGCGTTTCACTCGCAGCCTGCTGGCTCTTTCGGCTTGGAAGGAATATTCCACTCAAGAGCAACCAGTCTTCTTGAGCATGATGGAGTCGTGTGGCATTTGCTTTAAGCATCGGACCGAACATAGACAACTGGGCATTGAAGCCGAATACATCGCTCCCGAACTGCTGCCGAGTCGATCTGCTGTAGCCGGTCAGATAGCCTCGCAGTGGGAGCATCCCGGTGAAACGGTGTGCTTGGTTTGCGAGTATGCCTACGATGATCCCTCGTTGATTCGGTCGATCATTGCCGAGATCGGCAAGCGAGCCAAAGGTTCGGCGATCTACTGGCGTTTCGGAGCCTGCGGGTACGACTTGCAATCGTCCAGCCATTTTCTCTTGGACTATCAAGCCGACGGAACAAATTCCAGTCGCATCACCTTGGAATGCAGAGGCCCTCGAAGTCAACTACTTGCTAACGAACTTCGCAAGTTGATCGAGTCGATCAATATGTATCATGGTGTGCGTGACGCCACGTGGTCGGGTGATGCATTGGATCGAGAATTGCTCAGCCATCCCAAGCGACTAGACGCTAGCGATGCAATAACACATGAACTGGAACTGGAGAACGCCGGTCCCACAGAACCGACAGTTCAGTTGAAACTCGGTCCTTCCCCCAGCAGCAAAGCTAAAGAGCATTTTGTCTCTTATGCTTGGGGAGACGATACTCCCGAAGGCATCGAACGAACCAAGGCCATCAATGTACTTTGTGACAAAGCCAAACAGACCGGCATCGAGATCATTCGCGATGTTGATCACATGCAAATCGGTGATCGCATCTCCCAATTCATGGACCGAATCGGCGAGTCGCAACGTGTGTTTGTCATCCTGAGCGAAAAGTACTTGAAGTCCGAATTCTGCATGTACGAGCTCTGGTCGATTTGGAAGAACTGCAAGCAGAACCCCGAACAGTTTCTCTCCCGAATCCGAGTCTACAAACTTCCCTGTGTTAACATTTCAAAAACCAGTGATCAGCTGAAGTGTGCCGCTTACTGGGTAAATCAGAAGAAAGAAATCGATCAACTGGTTCAAGAAAATGGCTTGAGCATCATTGGCGAAACATCGCTTAAGAAGTACAAGTGCATGCAAGACTTCGCCGCCCAAACCAGTGAAATCCTCTCGCACATCGCCGATGTCCTCAAGCCGAAGGACTTTGAAGATCTGCTTGAACGTGGGTTTCGAGAGTAGCAGACGAGCGCGTTGTTATCGTAGAAGGGGCTTAGCTTCAAAGTGTGCACGACGAATGCTAGCTAAAGATTTGCGGTAGCCCAATTGACTGAATTGGAAAATCGGGGTTGGAACCCTCCTCGTTTTGCGAATATGATGTGCGGGTCTATCGGAAAGGATTCCTGTTCATGTGTAAGCCTAGCGAAGAGATTGTAATGCTCTACGATCTCTACAGAGCTCAAATAGATTCCCTGGCAGACTCGGAGGAAACAGCTCAGCCTCGATTGCGTGTCTTGAACCAATCCGAGTTTGAGCAATGGCTTTTGCGAGACTGGCGAACCCCCAAACTAAAGCGGGCATGGCTCGCGCGGATCATCAGAGGAAATGAAGAAATCGTCGGCGAGCTTTCACCAAGCATCCAAGCAGTTTTCACATCGTTCCAATTTGGCATCACCGAAGAGCGTCGCGTAGCCTGAACGTCCAAACGGCACTGCATCTCAGGGATTTTCAAATAAGCTTGGATCATAGCCTACGCTTTGTAAAGCTTGAGCAAACACTTGCGATTTGCAGTGCGAAAGAAATGTGGCGACGTTCGACGAATCTATGGGCGATTGCAACTTGATAACAGACCGAGCCAGATCATCGATTAGCTCAACAAAGAACTCTTCATTCGTAATGGAAGTTACCGTCATTTCAGACCAAGCTACCGCGAAAAGGTAGATTGCCTGCAAGAACAGGATTGTTTGGTGGTACTGTCCAAGAGCATTGTCGGCCTCGAAAAGTTTACTATCTGCTTTGACACACGCGTCTTTCAGCTTATTGAAGTCGTATGCCGAATTTGTTCTAAGCAAGCGCCATCTTTTTGAGTGCGCACCGTCGAGACGTTCGGACAGTGAACTCATGAAAATCAAATCCTTCAACTCCAATCCTGACTCATGAATGTCTTCTGTGAGTCGAGATGCAAGCGGGCGAATGTTCTTCGGCAAACTACTAGGCGATTCATCAGCTAAAAGATCTCTGAGCTTGCTTAGCATCTTCCGATCCTCAACATTCCGTAAGATCTCGTCGGCCAAATCGTCCGGTTGCCAAAGATCTCCATTCGGATTCTTGTTGCTCACGTCCAATGCATGTGCTACCTGATTTAGTTGAACAGGAGAAAGTTGCAACAGAATGCGGCCCAATCCGGCTAGCGACGGCACCTGCATCGAATTTGTCTCAGCACGTGAAAAATCGCTGAAATCAGAATTCAAGATTTCGCGCTCGCGATTCAGAACAGCCAAAAGTTCATTGAATCCTTGGTCTCTGTTTGTACGACAATCGGCGAACTTTCGACCCACAAGCAGCGGCGGAAGTACGCATGCATCGATAACAACCGGAAGGATGGTCAGTGGCTGTTTCGTCTTCTCTCGAAAGAATGCGTAGCCCAGTTCATCTCGCACCCACAACGAACTCACCGAGTTTTCTGACAGAATCGCGATGAGATACGACGCCGATTCCAGTCCCTCATTTAGTTTCTCAACGATAGTATCTCCGACAGCGATTCGTTGCATATCGATCCAAACGTCAAGACCTTCGGCTTTTAGTCGATTAATCAACCACGTCACGAACTTCTTATCGCGACTAGAGTAACTGATGAAAACTCGAGGCAAGTTGGATTTGCTGCTTCTTGGGATAACCTCTGGTTCAGTCGTGCGAACAATTATTAACTTGCCAGCCATAGTCAAGAAGAAAGTTGCAAGGAAGACTACGGTGCTGAGCAGCGCGAGCGTTAGAAGTAAATTCGCGGTGAAATTTGTAGTCGCCGGCAACTTCTCTCGAACTAAGTCGGGGCCGTATTTATTCACGAAGTCGACCCTGGAAGGTGCCTTTGAAATGTCCTCGGCAAACTCTCCGCCTGGCAAAAAGAAGAATGGAATAAAAACTCGAGGTGCTCCGCTAAACGCAACAGCAGTTGAAGCAACAAAAATCAGGGAAAACAGGACGTAGAATAAAGCTCCGCATAGACAAGCTACTATCGCTGCAAGCAAGATCGAGACGTTCCTTCTAGTTCGAAGTCCGACAAGAACTCCCAAAATAACAACTATGCATGCCACTAGCGAGAAATGCGCAACAGTCACTTGAATTCGACCTCAATCTTTTGGTCAATACTCGGTATGCATTTGCGCACCTCTCGCTTACTCCCCAAAACAAAAATGAGTCGATAGTCCGTGTATTTCGAAAACTTGCATTTGTCAGAGGTTAATACCGGGCAACGGTAGTCAGGGATCAACAGTCTATCGATATCTCCAGACTCTTCGGCTCGCTCATACTCATATCTCGATGGGCGGTAAATATCCGCCTTCTCCGGTGTCGAAATCAGGCTCACCTCTACAGTAGGATTTGACTCCAATTTGAAGATCTTCCCTGAGTCATCTTCGATTTGAGCAAACCCACCTGGCGATTGCAGAATCATTGACTCGAACTGATTCATTGATCCACATGGCGCACCAATCAGTCGTTGTTTTGAGGAGAACGACTTTTCTGAGACGTCGATCGATTTGTCGTCGGGCAGTAGTACGGCATTCTGAAGAACATAGATCTGGAATTCCTGTGGCTTGACCACGAACTCCATCTCTTGATTGATAATTCCGTATGCATCGCCTACCGTGACAACGGCGAAGCCTTTCTCAAACTTACCCGCAAAAGTGAACTTTACAGGAAGCTCTAAACCATTCTTGCGCAAATAGGTCCACGATCCATCCTGTCTTTGTGCCGCCAGTAGTCCGCTCGAGCAATTGCCAAGAAATCTGTAGCCGGGTTTTACGACGAATTGCCCCTTGCGATCAATTACACCGTAATTCCTCTCACTAACGCTTGGTTTGACCACCGCAACTTCTTCACAAAACTGCTCGCCCCATTCAAAACGCGTTTCAAGGTAAACAGAACCTGTTGGAAGGATGTATTGTAAGTACCCATCTCTCCGAACAGCGGCAACATCTTCAGAAAATTCGTCTGCGGAAGAAAACCGAAACGGAATCTTTACTTCTCCCGCTCGATCAATGTATCCCCATTCTCCTCGTGAATTCTGAACCGGCGCTAGCGCAGTTTTCAAGTCAAATTTACCTACCAAATCGTACTGGGGGAGTATGATCCAATTGGGCTCGGATCCTAGCCGCGAAACGTAGCCCCATTTGCCAAGCCCATTCACCGCAGGTATAAGGCTTTGACCTACTGCCAAAGAAGGCAACAAACTGAGTAGTGCCGAAATTGAAGCAACAAATACAGATCGTCCTAAAGACATCACTTCGATACTCCAGCCAGTAATTTTCTAGGGGCACTAGTGCATTGCAATTGAGTTTGGCAGACGCGCCGTCCCATGCATTTTAAACTGGATTAGGCGTGTAATCACCCCCAACAGTCTAGCATCGTGATTCCGACAATCGCAAGCAGTGAAACCTTTTTAGAAACTAGGCGGCTAGAAACTAGGCGGCGAAGAAGGCCACAAGTTAGCGATACGATCGAAAGCTGTTACATTAGATTGGCGGGCAACGGGTCCATTCATATTCCCCGAGGTTGACAAACTGATTCGCAAGCTTTTCAATCAGTCGGCTCACATTCTACTCTGACAGTCTTGGCAACGGATTCTAAAATGGCGCTCTATGCATTTGATGGAACATGGAACGATTCGACAGCTCCCGACGATCAACGAGATCAGAAGTTGGACACGAACGTTCATCGTTTTAGTTTGCTCTACGAAGGAACCAACAAGACTTACCTAGACGGAGTAGGCAGTCGTGGAGGGTTTATCGGAAAGCTGATCGGCGGAGCCACGGGTGCTGGTGCTCAGCAGCGTATCGACGAGATGTTTACAGCACTGATTAAGAACTTTGTCAACGGTGATGCGACGATCGATATCGTGGGTTACAGTCGTGGTGCCGCTATCGCCAGAATGTTTGTACATCGCATCGAGTTTTGTTATGAGCAGATCAAGGGCAGTGACAATCAGTGGCTCACCAAGCCACCTGCAATTCGATTTCTAGGGCTGTTCGATACAGTAGCTTCGTTTGGTATTCCTTGGACTGAGAACGAGGGTGATTTTCGTCCGGACATCCCAGAGTTTGTGGAACACACTTATCACGCAATGGCTT
>CAUJKA010000013.1 GCA_963204965.1 Planctomycetota bacterium | reverse complement strand
TTGTCGACCACCGACCATGTAGGTACTTGGGCTTGCGTTTCCACCGAAGGGCAGCGAAGCTTTCCAAGCTACCTCGCCAGTCTGCTTGTTGAAGGCGCGAAAGGTTTCATCGGCTGTTGCTCCAATGAAGATCAATCCACCAGCGGTAACAAGTGGGCCACCGTAGTTTTCAGTGCCAGTGGGCGGAATGCCTCGAGCGGTCAACGCAGGGTACTCGCCCAACACAACTTTCCATTTGATTTCTCCCGTGTTCAGGTCGACAGCGTTCAGAGTGCCCCACGGTGGCTTAATCGCTGGGTAACCCTCGTCGTCCAACCAGCGTCGAAAACCTCCGAACGCGTAAGCTGGTACTTGCTTCGCTGCATCTTTTGCCTGAGTAGGTTTCTTGGCTTTGTCGGCTGCATCGCTGGGCGGCGCGCTTTTGCTGAGCACGTAATCAAGAATGGCGACGCGTTTTTCCTCAGGCATGGTGTCGTACGATGGCATGCGTCCCCGACCTTGTCGAGTCATCTGTTCGATTTCGGCTCGGGTCTTCCGCTTGTCAATTTCGAGCAACGGTGGGAATTTCAGAGCATCATTCCCTTTCAAGTCGATGCCATGGCAAACGCCACAGTAAAGCACATAGTCACGTTCACCCGCGGCCAGTTCTGTACCATCGGCGTGACGGGTTTCAATCATCTGCAATAACCAAGGCATTTCGTTGACGTTCACATAATAGATTCCGTCACGATCAGCGGCTCCACCGCCCCATTCCATACCGCCGTCGAAGCCAGGGAACATGATTGTCTCTTTTAGGCTGGGCGCGGGAAACGGACCGAAGTTTGGGGCCGCTCGAATTCGGTCCAAGGTCAGCTCGTAAGTCTTTGGTGAAATGTTGGACGCGTCCTCCTCGGTGTAGGTCTGACGCATTAGCGGCGGTGGCTTGGTCGGAAATGGCTGAGTCGGCCAAGCTTGCTCACCGATCAGATCGGATTGAGGCACCGGACGCTCTTCAATCGGCCATAACGGCTCACCGGTGACTCTATCGAACACGAACAGCAAGCCGTGTTTTGTTCCTTGAGCAACTGCATCAACTTGCTTTCCTTTATGGTTCACCGTCAACAGTACTGGCGCACAAGGCAAGTCCTTATCCAACAGATCGTGATGTACGATTTGAAAATGCCATAGGCGCTGGCCGGTTGCTGCATTCAACGCGACAATGCTGTTGGCAAACAGGTTGCTCCCGTGGCGCTCACCGCCGTAGAAATCGGGCTCGGCGGTTTTCGTTGCTGCGTAAACAATGCCGCGTTTTTCATCGAGAGCTTGACCGCACCAGGGCATGAGACCAGTAGCATTCTTGAGTGCATCCTTCGGCCACGTGTCGGCTCCAAACTCACCGGGCTGAGGAATCAAATTGAAGATCCACCGTTGCTGGCCAGTCTTGACATCAAAGGCTCGCAGCGAACCCTTGCCACCCAGCCCGCCAAGTATCAACATGTCCTTGTAAGTCACACCAGGAGTGTTTAACCCCGATCCCAAATTGATCGAACCGTTATTGCCAAAGTCGCGAATCGTTTCGCCGTTCTTGGGATTGATGGCAAACAGAAACCCGTTCACCGCAGTGAACAACCTTGCATCGTCCCCCGATTCATTGGCCCAGTAGACTAAGCCTCGTTGACGCGGACTTCCGGGCCCTGTGTGTTCTTTCGCTGGATCCCATTGCCACAGTTCTTTGCCTGTGGCCGCGTCGAGTGCAATTACTTTGCGTGTCGCCGTTGGAGTATATAGTACCCCTCCGATGATCAAGTTGTTTGCCTGATACTCAGCCTCGTTACCAGTGTCATAGGTCCAGGCGACTTCCAGTTTGCTGACGTTCTGAAGATTGATCTGGTCCAGCGACGAATACAGATCACGCTCTTTGCCACCCAGATATTGCGACCAATCGACGTTCTGACCGTAAGCCAAGCTATTGCAACAGCAACTCAAGACGAGCAGGATGAATTTCGAGTATGCGTTCATCGTTCTTCTCTGGCACGGCAGCATCTGGTATTCTCTCTCTTTGACTCGATCGATTCCGGCAATCCTCATGAACTCACCGAGATGCGCATTCTAAACAATCCTTGTTGGCTCGTAGAGGCGTGCATTAAAGCTGATGGAACATTTAAGCCTGTTCGGCGACATTCCAGCTTTTTCGTGACTATCCTTATTCTCATGGCGATTACGACACGCAGTGCTTGCGGGCAGTCTGCGAAAAGCCAAGATACTGAGTCGTCGAAGTCGACCATTCGATGGAGTGCCTTACCGCCGATTCCCAACACGCTTGGAGTAGCCGGGCCAATCGCGGGAATCAGCAACAACGCTTTGATCGTTGGAGGTGGAGCGAATTTTCCATCTGCTCCGCCATGGCAAGGTGGTACTAAAGTTTGGCATGATAAAGTGTACGTGCTCGAGTCGCTGAATGCGCAGGCGTTAAATGCACAGAGATGGATCGATGCTGGTCGGTTGCCTCGACCGCTTGGTTACAGCGTATGCGCCACCTTGCCCGAGGGCTTGAATGTCCCCGCCGGTGTAGCTTGTTTTGGTGGCAGCGATTCTCGTCAGCACTATCGTGATTGTTTTCTCATGCGATGGGAAGATGAAAAATTGTCTTACCAGTCTCTTCCGTCATTGCCTGCTCCATGCGCCAACGCATCGGGTGTTCTTGCTGGTAGTGTTGTGTACATTGCGGGAGGATTAGCTCAGCCGACTGATACTGCCGCGATGCATACGTTTTGGGCTTTGGATCTTAATTCAACGCCGCTTGTTTGGAAGGAACTGCCAGCGTGGCCAGGACCAGCTCGCATGCTTGCTGCCATGGTGGATGTGAACGATACGGTTTACTTATGCAGTGGAGTGAAGTTGACCTCTGGCAGCGATGGCAAGGCAGTGCGTGAATACTTGACCGATGGCTATGCGTTTCATCCTGAAAAGGGTTGGTCAGCGCTGCCTAATGCACCGCGAGCTGCCGTAGCTGCCACGGTTCTTCCAACTGGCGATTTAGAATTTCAGATTCTAGGCGGCGACGATGGTTCGTTGGTCAACTTTCAGCCGCCAGAGCAGCATCCCGGATTTCCGAAATCGGCCCTGAGCTACTCGATCGCGGAAAAAAAGTGGAAGGTAATTGAAAATGCCTTACCTGAGTCTCACGTTACAACGACAATTGTTCCTTGGAATGGAAAGTACGTCATTCCTAGCGGTGAAATTCGACCCGGCGTGCGCTCACCCAAGGTTTGGCAAATCGAACTCCTCCCTGCCCCAGTTCAACATCAACGAGATACTCAGAAATGAATCATCGCTACCTGCCTTTGTTATCTCTTTGGATTGGTTGTTGCGTGGCCTTTTCGCCTGCCCTTTCTCAGGAACCAGTGCTTGAGAAAACAGAAATTTTTCCAGCAGGCATGAACGGAGTCTCGCTCTATCGCATTCCGGGAATTGTCTGCACAAGTCGAGGCACGTTGCTGGCCTACTGCGAAGCGCGACGTAACAGCAAGGCGGACTGGGGCGAGATCGAAGTTCATTTGCGCCGATCTATCGACGGAGGGCGAACGTGGAGCGACGCTACGAAGATCGCTCATACTGGCGCTAGGATCGAAGGGAATCCGAGAAAGCGTGATGCTGACGGCGCGCGAGAGCAAACTGTGAATAACCCCGTTGCAATCGTTGATCAGCAAAAGGGGACGGTCCACATGCTGTACTGCATCAACTATGCCAAGTGTTTTTCGATGCACAGTTCTGATGATGGGCTAACTTGGTCAGAACCAATTGAAATTACAAAGAGCTTCGAGCCGTTTCGAAAGCACTATGACTGGAACGTAATCGCAACTGGTCCTGGCCATGGAGTGCAACTGGCCAGCGGTAGAATGGTCGTGCCAATTTGGTTGGCTTATGGAAAGAACGGCGATCACGCTCCCAGTGCTGCGGCCACGATATACAGTGATGATCACGGCGCGACTTGGCAAGCTGGTGATTTGGTGTTTCCCAACACGGCCGAGTTCATCAATCCCAATGAAACCATGATTGCAACGAAGAGCGACGGTAGTGTGCTGTTAGTTTGCCGCAATCACTCCAAGCAGAATCGAAAGTTGATCGCCACCAGTCCAGACGGCGCGACCTCGTGGAGTCAGCCCAAGCTTGACGCAAGTCTTTGGGAACCGATCTGCATGGCAAGCATCGTAGCCTATCCGCAAAAGCCCGGCACCTTGATCTTTTCGAATCCACATTCGTTAGCGCTGGACAAGGAGCGGAAGGAGATACCCGGCGGTCGAGGCAAGCGCGAGAACCTATCCATTAAAGTTAGCTACGATGACGGCAAGAGTTGGACTGTCAATCGAACGCTTGAGTCGGGTACTAGCGCTTACTCGGACTTAGCCGTCTTACCCAATGGCGAAATCGTCTGTCTTTACGAAGGAAACAACACCATCATCGCCGCAAGATTCAACCTCGCATGGGTAAGCGCAGGTCCATAAATGTCGCTCCGATTTTCTTCTTACGTGAGCAGTTCATCTTTAATCAGATTCGTCAGCGTACTTCCATTTTAAACCACTAATGATTCTCTCAGTCAGCAATTTCGATCCCTCGCGAAGCCCGGATTAATTACAGAACCACGCGATAAACGGTATTTCGTTTAACGGCAAGCCGAAGGCGACTGCTTGCTTAGCTACGGTCTGTCACACTCAGTCGCCTTCGGCTTGCCGTTAAACAATTTGCTTCTGCCTCCTGCGATGCGAGTCGCTATTCCTTTCACTACCGAAGGCCATGGCAAGATAGATGACCTATCAGACTTTCGTCATATCGTCGTTTGAGCAATACCTGGCCAACACGGATGAAACCGAAGAAGACCTTCGCGAACAAATTGCAATCCGTGAAGCGATACTAATCGCGTTCCCATACAGCGTCATGCTTGAAGTTGCTTACCCAGAAATGGATTATGCGAATCGATGGGCATGGCAACAATTTGGTCCTCGGCACGGCGAGTGTTTTGATATTCGCCGCGGATCAAAGCCTTCTGAATACCCGATGTGCGATGATCCAGAACCACACTTCCATCAAGGCTCGTGGTGTTGCCATTGGTATGTCAAAACCGATTACGACTTTGGATTTTGCGAATGGTTTTTCGCTAATTCGACTGACCGAGACCGTTTCCTTGCGTTTGCACCATCTATAAACTGGGGTGAGAACTATCCTAAATAAAGTGCTAGTTTCCAACTAAATCATGCTGTATTGGATTAGCAGAATCTTCCGGCAAGCATTCGGCTTCCGACAAGTGGATCGACATGAATTGCGATGCACAGTTTGCCGTACTTTGCATCGTGATGCAGGACCGCTTGTTGAAGGACTTGATAACTTCCTCGTGTGTACATCCTGTGTGCAACGCTTATCGGAAACCGAGCCCTTACCTGTCGAAGCCGAAGGTACTGAGTTCGTGTCTTCTGCGAGGTCGAATGCCGAAAATCCATATGAGCCACCGACGACTGATAGAAACTCTCGTGTCGCATCTTCTGCAACGATAGAAGCAAGCTGCTACGCACGCTTGATAATCAGTACTTTGCTTGCGCGGACTGTGTCGACATATCCAAGGATCTGCTTAAGTCTGCTTCCGAGCAGTAGCCCAGAGGGCGAAACATGTCTGCGGGTGTGCTTAAGCCATAAGGCCCAAGTCAATCACAAAAAGACTTTCTCATTTGAAAAAGATATGTATCGCCCTCTGGGCTTTGGAGTTCATCTTTCTTGTTTCCGGTGGCTCACGCACACCGGCAGAGATGTGGCGCCCTCCGGGCTGAAGAAAGAACACGTGCTAAAGCAACTTGGCATTGAGTTTGAAGCGATAAACACGACGTGTCGCATTAGCTCAGTCGTGCAAGCCTTTGCCAGCTAGGATCAGTGGCTTGCATTTGTCGATTCGGGCAAGCCGAGTCGTAGACTGTTTGGCCGCAGAGAAGAACAGCAAGTATCCACGCTGTCGTCCTGGAGTCAGAGCGTTGAAGGCGGATCGTAGTGCGGGGAGTTCGTCAAACTTAGCCAGTAGTTCCTCGGGTAAATCCAAATTCTGTTTTGCGGAAAAGTCGACTTTGGCTCCGGAATTCTCAAGTTCAATCGCATCGGCAATGAAGCCGCGAATTGCTTTTTCCAGCTTGTCAATTTGCTTGACCGAGGTGAAGCGAATCAGGCGAGCGGCTTGAGAATTCTCGCCTGGCTTTTCAAGGATGCCCTTGGGATCTTTTAGTAGCGAACCTTTAAAGAAACTGATCGAGCAATACTCTTTGAAGGCCGCAACGATCAAGATGTTCTTTTTGTTATGCGTGTAGCAAGGAACTGACCACTTGAGCTCTTCTGTGAGACCACAATCAAGGACAATTTCCCTCAACTGTTGCAGTTCGTTCGGCCAAGTGTGAACTTTGCATTCAGGCGTGTTTACAAGCGGACATCGCCCACAGCCGATGGTTAAGTACGTATCGATCAGCGGGTTCTGTTGGCTCATCAAAATCACTTCGAGCAGATAGGAGTTGTAAACTGGTAGCAGTCTTGATCAGGTTGCTGAGAGACTCAGTATCTGGTGGTGGTTTCCGACATATTCAGAATGGCACGACAGATCTGAGTCCAAATGGCAATCTCGTTGGCATCGATCTGAGTGTTCGCAGGGCGGATACCGATCGAAAGCAATGCCTGAGTTGCCTCTGGACGTGCTTGATACGCTTGTCGATTGTCCTTAAGCAATTCAAGTAGGACTTCCGCTTCGTCGGCGCTTGCTTGACGTTGGACAACCCATAGGAACAGTTGGTTGACGCGTTCCTGATCACTCAAGCTTGTAATGTTCGGAGCCAGCAAAAGTCGCTCGGCGAGTACCCTCGCTGCCTCAACAAAGGTTGGGTCATTCAACAGTGTCAACGCTGACAACGGCGTATTGGAACGCGGTCTGGCTGCTGTGCATTCCTCGCGACTGGTAGCATCAAAGGACTTGAGCATCGGATGCAAGAATTGCCGCTGCCAGTGCATGTACAATCCGCGTCGCCATTGTTTCTGGTCTACGTCGGCTTTGTAATCACGCTCGGGAAAGTTAAGCAGTTTGTAATAGCCCGCTGGTTGATAGGGGCGACTACTTTCGCCGCCGATTGATTTCACGAGAAGACCGCTGACGGCAAGTGCGTTGTCTCGGATCGATTCAGCGGGTAGTCGAAGTGCGTTTTGCCGAGCGTACCACTGGTTGCGAGGGTCTTTGGATTGTAAGTCTGCGTCGGCAATCGATGTCTGCCGATAAGTCCGACTGTTGGCGATCAACCGCATGGTAGCCCGCAGGTCCCATTTGTTATCGACTAAGTGATGGGCGAGGTTGTCGAGCAGTTCGGGATGCGTGGGCGCCTCGCCCTGACTTCCAAATTCGTCTAAGTTCCGCGCGATCCCGCTGCCAAACATGAGATACCACAGTCGGTTGACCATAACACGCGCGGTCATCAGTCCGGCACCCTTCTGATCATCGACCAACCAGCGAGCTA
>CAUJKA010000012.1 GCA_963204965.1 Planctomycetota bacterium | reverse complement strand
ACTCCGCTCGAACTTGATCGAGTCCTCTCGCGATCAGTTCACTCAGCGCTCGAGCATCGGTGGGTTCACTTTCCGGAATGCTCGCGTCATCGCGTATCGCGTTGATGTCGGCCAGAGCCGAACTGCCGCCGCGAGCTTGAGGCTGATTGCGATTGCTTCGGTACAGGTCGCAGACTTTATTGTGTGTGATCCTCCACAACCATGCGCGGAATGCACCTTCTTCACGTCGACTTTGAAAGCTGGGAAGCGATCGCAAGACATTGATGAAGACCTCTTGGACGCCATCGGCAACCTGTTCTTGACTCAGACCGCATCGGCGACACCAGTGCGCAACGAGCGGCCCGTAGAGTTGAACGAGATCGTTCCACGCCACCGAGTCGCGTTGCTTGGCCTTCGAAAGCAGGCTAGCTCGGGTTGTTTGCGATTCGTCCTGCATCAAGTAATTCGACCTTGCAAGTGTTGAGTGCGTTGAGCGAGTTTAACTAATCCCAACCCGCTGCGTGAGCGAGGGATTGACTTAGTAAGTACTCGGCGTCAAGTTTCCTTGACAGGTTTCAGATCAAGTCTCGACTGGTCAAGCTCGCCAATGGCTTCGGCCTTCGGCTTTCGCCAGCGTCGAAGCAACAAGAATACGACAGCAGTCGGTATTCCAAGTATCAGACATTGAGTCATCAAGCTGAGTTCGTAAAACGATTTTCCGCTAAACTCAAGGTTGAAAAACAAAGCTGTAAGGACAACCAACACGCCAATCACTGTGGCCGTCCACGATAGCAAGTATCTTGGAATTAAAATCCAAATCGCATGATTTCGATCCTTCAAAAGCTTGGCAATGAAAGCTCCATAGGCAATGGAAACAGCGATTACGAAACCAACGCATAGGAGGGTGATCATCACCATCGAACCCGCCACAAGGCAATCGCTCTCGATGCGTTTGTTGATGTAACGAGGACGGGCTTCCTGTGGGATGTCCGCTAACAAGGGATATCGCTTTAGCAATGCGGCCTCCAATTCAGCTCTTTGAGTTGGGTCGGTTTGCCAAAACCCCTCCGACAAAGCTCGGATGTCAGTCCCGGACGTGATGATGGTGGATCTACTAATGGGGTACCAACCAATCGCCAGAAAAAACAGTAAACCGCAGACGGAACCCACTGCCATGCCATTCAACGCAGCTTGCGCAAGGGACTTCGGTCGAGTCACAAGAACTACTAGTAATCCGAGCATCGGCCACATCAACAGCGTAACAAACGACGCCCCGGCTGAGATCCACGTTGGAATCGCCGACAATTTGTAGAGCATGGGCAGTGGGTCGTCTTGTGAGTTAGCATAGAGGTCCTGCCCGGACCACATGGTCAAAAGCGAGAGCATCAGCGGAAGCGAAAGGACACTGCCTGCTAGTGCAACGAGAATCGCATACACGAGCCCTTGGTTGCGCCGCATCCGAGTAGCAATCTGCGCGAACAGGGTGGGCGGCTTCACGCTAATGGGCTCACCGTCAAGCCAATTTCGCAGGTCTGCAGCAAGCGAAGCCGCGGAGCTGTAGCGTGCTTGAGGGTCGCGTTCAAGGCACTTCATGCAGATCAATTCAAGGTCGGGTTCGATCGACTTATCAAGACTTCTAGGCGGCTTGATGGGGTCATTTAGAACTCGAAGAATCGTATCAACGGGTGACGTTCCGGTATGTGGTGGTTTGCCTGTCAGCAGCTCATAAAGGATCGCACCGGTTGAATAGATATCTGCGGCTGTTGTCAGTGAACTTCCTGACTTGGCTTGCTCGGGCGGCATGTAGCTCGGTGTACCAACCAGCGCGCCAGTTTGCGTCAGATTGCTGTCGCTGGCCGTATTTTTCGCAAGCCCAAGGTCGGTCAGCAATGGATTTTCGGCTTCGTCCACCATAATGTTGGCTGGTTTGATGTCGCGGTGCAATATTCCTCGCTGATGCGCATGGTGAACGGCTTCCGCAATCTTGGCAACGAATTCGACTAGCTTGTGTTTATTCGATTGCAGTTTCTCGATGTGTTGTGCCAGCGAGCCGCCTTCAATGAACTTCATCGCAAAGTACGGCTGCCCTTCATGTTCTCCGATCTCATAGATTGGTACGATACCTGGATGATCCAACTGAGCAGCAGCGTTGGCTTCGATGTAGAAACGCTGGATATCCTCGGGCGAAGATAGTTTTCCGCTGCGGATCATCTTGATCGCAGCCATACGGTTCAGCCGCTTGTGGCGGGCCTTGAAGACGACTCCCATACCGCCCCTCGCAATTTCTCCAAGCAGTTCGTACTCTCCAAAATCTGAATCGAGCTTTTGACTTGCTTGGGCCATTGCTGCAGGAGAACTGTCGTTCGACGGACTCAAACCTGAGCCGTCTAGCGTCAAATCGTATCCGCTTGGCACCTTGTTGAAGATCTGGGTAGCAACGGCAGCACCCTCTGTAGCGTGCGTTTGGCAATCGATGCATCGCAAGTCGTTCGTTGAGTTATGCTTTCCGCACACAGTGCAGATCGACTTGGCGGTATCCAAGAGCCTGACCTTGTAAAATAGAGTACCTATCGATTCAGTTGAGCTGGGTTGCTTCAATTGACCTGGGTTGCTTCAATTGAGCTGTGCCGTCCGCCGTGCCACTCGGCTATGCCAGTGCGAACGATGCACTTAATTCTCACTAAGGCGGATCGACTGAACAAGATGTCCGCTCCGAATTGCAGTCGGACTAGGTCGACAGCAATGCTTCAGGGCACGCTTGGGGCTGTCCTTCGCTGACGCTTTTTAAAGTTGCGCGATTTCTGGGATTTCGGGCCGAAGGCCCAGCGATTTACATAGCCCAGCCCAACGGGCTGGGTGATCAAGTTTCAGTAGGTTAAGGGCCAACGGCCCGCCGGTTTGCGTGCAAACCGGCGGGCCGTTGGCCCTTTGTTTTTATA
>CAUJKA010000011.1 GCA_963204965.1 Planctomycetota bacterium | reverse complement strand
CGGCGAAGCGACGACGCCTTCGCCCAAATCATTTTCCGCAACAACACTCCAATCTGAATCAGCATTGATAACTGTAGTCCGACCGCTTTCGTCGGTAATGTAAATGTTCTTTCGATTGGCAACCATCGAAGATCGAACGTTTCCCACTGCCCGATGCTGATTAAGTAGCCTGCCTGATTTTGGCTCAAAGCAAGAGTAAACTCCTTCGTCAGAAAGGACGTGTAGCTTTCCGTGAGCCAACAATGGGGAAGTCATGTACGGAATTCCTCGCTTTGCCGACCAAGCAATCTTGGGTGACGCTTCCGATGCGCGATTTACATTCTGAAGATCGATCGCAAAAAACAGATTGTCTCTACCGCCGCAAACATATGCCATGTCGTGTTCGGGACTGATCACCAGAGACGAGACTGTCTTGGAACCCGGACCATCGATCTCCCACAGCGTCTTTCCGCTAGAGCGATCGTAGGCGATCGTCTGCTCAGCGCCTGAAAGCAAAACTGCTGCAGTGCCCCGAATTGAACATAACATCGGAGTCGAATAAGAACGGATCTTTTTGGATCGAGGAACCTTCCAGGCGACCTCACCAGTATCCTTCCGCAAGCAGGCGACAAACGCATCCTGACCATCTTGCAAACCACTCAGATAGATCTTGTCGTCGTCGAGTACCAGATTGGTACAGAAACCGTGAGACGCTTCAAAGTCGCCAACGCGATTGCTCCAAGCGATTTGCCCATCAAAATTGACTGCCGAGAGCAACAACTTTCCGTCGACTGCGAAGACTACGAAAACATGCTGACCATCGGTAACCGGCGTGGCCGATGCAGGAGTGTTGTCTCGATGCATCGGCTCTATGGGCGACACCGCGATTTGACGACTCCACAGCACCTTGCCCGACTGTCGATCGAATCGAAGCAGTTCCCTCGATTGACTTTCCAGGTTGCAGGTTGTTAGGAATACGGCATCATCCCAAACAATCGGTGATGAATGTCCTACACCTGGAACGGGAACACGCCAATGAATGTTCTCGGTGGGACTCCAGCGTGTTGGAATATCTTCCTCGGTTATGGAACCATCATAGCGTGGTCCTCGCCAGCATGGCCAGTTATCTGCATGCACCATGGGTAGACAACTTACTGAAGCCAGCAGGAAGGCAACTGTTCTAAGTCGCATAGATCCGTCCTAATATGGGTACATCATTCACTCAGTTTTGTAGTCACTGCGATAGTCGCCGCTTCGGTCGATCACTAACGGGTGGTAGCGGGCAAGCGTGTCGGCTGTGTCAGAGCAGCTTCGAGCTCTTGTGTTCGACTCTGCAACTGCTCTAACTGATTTGCTTGCTCCACCACTTGGTCGGCGAGTTGTGCTTGAATCTGACTAGACTGCTTCACAAGTTTGATTAAGTCGCTGTTCAGTGTTGCCAAGCTGGCCAGCGATTGATTCGATGCTTGCAGGGACTTTTGTAATTGATCGATCATCTCTTTCGATGCGGCAAGCCGAATCGACAAAGCTTGATTGCTGGATAAAGCCTGATTGCTGGTTAGTACAGAAGAATTGGTAGAAGCGTCGGCGGAAGCAACCGCAGGTATCTTGGGTGATACATCAAGTTTGCCCGCATCTAATTCGACTTTGCTCGCCACATAGGTCGCGTGTTCAGCGTCGACTCGTGCAAGCAACTTGTCGATAGAGCTGGTATCCGTAGGAAGCTGAATCGTAGACTGCAATACCAAGTCTTTTGAACTTAGAATTGTCATTTGGCCACTCGCATCACTAACTACCCAGGATCGATCATCGGCTGTTCTGGCAAGAACCTCTCCTTGGTCACCTAAATTGAACCGACCTGCACAAACTTCGGGTGAGCTCCAAACAGCCAGAGCATTCTTGCGACCGGTCACTGCAATTGCGTCGGAGCTGCGAGCGATTGCCAGGATCGCACCTACTTCAGCGTCCCAGCGGCTAGACAGATCTCCATGATGAAGGTTCCATGTACGAAGAATGCCATCTTCACCGCCAGATATCAAAGTCTCAGACGAATGATCCCACACCAACGCATGAACCGCTCCGATGTGATCCTTGAGATTCTGAAAGACCGTTCCGCTCTTGGGGTCCCAAATGAAGATTCCACCGAACCGATCGCCGCTGGCCAAGAGTAGTCCATCGGGGCTAAAGCACACATCCAAGATCCAATCGGTGTGCTTCTTGAGCGAGTGCGTTACTTCGCCGGTCTTGATATCGTAAAGACGAACAGTTTTGGTCGGTCCGCCGACGGCTAAACTCTTTCCATCAATCGAGAGGTCCATTCCAAGAATAGAATCTGTTTCGTCTCCAACTTGCCAGAGCCTTTCACCGGATTCAACATCGAAAGCGATGACCGTTCCCGACATCGCTGGCTGGCTTACTCCGACCAGCAAAAGTTTTCCGTCGCGTGAAAATCGAAGCGCGGTTACATTCCCTTCAACATCTAGCGCACCTAGCAACTTGGAAGTCGTTGGTTCGACCAGCACGGCTTGTCTCAGTCCAGCAATTGCAACTAGGTCTTTGCTTGGATGAGCATCCATAGCTTTGATTGCTGTGAGCTGCGGCAAACTACGGATGGGAGCGTACGGGCGGTTCGACGTCTGGGCACGAGCGTTTTCGGTCTCTTCTTTTCCGATAACGGCTGTGTCCACGCCACCAGCCGCACCAGCGACTTTCATCTCAGATGAAGCAGATGGAGTTCCGCTCTTCTCAGCCAGACCTCCCTCGATCCAACGGCGGATGATATCCTGCTCACGCGCCGGTAATCGAGGACTATTGGGCGGCATCACGGGGTCTTCAAGATGTGCCACAGTCGTATACAAAAGGCTAGCGCTGGAGTCCCCTGCAACAACGACCGCGCCACTGGCAGATCCCGATTTGATAGCTGCCAAGTCCTTTAGATCCAAGTCACCCCGTCTCTCATCAGGATTGTGACAGGTCAAGCATCGCTTGCGAAGGATCTCTTTGACTTGATCGTAACCGACAGAATCTTGACACAAGGCCAAGCTAGGCAATGCCAACGCTAAAAACATTGAAGCAAGGGCGAATGCAGTCAGCGACCGAATGAATGGTGCGAGGGCGTCCCGCCCGCAGTATGCTACAAGTATGCGACCCATAATAGTCCATTTAGCCTTAAGGCTTCTAGTGATTGAAGATAAACTCGTTGGAGTTGAGCACTGCCCAGAACAGATCGACCAGATCAGCTTTTACATCGGACGATGTCGCGAGTCTGGTTTCGATCGCTTGCCGCTCGGATGCGGTGGGAGCTCGAGACAAACAAGAGAGATAGATATCGCTGGCCACTTGAAGTGGTTTTCTAGCGTTCGAAAACTGCTGGTCGATCCATCCACCATCGATGATCTTGGCAGTTGTGTTCTCGCCATTGAGTAGATGCAAAGCTTGTGAGAGTGTAGGAGCCGTACTCACCTCGCAACTACACGGCGTGTTGCGACTCGCGCGACCAAAGGTCGACAGGAAGTAGTTATTCGAATCGCCGTTGGGGACTTCAATAGCTCGACCACCCAGTGGTAGACCTGCTAGTTTATCCGTCGTACCCGTGACTTGACTGATGCAATCCAGGAGCACTTCAGCTCGTAAGCGACGAATCCTCGCGTGGCTAAAGTTTCGATCATCCCACTCATTCCATGCTGTCGTTTGAGTTGCCAATTGGTAAGTTTTGGAACAACAGATGTCTCTCACTAGCATCTTTACATCGAAATGATACTCCACAAGCTTGCGGCCCATCCCATCCAGCAAAGCCGGATTGCTGGGTGGATTGCTGACGCGAACGTCATCGACAGGATTGACTATGCCCAAACCCATGTAGTGAGCCCAAACCACATTGGCAATGTTATTCGCAAAGGCGTTATTCTCTGAGCAGGTTAGCCATATCGCCAGTTCTTCGCGTAAGTCTTTCCCTGACTCGGGTTCAGCAAATTGTCCACCTAAGAACTTAGGCTGCACCTTTCGCCCAGGCACAGGATGCTGCAGGCTGCCTTCGCCCAAGTTGTAAACAGTGATCTCGCGAGGATCCTTAGCTTGCTTGTATCCAACTTGGCTTACAAAACCTGCAAAGCCGTAGTAGTCATCCATGGTCCAGCGATCGAAGGGATGGTTATGACACTGTGCACATTGAATACGTGTTCCCAAGAATGCTTGGGCGATGTTCTCGGCTAGTAGCTGAGGCGTT
>CAUJKA010000010.1 GCA_963204965.1 Planctomycetota bacterium | reverse complement strand
TTCGATCTTCACTTTGTCGCCGACTTTCTTTTGATCGTTAACGTACGCAAAGATTTCTGATTCGACTTTGAAGTTCTTCTGGCCGTCAAATCCAAGAATCAGATCGCCTTTTTCAACCCCAGCATTCTTGGCCGTGGCGTGAGCACCGTATTGTCCGACACTTTTGACTTTGAAGATCGCGCCAAGCTTCTTCTCCTCGTCGCTTACCGCTTCCAATCGCATGCCTCCCAGGGCGAACCGCGAGAACTGCCATGCGGATACTCGCCAAGAAGTGTCATCCAAGCTTCGCCAATTTTCCGGTAAAGCTAGGTTCAATGAAACGACTTTACCCTGTCGACGCAGACTGATCGGGATCTTGGTCCCGTCTTTGGCCGTGGGAGTATTGTGGAGCACCCATTGAACGTCAGCCATCGAAAGCAAAGGCTGTTCGTTCATGCTTAGGATCTCGTCGCCAGGCTTCAGTCCGCTCGACTCTGCGGGTGAACCAGCGATCACCGACTTCACTAGTGCCTTGGCGGTTGGGTCGAGCACAAGGCCGATCGATTTGGGATGTGGGTAGGGATAGAGCAGTTGCTCGGGGATCTTTTGTCCGCGATGCCAGTAATACTCTCGGCGAGCTTCACCGATTTGATGGCAGTGAATGCAGCTCTTCACCACTTCGCCTTCATAGTTCAGTTTGTCCGTGTACTTGCTGCTGAGGCTCGGGTATTTTTCGGGCGTTGCAAATTCGAGTGGTTGCCCTTGCTTGCCCAGCAGTTGCTGGCGGTTTTCAGGGTATTGGTCGTGAATCGCAAGTGCACCAGATAGTGCTTGTGCCATTCCATCGAGCGAAACATCCTGCAGCCACTCGGTGCGATGTGATCGCGTCCCAAAGCGACCGTAGATGGTCTTGTCAGCGTTGAGCATGAAGACAGCAAACGATTGATCTGTATCGTATTGAAAGAGATTGAGATCCAAGCCGTTCGTTCCAACCACGCGAGCACAAACGAACTGTTCGAGCAATGGCTTGAGTACAGGGTCGTTGTCTACCAAATCGTCGTCTAACTTGACGCACTCTTCGCAAGGAATGCAACGCAGCACGACCAGCAGCGGCTTGCCGGTGGACTTAGCCTTAGCGAACGCGGCGTTGAGATCGTTGTAGATCCATCGCCCTTGGGCTTCCACCTTGGCTTTGTCCTCTCGGACCTTCTTTTCTCTCGGAGTAAGTGCAGGCGGCTTCGGTGCACTTTGCGCGAGAGCCATTCCCGGGATAGTCACTGTCAAAAAAGCGACGATAAGAGTGCGGAATGAGTTCATCGTTCTCTCCAGATAGGTTTGCAAGCCACAGGTGCAAGTGAAAGAGCATGTTATGGGAATTGAGGCGTCGCAATTCAACTGGGGATTGTAGCAAAATTGCCAACTCATCTGGACAACTCCACCTTTCCACCTTGGCCAGATGTGGGACAATCTTGCGGAAAGAACTAGTCCACCCGCAAACAAACTTGAAAAAAGATAATGCCAAAATTAACGATCGAAGGTCAGGGAACTGTCGAAGTCGAAGCTGGAAAACGTTTGGTCCTGGCTTTGGTCCAGGATGCTGCAACCGATCAACTCCATGCTTGCGGCGGAAACGCTCGATGTACAACTTGCCGCGTTGAATTCGTCGAGGGAGAGCCCGAGCAGATGACTCAGGCCGAGGCCTCTTGCTTGAAAGCTCGTGGGTTGAGCGGCGTTCGCTTGAGCTGCCAGGTCCTTTGCGAACACGACATGACCGTAAAAGTCATCAGTCGCTTAGCCGGAAGTGGTCGAGCTGATCAGGGATCGCCGGTTACAGCCGAGATTACTCCAGCACCCGTTTGGCAACCGAAAGAGTAGTTGGTATGTCCTTGAATACATTTGGCCATCTTTTCCGTGTGACCACCTGGGGCGAGAGCCATGGGCCTGGATTGGGATGCGTCGTGGATGGTTGCCCTCCTGGAATTGAATTCACCATCGCTGAAATTCAACTTCAGCTCGATCGTCGCAAGCCTGGCCAGTCGCGTCATACGACTCAGCGCAAAGAGTCGGACTCTGTGCAAGTCCTTTCGGGTGTGATGCCACACGACACCAAGCCCGATGTGTTGGTCGCGACTGGAACGCCAATCAGCATGCTGATTTGGAACGAAGACCAACGCTCGAAGGACTATTCGGAAATCAAGGATCGCTATCGCCCTGGTCACGCTGACTACACCTATGACGTGAAGTATGGCATTCGTGACTATCGAGGCGGCGGGCGGTCGTCGGCGCGTGAAACAGCAGCTCGAGTCGCCGCAGGTGCCATCGCTCGCAAGATTGTTCCTGGCTTAGTTGTTCGAGCCGCGATGATCCAAATGGGCGTGCATCGAATCGATCGCACTCGATGGGACTGGTCGCAAGTGGAGCTCAATGATTACTTCTGTCCTGATGCGCAGGCCGCTGAGCTGTGGTCGGAGTACCTGGAGTCTATTCGGCTCAACAAAAACTCAGTCGGAGGCGTGATCGAAGTCATCGCTGAAGGCGTTCCGGCCGGCATCGGCGCACCGCTTTATGGAAAACTTGACCAGGACATAGCTGGTGGGCTGATGTCGATCAACGCAGTCAAAGGTGTCGAGATTGGCAGCGGCTTTGAAGCTGCGGAACTCTTGGGTACCGAAAACGCCGACGAAATGCGTTTAGGTAGCGATGGCAAGGTCGAGTTCCTCTCGAATCACGCTGGTGGAATTCTCGGCGGTATTTCCACAGGTCAGCCAGTGGTGGCTCGTTTTGCCGTCAAACCCACTTCTTCGATTCTTACGCCGCGACGAAGCGTAACTGCGACGGGTGAAGAGGTTGATGTGATTACCAAAGGCCGCCACGATCCGTGTGTAGGCATTCGAGCTGTCCCCATCGGCGAAGCAATGGTTGCCTGCATTATCGCAGACCATTATCTGCTTCATCGTGGACAAACTGGTAAAGCTTAGTAGCAGGCACATTCCATGTGCCGTCCGCTGTTTTGTTCTGACCTTAGATCACAGAGTAAGACTTGCACCCAAGCGGCAAGATTGCACGCCGACTCCGATTCCGTCCCCTCTACCCCGCCAATTAGCGAGTTGAAATCATGCCTGTGAAATATTGCCGGGGTCAAATCGCAGTCGCGTCGCTACATTCGGCAATTTCCGCAATTCGGTTGACGTAGTTCTCAAGAAATTCCATCCAACTGGTCCATTGCTTGAGCGGGAATGGAGTAGGGTTCGTTTAGGGGCAGATAGTTCCTGAATCCTGGTCGCGCTCAACTCTTTGCCAAAAAACAAGCATGAACAGCAATCGCTCAATTTCGTTTCTGTTGGTCGGCGGCCTCATTGGAGGAGTGCTCGGATTTGCTTCTTTTCTATGGCTGTTGACCGTCCGGTCACCAGAAGATGCAAGCACTTCTATCTGGCACGTAATCGCAGTTGTATTTGTCTCAGGTATAGCTGCGATGGGTGGCGGAATGATTGGACTAGCTAGCGAACGGATCAGTCGAGATCTATCGTCGGGTGGACGCCTAACGCCATACTTGAAAGTTGCCGTTCAATACGTAGCAATAGCTCTGTTCATTTTGTTAGTAAGAGGCAATCGTGATCCAATAGACCTATTGTTTGTGCCCTGCTTAAGCGCGATAGCTGGAGTGGTTCTATTCAGTTTGGTCGATACGAGAACTAAAGTGGCTACTACCTAAATCATCCGACTACCTTCCGCTGTTTTTGATTGGAATTAGAACATCGAAGAGAGGAGTTGAGGACAGCGGACGGCACATGGAATGTGCCTGCAACTCTTTTCCATTGCTAGCATCGCTGGATACAGCACATTCTGCGTAGACATAGAGACCATCGGAATAGTACAAACCTCTGCGTCTCAGAAGAATTTCAGACACGGGATTTTTTGATCTATCGAAATTCTCAACAACGAGTTCGTATTCAATCTGCCTTAGGAATAA
>CAUJKA010000009.1 GCA_963204965.1 Planctomycetota bacterium | reverse complement strand
AAGCGAAAACCAACGACCTTTTTCATGCCGTTCAAGAACTACGAGCCAACTCATGTGGAAATCGCGAATTTGCCTGCTGTTAATGTTCAGTGTGGGGTGTGATGTCACAGAAATGATAATGCCCAATAGCCAGCCATTGCCTCAGGATGTTGGCGCGCTAAACCCTGGCGACGTTGAAGCTTTCCTGGAAGGACCTAAACTTCAAAAAATTATACTGCGGCCTGAGCTCGAAACCGACTTGCTTACTTTCCTGAAAACCGCGAAACGAACTACCATAGACGGCAACGTATCTTCCAGAACTCGAATCGTCGTCGTCTGTGGTAGCGATCAAGTTGCATCGTACGATCTTGAACGTGAGCGAAAGTTACTGTGGGGCGATGGTCGACAGTACGATATGTCAATGGAACCGGAACTATACGATAGGCTCAATATGCTCGCGGCAGAGATTGACGAACCCGACTCCGAATAATGCATTTCTAAAGGTCCCGGAACTTGAGTTTGCCCATTTGAGCCTCACGACAAGAATCTCCAGCTTCGCCCCGCAGAATGAGCAGCCGCTGTGCCGCTTACCATCTGATGCCCGTCAATGAACCAACGCAAAGGAAGTTCGACGGACTTCGAGATTCCAATGCGACTTGATCGAGCAGCAGTCCAATTCTTGTTTAGAACGGCTTGCGGAGGCGGCTCGAACCAAACCTCTTCGCTTTGATTGAGGTCGATGCCGTCGAGCTCCAAGTCAACACTCATGGCTTGGCAAAGTCTTCCAGGCCCACTGGTCAAGCTTCGCAGTTGAGTTGCCGTGAACGATTGAGCTTCACCCAACTTCGCATTCCGGAGATTGCTCATGAATTCTATGCCTTCAAACGGCTCGACAGCGCGGATCAGTACAGCGCTTCCGACTCCTTGCGACTGCGTGACGACATTCATGCAATGACGCGTATGAATCGTGTAGACGTACAAATGCCCGGCAGGTTTGAACATACTGGCATTGCGTTTTCTAAGCCCTAAAGCACTATGGCTAGCGGCATCGTGCTGTGAAAGATAGGCTTCGACCTCTACGACAATGCCGCTAAGACGAATTCCATTGACGCTACGGACGAGCAGGCTTGCTAACAATCGCTCCGCTACCGATTCCGCTGAACCGTCGAAAAGTTGGAAGGTACAGCGACTTGTCGACTTATTTGGATTCGGCAATTTTCGTTTTGGCATTGGCTACTAGCGACATTGTGTAAAGCATTTCGCATGCGATTTGACGACAACGTAGGTCATAGACCTTTGCTTCGTCGGCAGTATTGTCTGAAATCTTGGGATCATCGAAAGGTACCGCAATTCGCATTGAGCTTCCCGTGACAGTTGGGCAGGCACGATCTGCGTCCGAGCAGGTCATGATTGCGGCAAAGTCTTTAGTGGGGTTGCTGGGATCGTCAAAACGTTTTGAGAAATACGCAGTCGCATCGCCTTCCTGTTGAAATCGCAATTCGTATTTCGGATTGGCACTAGTCTCGATGTCCAAGGACGGCGTCACCCGCACTCCAGCCCGCTTCAAAACGGCAACTGTCCGCGAGTTGAGCGCCGTCACAGAGGTTCCCCCTGAGTAACACTTGACGTTGCCAATCCCGTACCGAGTTGCAGCAACCTGTGCCCAAACCTGCGACAAATGGCTGCGTCGGGAATTGTGTGTGCAAATAAAGACCAAATTGCACGGTCTTTCCTCGCGTTGACATTGCTTGATGTACTCAGCGAACTTTGCCAACAGTTGCTTGCGTTCTTCGGAGATTTGGTCGAACTCAGTCAACCGTGCCTCAACATACTTGTCGACCTCCGGAAGGAGCGTTGATTTGCCCGTGTCACACAAAAGCAAGTTGGACAACAACAGATTAGGAAGCAATAAACTTGGAAGAATCAAGCAGTACATGACAGACTCAATTTCTGGTAGCCAATCCGGCAGCAAAGGTGCCCGCAGCAATGGTAATGGGAGCGTGGCAAAAATGCCCCTGAGCTATTGTAACTGTTCCTTGAAAGTATTGAGGAAGTTTTTTTGTTGGTACACGCCCAGCAGGAGCAACATTCCCGTTCCCTGAAAACGCTGTTCGAACTATATTCTCTGGACCGCCAGCCCAACCCCGTCCTTCGTGTTTTACATTCCAATGCAGCTCATCCAAACCAAAGTATTTTACGGTCCCAATCGCTGGTCTCGACTGCCCACATGCGAGCTGTATTTCCAATTGGGCGGCGATTGCAATGCAGCCAAGCGATTGTGTGAGACGGTCCAACGACTGCAGGAAATGTCGGGAGTCGTACTGAGATCCTTCGAGCCCGAACCGGCTCCAGATTCCAGTTTTGTCTTGGCGTTTGAATTCGAAGAAAAGAAGCTGCTCGACGAATGCGTACAATTGGCACTGCAGCTTTGCACTGAGACTCCAGCTGAACTTGAGATCGACATCACGCCTTACTATCGCCGCATGGTCGATTTGGCCGACGATATTCGACTGGGACCAAGTTCGCGAGCTATTCTGCGAGCCGCAACCGCGCGAGGCATCCCCTACTTCCGCATGAACCAAGGCAGCTTGGTTCAATTCGGTGAAGGCGAATTACAACGACGCACCTGGACGGCAGAAACCGATGCGACCTCAGCCATTGCCGAGTCCATCGCCAGCGATAAGCAGTTGACTCGATCCCTGCTTGAGTCGGTTGGCGTGAACGTGCCCAAGGGGCGTTCGGTAATCAGCCGGGAAGACTCTTGGGCGGCAGCGATGGAAGTTGGCTTGCCCGTGGCCGTCAAACCTCGAAATGCAAATCATGCGGTAGGCGTTTCTCTAGAGCTCCACGATCAACAAGCGGTCATGGATGCCTACGATTGGGCCTGTCAAGCTGGACATACGACCGATGTCTTAGTGGAACAACACATCGAAGGCGACCACCACCGATTGCTAGTTATCGGCGGCAAGTTCGTTGCCGCAGCCAAAGGCCAACGCGAATACGTTTACGGTGATGGAGTTAGCAGCGTTCGCCAACTAGTCGAACAATTGAACGCGGACCCTCGACGCGGCGAAAACTACACCGATCTTTTGCAAGTGGTCAAGCTGGACGACAACGCAGCGATCCAGCTTCGCAAGCAAGGACTTGAATTCGATTCAATTCCTGCGAAAGATCGTCAAGTTTTAGTTTGGCACGTGGGTGATTTGATCGAGGACTGCACCGACGCTGTTCATGCTTCAACTCGCGAAGTAGCAGTTCTTGCCGCAAAGACTATTGGCTTAGACATCGCGGGGATGGACTTGGTTGCCAAGGATATCTCGAAGCCATTAAGCCAGCAGCGCGGATGCATTATCGAAGTCAATGCTGGACCGAGTCTCACGCCTCACGTTCAACCGCTCCACGGTAAGCCGCGTCCAGTAGGCGAAGCAGTGGTCGAACTGCTTTACCCCGGCGACCGCGTCTCCAAAATTCCGACGTACCTAGTCGTATCGACTGAACAATTGACCGACGCGGCTGGTGCCTTGGCACAAGCACTTTCCGATCAAGGAAAGCGAGTTGGATTCGCCAGTGAAAACAAAAAGATTGTTGACGCTTGGCCGTTGAGACGACCGCTGAGCATGTATCGGTCACTCCTGATGCATCCGCAACTGAGCGCTACTGTGATTGAAGCTTTGCCGGCCGCATTGGTGGATCAAGGTTTGCTCTGTGAGCACGTTGATTGCGTCTTTTTGACTTCATCGACTCTTAGCGAAGCCCAGTTAAGCTCAACTGTCGCTGCATCCATGAAGTTGATCTCGCACTTATTGGAAATTGGAGGCAGAGTCGTTGTAGTTCGTGATGCAGAAGCTTCCAAGCTTCTCACCGACGATGAACTAATTGCGCAGGTTAGCCAGTTGCTAAACATCGAAGCCGCGAGAATCTCAGTCTCTAGCCAGATTCAACCTTTAGCAACAGAAATTGTTAGCGCAAATTAAGTTGTTGAATCCTCGTCAACTAGTGCAGCTCAGTGAAGATTAGTGGTATCCAATCTTCTTATATCTGCCCTATTTTCTTACCCCCATTTTC
>CAUJKA010000008.1 GCA_963204965.1 Planctomycetota bacterium | reverse complement strand
CAACAGCGTTGATTTATGACTTAAGTATGTTGCTACGATTGCCGTTGCAAAACCATCCTTGTCGTCAGTCTCCGTGAAATGTCGGTTCAGTTCAGCCACAAGTCGATCTTGCTTCTTCGTGTTCATGAACTTTCGCAGCAGGTTCAATAGCACTTTCGACGTTTTGGCGACGCGATCACCATGGCCGGCAACGTCTGCAAGAACGATCCGTGTGACAATGCCTCCAATACACAACGATAAGTAGTGAATGTCTCCGCCCTGGCGGTTTCCTTGGTACGGATGGCTGAAAACCCAAGCTTGAATTTTCTCGTTGCGAGTTTTCTTCGAACGATTGGTTTTCGGTCGTCATGCGTCAGCTTTTGTAGGTATGCAGTGTTTATTGAGAGTGTTCGAAAGGTTACGCCGGTTAGAAGTTGTGGCAACTATTTCGATTCTGCGAGGAGTTGATCGACCAGAGCTTCAATGGACTTGTCGCCCGTTGCCCCTTGCCAGTTAAGCTCACCTTGCCACCAGGATCGGATGTAGCCTTTCTTGTCGACGACGTAAACAGTCGGCCACATGGTATTGCCCCATGCATCCCAATTCTTGTTCTGAAGGTCAATCAGGACGGGAAACTGAAAGCCCTTTTCTTTGGCAGCAGCTTTGACCAACGAGACATTGCGCTCTGCGGAGGTTTCGGGAGTTTGGATTCCGATAACGCAGACTCCTCGGCTTTCCAAGCTCTTCTGCCAACGATTGTAATGCTCAAAATTTGCGACGCAGTTATGGCACTGAAAGGCATAGAAGTGAATTAGGACTACTTTGCCTCGCTGGTCGGCTAGCGTTGTTGGCTCGCCACCTGTCCACTCGCCCGAGTCAATGAGCTCCGGTGCCAACGGGTAAATCCTTTTGAGGCTTGCAGAATCGAACGGTTTACCGATCAACTTCCCAAGCGATACGCGTTGAGCTGACGTCAACAGCTCGTTCAGGCGTCGCTGCTCCACCTCACGAGCGGAGTTCAACTCCTGCTCTAAACCACTTCGGTCTTTCGGTTTCTCTGACAGCCTTCTAGCCAACTTGTCTGTTTGAAGGAAAACCTTTTGGATTTCTTGGCTCTGACTGCTGGATAGCCCCACTGCCTTAGCGATACCTGGCCGCAAAAGAGAGCGTGTCCCTTGCGATTGCACCTCAATTTCACGCAGCCGCTTGAACTTGTCCTCCTTAACGAGGCTTTTGAGTTCTTTAAGTAGTTGCGCTTCCAGTTCGCTTATCGTCTCGCGTTGCTTTTCTGCTGGTAGGTTTCGGCTTCGCCACCACGTTTGATCTATTTCGCGCAGAACTGCCAGCAAAGCCTCGTCGTCTGGCTGAAAGCCCAACTCCTCTTGCACCTCTGGAGTATGAATGAGCTGCAGAAGCGTTTGCGGGACTACTGGTTCTTGCTTGGGTTCGTCGCAGAAAGCGCGAGCGTTAGGAAGAACCAAAACCAGTATCATTGATAGAAGTGCGTTTTTGAGCAAGCGCATGCCTAGATCTCTTGTGATAGTTTTTGAATGAAGCGAGTACTCGACTGCACTGCGATCTGGAATCATTGGTAACGCCACGGTCGCATGCCGCTCTACTGAACCTCGCGCAAAGCAATCATCAGTGCTACGTACTCGTCTTTGCAGCATTTGCATTGCTCAATGTGGATTCGAACACACTCCAAAGCTCTTGGAATAGTCGTTCCATCTAGTTCCGCTTGCGCGAATTGGTCCATCAATTCCAAGCATCCATCGCAACCCAGCGAATCGTCTTTTGTTGTGACCGTAAGTTCAATGAGATTGGTGATTTGTTGATAGCTCAATTGCATTATTTACTTCCTTCCGACAACTCTTCGAAGATCTCTTCGCTGGTCAGTCCAGCCCGTTCGAAGCCGTCTTTTAGCTTTTGCCTTGCATCGTGGATCAACTTGTACACAGCGTTGCGGTTCATCTGCATTTGCTCGGCGATTTCATCGGTTGCAAAGTCGGATAAGAATGCTCGGGTCGCAAGTCGTTGCTTGTCTGTTAGCTCTGTGTCGATCAAGTTTTGAAGTACACTGAAGATCTTGGTCCGTGATTCCGAGTTCGATAAAGTCGGCTCGTCGGTAATCGCGACATCCATCGAATAGCCGTCGGCAGAACTGAAGGGCTCCATCGAAACATCTTGATGGTACTTTCGTCGGAGAGCGCTGATTCCAATTCTCGTTGCGACCGTCATTGCCCAGGTTGTAAACTTACTACGGCCCTCGTACTGGTCCAATGAATTCAGCACCTTCATCAAGGCTTCCTGGACGATATCTTCTGCGTTGAACGGCTTACCGTAGCGGTTGTTAAGCGATTTGCTCAACCCGCGCAGCAGAATCGAGCGAAGCTGCGAAATCGCTTGCTCGCGCGTTGCTCCTTCCCCTTTGATGAGCGTGTATAACTCGTCATCATCCATCACAAGTCCTTCCGTACTTTTCCATAACTTCTCATCTTCTAATTCTATGGGTCGGCAATGTATCGCCGAGTTAGCAGACCGATCTGATGCAGGAATCGCCTCTGAAAAAGGAGAGAACGTTGGTTTTGACGCGGTGAGCAATCTCGCGCTTACCTAGATTTTTTGATTTTTTGAGACTTTTCGCTTTCGGGAATGAAAAGTCGACTTTTCCGGGTAAGCGCCCAGCTTGAGCGAGCGTCTAACTCTCGGTATTGGACAGCGCGGCGAAACTGCCGGATACTAGGTAATCGTGGCAAACTTCACCGAGGAGGGGCTTACAGAGTGACTGAGAACATTTCTGGTCGAGAACTGCAAAACGAAGTTACGCCGTACCCGCTGTATGCTAACCGGCGGCTCTTCATGAAGGGACTCGGAGCTGCCGGAACTCTGGCAGCTTCCGCGGCGGTCTACCGTTGGTTCAACCCCGTTCGCAAGACGGAACTCGCTACGGCCGCTATCGATGACCTAGCTTACGTGGAATTGACGAAGGAACAGCGTTTGGAGCGAGGATTTCTGGTCGATGACGCGATGACCAGTGAATCAAATATCATCAGCTATAACAACTTTTACGAGTTCAGCACGGACAAGAATGCCGTTGCCGATGCAGCTAAGAAATTCGACACTACTGGTTGGCAGATTCACGTCGAGGGAATGGTCCGTAAGCCCAGGACCTTCACGATGGCAGATCTTAAAGCGGTCGGACCTATAGAAGAGCGAATCTATCGGATGCGCTGCGTCGAAGCTTGGTCGATGGTTATCCCTTGGGCGGGACTACAACTTTCACATCTAATCGATGCCGTCGAGCCTCTGGCCGAAGCCAAGTACGTCGCCTTTGAAACACTCTATGATCCCGAGCGAATGCCGGGACAGAAGACTTCTGTTCTCCAGTGGCCTTATGTCGAGGGACTGCGATTGGACGAAGCGATGCACCCTCTGACGTTGCTCGCCGTTGGCCTCTACGGCAAGGAATTGCCCGCTCAAGATGGAGCACCCGTGCGGCTAGTCACTCCATGGAAGTACGGTTTCAAAGGGATCAAGTCGATTGTCAAAATTTCACTCGTTGCTGAAGAGCCACCGACGAGTTGGAATCGATTCGCGCCGAACGAGTACGGATTTCTAGCCAATGTCAATCCTAACGTTCCTCATCCTCGCTGGAGTCAAGCTACAGAGCAAAGGATTGGTGAAAACGGTCGTAGGAAGACCCTCATGTTCAACGGGTATGAGGCCCAGGTCGCGTCGCTCTACGCAGGACTTGATCTTTCGGTCAACTATTAGTGGATGAGGCCTACAGGATGAACAACATCGCTTATTATCGCAATCTAGTTATCTTGGCTGGACTTGGTCCATTGCTCATGCTCGGGTGGGATGCGTGGCATGATCAACTTGGCGCGAACGGCGTCAACAACGCACTTCACATCACGGGCATTCTCTCGCTTGTTTTCTTGTTTGCTTCACTGGTCATCACTCCCTTGCGAGCGTTAACGGGATGGAACAGCCTTATCGCCTACCGACGGGCACTGGGACTTTACGGATTCGCCTTCGCCGCAATTCACTTCGTCACCTATGTTGCCTTGGATCGGATGGGCAGCGTTAGCAGTACCATCGAAGAGATCTTGTCGCGACGATTTCTATTGGTCGGCTTCATTGCTCTAGCCTTGATGTTGCCTCTTGCAGTGACCAGTACCAATGCGATGATTCGTAAGTTAGGCCCTGTCCGTTGGAAGCTCTTGCATCGATTAGCGTACATTGCAGCCATCTTGGGAGTGGTTCATTACTACATGCTTGTCAAAAGCGACGTACGGCAACCGCTTGCGTTCGCCGCGATGCTCGTACCGATCCTTGGATTTCGCGGCGTGAAGCACTATTGGGATTTGCGACGCGAGGCATTGAAGTCCAAGTCGCGTGAATCTGCTAAGCCCCAGACGAACCGTAAGTTTTGGAATGGCGAGCTCGTGGTCGAAAACATCCATCGTGAAACGCATGATGTCAAAACGTTTCGTTTCGTATTCCCCGACGGCGATATTCCCTTTATCCATCGACCCGGCCAGTACATGACTTTGACGCTCAACATCCACGGGCAATTGGTCAAGCGTTCCTACACGATTGCCTCGTCGCCTTCTCAACGGGGTCATGTCGAGTTGACCATTAAGCGCAATCCGGAAGGCGTAGTCTCCCGCTACATGCACGATGATTTAAAAGTCGGAGATAAGATTCGCATCGGCGCGCCAGGGGGAAGGTTCTACTTTGACGATCTGCAATCCAAAGCTGTCGTTTTGATCGCTGGTGGTGTTGGCATCACGCCGTTGATGTCGATCCTCCGCTTTCTCACCGATCGTTCATGGCGTGGAACGATCTACTTCATCAATGCTGTACGATCCCAGGACGACATGATCTACGCAGCAGAACTCGCAAATCTGGCCAATCGGTTTGAGAACCTACATCTCCTAACCCATTACAGCCAATCTGCGCCTCCTTTAAATCTTACTGCTCCTTCCGACAGATGGCACGCGAAGTCAGGCTACGTTAATGCCGATGACTTGCATGCTTTTGTACCCGACCTAAAACTCCTCCCCGTCTTCCTTTGTGGGCCCGATCCAATGATGAAGGCTGTTCGCAAGACGCTCGTTTCCCTTGGCGTTCCAAACGAACAAATTTCGACCGAGGAGTTCGTCTCTCCCACAACAAACGCATCCAACCTCGACCAAGGCATCGACAGAAACTCATTAAGTCAATCCGAAACGCAATTCGGAAGCCCCGATCAACGCCCCTTCCAATTCACGCCTACAGAACTTCAATCCGCCACCATCCGCTTTGAGTTATCCAATCAAGCAATAGACATCGATGCCTCAACAACGATTCTCGAAGCTGCCGAACAAGTCGGCATAGCGCTTCCCTGGGAGTGCCGTGCCGGGATTTGTGGCCAATGCAAAGTTCGCTGCACCTCTGGCCGAGTCCAAATGGACAGCCGCGACGCAATTACCAAAGCCGAAGAAGCCAATGGCTTCATCCTCGCCTGTCAATCTCATCCAACAACAGAGTCCGTGTCTATCCAGGGCTGACTCGTGCCCCCACAGTCAGGGTGAATTCCGGGGAACGCGACCTGGGTCGCGGATGAATTCAGAATAGAAAACAAGAATTTCAAGCGAAGGACGGGCAGGATACTGAGCACGCATGTTTCACGGAGGAGCTTGCTTGAATCTTCGAGACAATCGATATGGATTTGGCTATACTTACTTAGAAAGGGGGAACCATGGAAAGACACGAAATTTCGACAGAGAAAATTGATTGGCCGAATCTAGTTCGGCATGTCGTTCGGGATAAAGTCACTGTAGAACTGGTAGAGGGTGATTTGCCGATAGCGATGTTGGTTCCGATCGAACGTCCAAAAACGATGGCCGATTTAGACGCTGCCCTCCGCCAGATACCTCGCCTCGGTGAAGACGCGATGACCTTTGAAGCAGATATTCAAGAAGCTCGTTCATCGATGAAGGAGCTTGATGACCCATGGGAGTCGTGATCGACACTGGAGTCTTCATTCATTGGGAACGTGAGGGAGGCAACACTGACTTCTCACGGTGGAGTTCGTTCGGCGAACCAAGCATCAGCGTGATAACGGAATCTGAACTCAAAGTTGGTGTTCACCGCGCCAACACGGCTGAGCGTAAATCAAGAAGAAGCTTGTTTGTTTCAACCATTCTTGCGAATGTGGTCGTATTGCCAATTGATTCCCAGGTTGCGGACATACACTCGCAAATCGTTTCATTCTTAAGTCAAAACGGAAATTCAATTGGCCCGCACGACAATTGGATCGCAGCAACAGCTTTGAAGTATGATTACGAACTGTTGACAACCAATGTTGCTGAGTTTAGGCGAGTGCCTAACTTGCGGGTAATCGATTATCCAAGTGGGAGTTGAATGAGTATTGTCGTAGCATTGTTTTGCCCAAGGGTCGTTGACCTGGGCCGAAGGCCCGACACATCCTTTGGCGGGGTATTTTCCCGCTCCAGTTGATACTTCCGCAATGGAAGCTCATGGATTTCTAGTTACTCAGAACAATCTGAGTCCAGACCCAAAAAACTTCAATTGCGTGCACCAGTGCTACTCAGTGCCATTTATTCATTTCAATAGACAGTCTCCCGAAGGTGAATCAAGACGGATTTTGCGAGTGCTGGGCTTTCCTGAGTCTGAGGAAACGCTTGGCAATGCCAAAGTTAGGCAGCGCGCAGCTGTTGGCGATTTTAAATGGCAATAATCACGCTCTATACTCCTGGAGTTGGCATCCAGTGTTCTACATCCAGCCTCCCGGATTCAAACTCCAGCAGTCTAATTAAAAGCGCAGGGCAGATGGTAGATTGCTCGGTAAACCACAAGCGATTTTCGCTAGCGTGCAGTGAAATGCTTGGAAGGCCTGGCAAGCTTTTAGCGTCTCTTGGTCTCTGATTGGAGCGAGAGTCCAGGCGCTTGCGGAAAATGTGGCTCGCTGGATGTAGTCAGCAATTGGGTGGCACGCTTAGAAGTTGTTGGCCGAAGCGCAGCGAGGCAACAACTAACGGGCGTGGCAATCAGTTGGTGTTCAGCCGATGATTAGTCTAGGTCGAACCAAGACAGCCTGTCAGGGTCGAACGGACGGGACGCCAGGTCCCGGGTTTTGCCCCACGCCCTACGAGGCTTGCGGCCCTCGCCTCTCAGAGCGTGCTACCCGAAGTTGAGAGGAAGGACTGCATCGTAAATCAACTACGGTTGCTGGCTTACCAGCGGCCGCGGCGGAGGGCGAAGCCGGGCATTGGGCCGCGGTAAATGCGCGGTGCGACGTAGGCATAGTTCACGCTAGGGTAGCCGTAATAGCCTACGCTTCTGTTGTAGTAACCGCCGTTGTACCCGCCGTAGTTGCTGCTGTACGAGTTCTGGTAGTTGTTGCCGTAGTACGGATTGCCATAAGAGTTTTGGTAGCCATAGTACGCGCCATTGTTTCCGTAGTTCGTAACGCGAACTCCAGTTCCATAACCGCCGATTTGATACTGAACAGTGCCGTACTGAGCTTGAGCGATACTGCCAGTGGCCACAAGAGCCAAGCTAAGTACCGCGAGGATTGAGAGCATCTTAAACATTTGAGTTGTCCATAATTTGTGTTCCTTGTTTCAAAAACTAGTCTGCACACTGTCCGTTCTGCGGACAATGTTGCATGTTTGAGGCGATCACAATCGTTTGACTTATGTCATTCGATCCAGGACCAGCCTCAATTTCTTCGGATGTCATCGTCGATGCGAAAGTGGTTTCATAGTTGCTAGATATCCTTAGTCAGACCAGCTATGGCCGGCCTATGTGGCATCACGTTTGGTATCACGATTGAAATTGCTGATTGCGCGATGCCGTTGTTTCGCGTCAACTTCTGACAAGCGTTTAAGCTATGCTCCGCCCTTGGATCACTCGCAGCAATACGACAACAATCGCGATCACAAGCAAGATGTGAATGAAGCCATTGAGTGTTGCACCTGTGGCTAAACCCAATGCCCACAATACCAACAGAATGACGAAGATTGTCCACAGCATGTCAAAACCTTTTTCTGGGAGAAGGCATATCGGACTACAGTTTTGGGCATTGGACAGCGGACAATTTCCGCATTGTCAAAATCGCGGTCCAAGCCTGTTGCTGAGCCGATAAGCCACGTTAAACGACCGACATAAACGAAGAAAGCCGAAGACCGCAAACACCGCACATGTGTTCTTGGTCTTCGGCTTACAATTTTTCTGGCTGCGTTCTGCGATTCATGTCGAATCGATCAAGCTGCCGAGCATCTGTCTTCCGTTGAAGTTGATTCTTGGGGGCCTTGTCGAAGTATTGAAACTACGACATTGACCTGAAAAGTATTGTTCGCATGCTGCAATGAAAAGGCAAGCTGACAAATCGCGAACAGACCAAAAATGGAAATTCGTTTGCATGTGTCTATGTCGTATTCACTGACGATAACAGGTCAGATCACCAATTGAAGCTTGTTCTTTCCTGGTAACGTCCTATGCTAGGGAGTGAAGAACAATCAATCGGAAGACTATACAGAACAGCAGCTCGACACGTTTCGAGACGCTTGTCAACAAGTAAGCCGACGCGGGAAGGTACTCTCAAAAGTGCACTCCCGCGTCGGCTTTTTTGTTGGATAGTTGGCAGAACCTCCAACGAAGCATGACATCAACAATGGAAGAGTCAAACAGTTCAGCTTTCAACGGTCGAACCTGTGTGCTACCTAGAACATCCTCATTTGGACCAAAGCTCGATCAACCATTTCGCGACGAACTTCTCAGTGCTGATCAATTAGATCGTCACGCGCGACACTTAGCTTCGGTGGATCGTTTGGAGGAGGGTCGAGTCGCAGATATGCTTCTGGGCAGGCTCGGCGAGAACGAGAAAGTTCTCCAGTCGACCTATGACTTAGTCGCTGGAGCTGTCGTTAAGAATCTTCGCATCGCACCGGCTGCTGAGTGGCTGCTAGATAATTTTTACTTGATCGAAGAGCAGATTCATTCGACCAGGCGACTGCTCCCACGATCCTACAGCCAAGAGCTCCCTCGACTTGCTAATGGTAGTGCAGCCGGATATCCGCGAGTTTATGGTATCGCCTTGGAGCTGATCTCGCACACCGATGGTCGCGTCGACGCACAGGCCTTGGACGGTCTGATCTCAGCCTACCAAACGGTCGTACCGCTTCGACTGGGCGAACTATGGGCGATTCCTCTGATGCTAAGGCTGGCGTTGATCGAAAACCTTCGGCGCGTAGCAAGTCGTATCTCTGTTGCAAGAATCGAACGCGATCTCGCGGTCGAGTGGGCTGAGCGGATGATTTCGACAGCCGAGCAATGCCCGTCGGACCTGATTCTTGTCCTCGCCGATATGGCTCGTTCCAATCCGCCACTATCGGGCGCGTTTCTGGCGGACTTAACACGTCACTTGCACGGACAAAATCCAAACTTCGCATTGGTCCACAGTTGGTTAGAGCATCGGCTGGGTGAGTCGGGTCACACGACTGAATCGCTTGTGCAAGACGAAGGACAGTTGCAGGCTTCCGAACAGATCTCGGTCGGCAACTGCATCACGAGTCTAAGGTTCTTGAGCGTACATGATTGGCCGCTGTTTGTGGCTCGCCATAGCCTCGTCGAGCAAACGTTGAAGGGCGATCCAACTGGTATCTATGAGCAGATGGATTTTCCAACGCGTAATCGCTACCGTCATGCGGTGGAAGCGATTGCGAAACGCTCGAACTTGTCGGAGTTCGATGTCGCTCATCGTGCGATACAGCTTGCCGAAAACGAATCGCCAACCTCAGAACAGAGTTTCAAGCGGCACGTCGGTTACTACTTGATCGATCGAGGCCGACCGGCGCTCGAGCGAATCGTGCAGATGCGGCTCACACCATCAGTGGTTGTTGACAAGATCCGCCGCGCGTTTCCGCTGGCGATCTATCTTACGGCAGTAGTCCTATTCGCTTGGTTGAGCATTCGATGGCTACTCAGCTTAGACGGCCTAATGAACAGCTCGTATTGGCTTCTAGCCTGGATCGCTGTTCCAATCCTAATGTGCAGCGTCCAATTCGGTTTGGGAATCGTCAATTGGCTTACGACAGTCTTGGTTCGTCCTAACGCACTCCCGCGAATGGACTTTCGCGAGGGCATTCCCGCTGAACACAGAACGTTGGTTGTGATCCCAACGATGCTCACCAGTCCGCAAGCGATCGAAAAACTGCTTGAGAATCTGGAGATTCGTTACTTAGCCAACCGCGACAGCTCACTTCAATTCGCGTTGCTTACGGACTACCTTGACGCGAGTCAAGCTGAAATGCCCAGCGATGCCGATTTGGTAGACGTAGCTCGTCAAGGCATCCAGCGGCTGAATCAAACCTATTCCAACGCAGCTCGCGACAGTTTCTTTTTGTTGCATCGCAGCCGGAAGTGGAATGTTGCCGAGCAAATTTGGATGGGCTATGAACGCAAGCGAGGCAAGTTGGCTGACTTAAACGCCACGCTTCGCGGTGAAGTGGGACGGTTCGCCGAAACATCGGGAAACATCGCACATCTAGCGGGCATTCGCTATGTCATCACTTTGGATACGGACACACAGTTACCGCGTGATTCGGCTCGCAAAATGGTCGAAGCGATCGCGCATCCTATTAACCGGCCAAGATTCGAGGGCGGTAGGAACATTGTTACTGCAGGCTATGCAATTTTGCAGCCGCGCGTGGCGATTAGCATGTCCAGCTCGCGACGATCTTGGTTTGTCCGCCTACTTGGAACGGACCCGAGCATCGATCCGTACACTCGCGTTGTCTCAGATGTCTATCAAGATATGTTTAGCGAGGGCAGCTTCATCGGTAAAGGCATCTATGATCTCGACGCTTTTGAAAAATGCTGCGGGAGTTTTCCTGAGAATGCAATCCTGAGCCATGACCTCTTGGAGAGCTGCTTCTCAAGATCGGGGCTATTAAGCGATGTTACACTTTATGAAGACCATCCATCCAGTTACATGGCCGATGTCAGCCGTCGCCATCGATGGATTCGAGGTGATTGGCAAATCGCGGCATGGCTGATGCCCCACGTGCGCAGCGATCAACCCAAGCGTGTGGGCAATCCAATTACCATACTCTCTTGGTGGAAGATCCTCGACAATCTCCGTCGAAGCTTGATGCCGCTAGCGATGTTTGCTGTGTTGATACTTTCTTGGATTTTCACGACTCGCTCAGCGGCTGTGGCTGCAACGTGGTTCATCGTCGTAGTTGTCACTGCTCCCCGAGTCCTTGCGGCTCTGTTCGACTTTGCGTTCAAGCCAACAGACATTTCCGTTAGGACTCACCTGAATTCTGCTCTGAAGGCGATCGTTCGACCGACTGTTCAAAGCATTTTCACGTTAGCGTTTCTACCATACGACGTGTACATGAGCTTGGATGCGATCATTCGAACGCTCTATCGTGTGCATTGGACTCAGCGGAATCTACTTGAATGGCGAACCTCGAGCGACGCAGATTGCTCAACGCGCAGCGACCTTTTAGGCTTCTGCCGAACTATGTTCTTTGCTCCGGTAAGTGCAGTTGTCATGGCGATAGCTATTGCATGGGCTCAGCCTCAAACCCTTTTGAGTTCGCTACCAATGCTTGGGCTGTGGTTCGTGTCTCCAGCGATAGCTTGGTGGTCCAGTCGGTTGATTCCATCTTCGGCTCAACAACTAAAACCATCGGAGCAGTCGTTCCTACGCCGAACAGCTCGTCGAACTTGGCGATACTTCGAAGTCTTCGTTACCGAGCAAGACAATTGGCTTCCACCGGACAATGTCCATGTCAATCCCGATCAAGTGATCGCGTCGCGGACAAGTCCAACCAATATCGGCATGGGTCTGTTGTCGGATCTAGCTGCCCATGACTTTGGCTATTGCAGTTCAACTTATCTTGTTGCCCGAACGCAAAAGACCTTTCAGACATTAGGTAAGCTTGAAAGGTACCGTGGCCATTTTCTCAATTGGTACGACACTAGGACTCTTGCACCGCTGCTACCACGTTATGTTTCGACAGTCGATAGCGGAAATCTTGCAGGGCACTTACGCGTTCTAGCAATGGGCTTGGAACAGCTTATCGACGCTCCGCTAGTTCATCCGCAGGTCCTCAATGGACTGCTCGATACCATGTACGTTCTTCGAGACGAGCTGAATAGTCAGTCTGGAGATAAGAATGACGTTGCAGGAGCAGCAGGAATTAATGCAATTCGCCAAAAGCTAAATGGGCTGATCGAACAGGTCTCGAATCAGTCGCCAAGCTTATCAGTCACGCTAGAGCTGCTGCCGCGCGTGGCAACTGCCGTCGGCGAGATGACCGAGAGCTTGAAATACAACAACGAGCTCTCATGGTGGAGCCGGGCTGTGACAACGACGTGTTTGCAGCAACTTGAAGATCTAAGCCCGTTATCGCCTTTGATGAAACTGCCACCTCTCTCTGCGAGTTCGTGGAGCGTCCTTTCACCGAGAGAAATTGAACATCTAGAGGCCTTACAAAAGCAACTTGGCGAAGTTAAGCAAACGCCAACTTTGCGATCGCTTGCAAGTCTTCCGTCAACAATCTCTCCATTGATTGATTCGATTCGATCAGCGAAACAGTTGAAGACCACCGGTAAAGACAGCACGTTAGAGATCGGGCAATGGTTATCCGAGCTCAATGAAGTCGCCCGAGAATCGGCAAAGGTCGCATCGAAACGGATTGCCGAAATTGAGCAGCTAACCCGGCAGTGTCTCGAATTCGCAACGATGGATTTCGGATTCTTAGAGAGCAAGCTAAGAGATCTCTTTGCGATTGGCTTTAACGTCACCGAGAATCAGATCGACTCCGGCTGCTACGACTTGATGGCTTCGGAAGCTCGACTGGCAACCTATGTCTTGATCGCGCAGGGACAGATTGGACAAGAGCATTGGTTCGCGCTGGGGCGATTGCTGACCAGCACCAAAGGCGAGTCGGCGCTGCTGAGTTGGAGCGGATCGATGTTCGAGTATTTGATGCCGCTGCTGGTGATGCCCACCTATGATCACACTCTGATAGATCAAACTTACCAAGCTGTTGTTTCGCGGCAGATCGAGTATGGTCGTCAGCGCGGTGTTCCTTGGGGCGTATCGGAATCGGGCTACAACGCCTTCGACCTCAAGCTGAATTATCAATATCGGGCCTTTGGTGTTCCAGGCTTGGGACTCAAGCGCGGTTTAGCCGACGATGTTGTTATCGCTCCGTATGCTTCGGCGCTGGCCTTGATGGTTTCGCCAAACTTGGCTTGCCGCAATTTAGAACAACTAGCTAAAGAAGGTCGATCGGGCGGCTTTGGATTCTACGAGGCGATTGATTACACGACATCGCGATTGCCTCCTGGCGTCACAAGTATCACCATTCGACAGTATATGGCTCACCACGCTGGAATGAGTCTTTTATCGTTTGCATACGTGCTTCTGGATAAGCCCATGCAGAAGAGATTCAACGCAGATCTTTCGCTTCGTTCGTGCGACCTATTGTTGCAAGAGCGTATCCCTCGCAACACTGTACCGCTATTTCCACATGCCAACGAAACCAACGCTCATCGTACCGCTCAGGTCGATCAAATGGGCACGATGCGAGTGCTTACCGATCCTTCGTCGCCAGAGCCGGAAGTCCACCTGCTGTCCAATGGTCAGTACCACGTGGCCATTACGAGCGCTGGAGGAGGCTATAGTCGTTGGCGGGGGCTGTCGGTCACACGTTGGCGCGAAGATCCCACGAGAGACTGTTGGGGTAATTTCTGCTACATACGCGATTTGGATAGCAACGAACTTTGGTCAACCACGTGGCAACCAACCGCTCATCAGGCAACGAAATACGAAGCGATATTCACACAAGCACGCGCCGAGTATCGTCGCACTGATCATCAGATCGAATCGCATACGATGGTGAGTGTTGCTTCCGAAGATGACTTGGAAATCCGTCGTACCAAGTTGACCAATCGCTCTGATCGAGTCCGGAACATAGAGATCACGAGCTATGCGGAAGTTGTGATCGCACCGCAGATGCATGACGAATCGCATCCGGCTTTTAGTAACTTGTTCGTCCAAACAGAACTGGTCCAATCTCGATCGGCAATTCTTGGCACGCGACGTCCACGATCGGTCGAGGAGCAACCGCCATGGTTAGCTCATATGATGACTACCAACGGGCGGCAAGTTGGTGAGACCTCTTATGAGACGGATCGTATGCGGTTTGTGGGACGCGGTAGCACGATCGCTTCACCGGCAGCTTTTGTTAGTCGGTCGTCGCTCTCCAACAGCCAAGGCGCAGTGCTCGACCCGATTGTAAGTATCCGTAAGGTTGTGCAGTTGCAGCCCAACGAAACGGTGACAGTAGATGTGATTACCGGTGCTGCCGAATCCCGAACGTTGGTACAAGCGATGGTTGAGAAGTACAGCGATCCAACTTTGGCTGATCGCGTCTTCGATCTAGCTTGGACACGTGGTCTGATCATGCTTCAACAGCTGAACGCCACGGAATCGGAAGCGCTTACCTACAGTCGATTGGCAGGCTCGATCATTTACGCATCGGCACTTCGACGAGCCAACGCGAACATACTGCTGCAGAATCGACGCGGTCAGTCTGGCTTGTGGAGTTATGGCATTTCGGGAGATCTTCCCATTGTTTTGGTGAGAATTCGCGATCCCGAGCAATTGGATCTGATTCGCGAAGCCGTTCGAGCACACGCCTATTGGAGAATGAAAGGCCTGAGCGTTGATCTGGTTATCTGGAATGAGGACGACTCGGTCTACCGACAAGCGATGCAAGAATCGATCTTGAATATTGTTTCAGCCAGCCCTGAAGCCGCGTTGGTCGATCGTCCTGGCGGCGTGTTTGTTCGTCGAGGTGAGCAGATGTCTGAAGAGGATCGATCACTCCTGCAGACTGTTGCAAGAGTCGTCTTGCAAGACGACGCAGGGCCGATGCTTGATCAAATCAATCGAAGGAATCGTCCTGAGCCTTTGATGCCAAGGCTTCGACCAAGCAGAAAGCTTGAGCCCTCGACAGATCCGTTTGTCTCTACACGCGATCTGGCATTTGACAATGGACTAGGAGGCTTCAGTCGCGATGGACGGGAATACGTAATCACGATGCCGCCGGGAGTTGCCACTCCTGCGCCATGGGTGAATGTTATCGCCAATGACAAGCTCGGAACTGTGATCTCCGAAAGCGGTAGTGCTTACACTTGGTTCGAGAACAGCCATGAGTATCGGCTCACCTCATGGAACAACGATCCGATCTCCGACACAACAAGCGAAGCGATCTATCTCCGCGATGAAGAGACAGGAAAGTTCTGGTCGCCAACTCCAAGCCCCGCGCGAGGCAATCAAACTTACGTTGCGCGGCATGGATTTGGCTACAGCATCTTTGATCATCGCGAAGATGGTATTACTACAGAGCTATGCATCTATGTTTCGACGACCGACCCCGTCAAATTCGCTCGACTCAAAATCACCAACAACTCCGGTAGGCCAAGAGTGCTATCGGCGACAGGTTATTGGGAATGGGTACTCGGCGAAGTTCGCAGTAAGTCTCTGATGCATGTCTCGACCGACTTGGATAGCGTTACGGGAGCAATCTTTGCAAGGAATCCTTATAGTCCGGAGTTTGCGGATCGAGTCGCATTCGTGGATTGCAGCGAGTCCAACCGAACATTCACTTGCGATCGCAGTGAATTCCTAGGACGCAATGGAAGTCCTTCAGATCCCTTAGCGATGCACCGTACCAAACTTTCCAATCGCGGCGGCGCTGGCCTTGATCCATGCACGGCAATTCAGACACACTTCTCGCTGGAGAACGGAGAAGAGAAGACTGTAATGTTCACTCTTGGAGCGGCTCACAATGAAGAGGAAGCAAGATCGCTGATCCTGAAGTCGAAGGGAGTCGACAACAGCTACCGTGCGCTCGAAGAAGTCTGGCATTACTGGAGCCAAACTTTGGGAGCTGTCCACGTGGAAACTCCCGATCCAGCTGTGAACTTTCTGGCCAATGGTTGGCTGATCTATCAAACACTCTCATGCCGGATGTGGGCTCGATCAGGCTTTTATCAATCGGGTGGAGCCTATGGATTCCGCGACCAACTGCAGGATTCCATGGCTTTGGTACACGCCGAGCCAGGGCTGTATCGCGAGCAGATCTTGCGAGCGGCATCGCGGCAGTTCCGCGAGGGTGATGTGCAACATTGGTGGCATCCTCCGGTAGGCCGGGGCGTGCGAACTCATTTCTCGGATGACCTTTTGTGGCTACCGCTAGCGCTTTGTCGTTATGTGGAAATGACTGGTGATACAGGCATTTTAGATGAGCGACTTGCGTACCTTGACTCGCGGCTGCTCCACGACGAGGAAGAGGCGAACTATGACCTGCCGCAAGTGTCCGAGGAGATTGGCAATGTCTATCAACACGCGTTGAGGACAATCGATCGCTCGTTACGATTCGGAACGCACGGCTTGCCGCTCATGGGCTGTGGTGATTGGAACGATGGCATGAACCTAGTCGGCCACGAAGGCAAAGGCGAAAGTGTTTGGTTAGCGTTCTTTCTCTACGAGGTGCTCAACCGTTTCATAGTACTTGCCAAACGAAGCGACGATCATGCAACTGCCGATCGTTTGGAACTTGAGGCTGGCCGACTGCGAGGCAACATTGAACAATCCGCTTGGGATGGCGGTTGGTATCGAAGGGCCTATTTCGACGACGGTACGCCGTTGGGTTCTTCCGAGAACGCCGAGTGCAGTATCGACTCGATATCGCAAAGTTGGTCGGTTCTTTCAGGTGCCGGCACGCATGATCGAACCACTCCAGCTATGGAGAGCATGTACCAGAGATTAGTTCGTAAGGACGACGGCATTGTCTTGTTGCTCGACCCACCATTCGATCATTCGACGCTCAATCCTGGTTATATCAAAGGCTATGTTCCCGGCGTTCGTGAAAACGGTGGTCAGTACACTCACGGAGCAATTTGGACGGCAATGGCATTCGCTGAAATGGGCGATGTGGAGCGGGCTTGGGAGATCTTCGCAATGATCAATCCGATCCATCATGGAGCAACGAAGGATCAGATTGCGAAGTACCGCGTTGAACCCTATGTGGTTGCCGCTGATGTGTATGGTGTTCAGCCTCACGTGGGTCGAGGAGGTTGGACTTGGTACACAGGCTCTGCCGGTTGGATGTACCGACTAGTGATTGAATCCTTGTTGGGTATTCACTTGGAAGTCGACAAGTTGACCTTCACTCCCAAGCCTCCGCGCGACTGGAACTCTTATCAAGTTCACTATCGCTTCCGATCGACAAACTATCACATAACTGTTGAGTGCACTCAGGCAGGTAGCGCTGTTCAGTCACTGTCGCTAGACGGAGTTGAACAATTTGACTTTGTGGTAAACCTAGTGGACGATCACGAACACCATCAAGTAGTCATTGTGCTCGGTGCGAATCCTGTGAAGAAGAATGGAAATGGTCCGAATGGATTCACTGTCGAGAACTCCATTCGGACCACTAAGCTTCCGACTTGACAAATCTGGCAAACACAAGAATGGAAAGCATGGGTTCGCTTTAGCTTGGACCACGCTTGAAGATGCCAGCGGATTACAGAATTTGTGTTCTGGAGCCTTCGAGAGCTGGACTCCTTTGTTCAAGCTTGACGAGCTTTGTGTAGACACCCAATAGCAAGAAGGGAGCAGCCCAGTCGCCAACAAAGCGGCTGTCGTCGCGCTTTCCATTGAGCTTAAGCATGAGTGAGAGCCCAATTGAGCCTAATGCAGCGGCTATCCAAAAGTCGGGTGAGATTTTGGCTATTGACTGGTCCATGGAACAGCAGGGCTTGCTAGCGCAGGAGTCTAGTGCCCGAGCGGCAGTTGTTGAATTCATCGTTAATTCTCTTCTAAAAAAGTTCTTAAGGCAGGTGAATTGAAAGCACACTCTGCAAGTCCCTCGATAGCACTTGCGGGAATGTTTGGGCGTTGTTTTGAGATTTTGATCAAGCCATGAACGTTTTCTTCGGAAGAGTGGACTTGACATTGGGAGTAATCGCGTAGGTCGCAGCTAGCTCAAGCCGTACCTGCTGCTTTAGTGCTGTTGCGATTGACTGTTTCAAATCGTCATAAACCCAAGGTTGATTGAGTTCAATCTTGCATTGGATACCACGAACGCCTTCGATCTTCTTAATATTGTGTACCGCAGACATTCGCTCAAAGTCCCAAGTGACCAGTCCGGTCAATGTAACCCATCCATTTTTGACAAAGGCATCGATGTAGTTGGGAAGCCAGACGTGGCCTTCCAAGGCTTCAGTGACTAACTCTTGAACTTTTCGATCAACAGCAGCTTCAGTCTGAAGTGCTGAAGCAGGATTTACGGATTCGATGACCACGAAAGGTGACATCTCCGCGCCTGAATCGTGCTTTTCCAATTTCGATCTCATTGCGATTCCTTTTCTTTCCAACTAGGAATAAAAAAAGGCCGATGCGACTGGACACTTGGATGTGCCCAGTCGAATCGGCCTACTTGATAACCAACACTCCAACTTGCGAAGTGTGTTTTATTGAGTCTTCCTACAGCGTTCCCATGCATCCAATTGCTCTAGATGCAGTTCTGTCTTAAGAGAACCATACGTGTTGAAGCCGATAAGGCAACAGAGACTCCGCATAAGTCCCCTGCAACTGACCGGCAAAACGTCTCCAAACTGCTACACCGGTCATTGTCGAAGTTATCGAAGCGGTTAGTATCAAGGCGGCTCAGGAATTAGCCACGCCAAGTTCTTTTGGATTTTCACATGTCAACTCAAGCAGCTTCCGTTTCCGTCAACAACACCAAAGACACGCTGGCTCTTGGCGGTTGGCTGGCGCTTTGCTTCTTAGCCGCATTGGGTGGAGTCTTTGTTTCAACTGGTGATTGGTACATGAGCTTGAACAAGCCCAGTTGGAATCCGCCATCGTGGATATTTGGTCCGGTTTGGACAACGCTCTATTGCATGATGGCGGTCGCGGCCTGGCAAGTCTGGCGAGTTGGTGGATGGCAGCGACAAAGAGTTGCCCTGAGCCTATTTGTTACGCAGCTTGTTCTCAACGCCCTATGGACGCCGATCTTCTTCGGAGCACATCAGATGGGCTGGGCCTTCGTTGAGATCTGCATGCTGTGGTTGGCTTTGATGGCAACAATCGGAGCGTTCTGGAAGGTCAAGCCATCCGCGGCGTTGCTGCTGTTGCCCTATTTGGCTTGGAGTTCTTTTGCTGCGGCGCTTAACTTCACGCTTTGGCGATTGAACTCTTAGTCTGAAGACTATCAGTTTTGCGAGAAGTCAATGTGCGTCTACCGCTTCACTTCGCGGCACTCGGGCTCACCGTCGAGCGAGAAAAGAATTACCTCTTCGCCAGTCGTCGTGCTAATGTCATGATGAAAACTTTTGGCGGGGCAACCAGTGATGTCCAGGATCAGCTTTTCTAGAATCGGTCGAGCCGTTTCAATAAGTTGGGTTCGAACCTGCTTCAGTAGATCGCGGCCTTTTTCGACGGGAAGCGTCTTGACGAGATGCTGTTCTGCAGCGGTTAGCACGCCTTGCATGCGAATTACCAAAAGATCGCCTAACAAATAGGTGCGAATATCTTTGGGTCCGCGTCCCATATACTCTTGCTCAAAGAGTGAGATGACCTTGCAAACGGCGGCTTCGATCTCACCTTTGGATTTCATTCGATCATTCCGTATTTAATAAGGTACGATCCTTGAGTCTATTGCCGCTGCAATGCGTTGACCGAATGATCATCAGGGCATAGCATAGCTTAGAAGACAATGTCGGCTACCAGAAAACTGCCGATTACAAGTATGGATGACTAATAAAGAGCAACGGATACCTTCCGAGGGCTCGTTAACAGTAAGCCGACGTGGCGAATCACTTTTCGAGTGACTCGCCACGTCGGCTTTTTTTGTTTTACAACATGGAATGCAAACCAATTAGAGCACAAAATGGACAAGAATGACTCGACGGCCGTACAGAAGATTGCTGAAGCGGCCTCCAACTTTCAACTGGAAACGACCGGCCATCGTCCAACAGCCGTCTCCGTCGTTCTAAGCGACGAGACATTGGTGATAACATTGAATGTCGCTCTCTCACCCGCTGAACGAGCTCTTTCGAAGAGCTCAGAGGGCGCGAACAAGGTTCAGGACTTTCATCGCGAGCTGTTCGCTTCTTCCTCCGAAGCGTTCCGAAAAGAGATCGAACTACTGACAGGTCGCCAAGTCCGCGAGGCTGCCGCTGAGGTTGAACCAGCTACAGGTGCAATAGTCCATGCCTTTACAACGGGAACGATGATCCAGGTCTTCTTGCTTGAGAAGAGCAAGGAGCAAGGAGTAAGGAGTAAGGAGTAAGGAGTAAGGAGTAAGGAGTAAGGAGTAAGGAGTAAGGAGTAAGGAGTAAGGAGTA
>CAUJKA010000007.1 GCA_963204965.1 Planctomycetota bacterium | reverse complement strand
TGGATAATCGTAATGCGCAATCATCGACGCTGGAGCCAACTCGGCATGTGGAGCCGGCCCCTCCGCGCGGACTCGTGTCGGTGCATCAAGATTCAGTGCCCAGAAAGGCATGTCGTTCCAGTGACTTCCCAGATCGCTCATCGTCCCGCTTCCAAAGTCCCACCATCGATACCAACGCGGTCCCGGGAAGTAGCATTCGTGATACGGACGATAGGGAGCTGGACCAATCCAGAGATCCCAGTCGAGATACTCGGGCGGTTGCATCGATGCGATCGGGCGCTCAGTGATGTGAATGAGGTCCTTGTTCGCATCCGAGTCCTCTTTGCTCTGCAAGCCCCAAGCTCGATCAACCCAAACGTGAACTTCGCTAACACTGCCGATCGATCCACCTTGGATATGTTCGACGACTCGACGAAAGTTAGCCGAAGCATGAAGCTGCGTTCCCATCTGCGTGGCAACCTTGGCTTTGGCGGCAGCTTGCGTAATCAACCTGGACTCCGCAATGTTGTGCGTCAGCGGTTTTTCGCAGTACACATGTTTGCCTTGCTTTAAGGCTGGCAACGTTGCAAAAGCGTGCGAGTGTTCGGGCGTACTAACCACAACAGCATCGATATCGTCGGTTTGCTTGTAGAGCTGTCGATAGTCTTTGTAGCGGCGCGCCTTGGGATAACGATTACCTGCTGAATCTAGACTCTGCGCATTAACATCGCATAGTGCCACGACTTCCACGTCTACATCTTGAGCGACTGAGTTAAGATTTCCACCCCCGCGTCCACCTACACCGATAAATGCGACTCGCAGCTTTGTATTCTTGGAGGCGTGAATGGGTCGTGTTGCGAAAGATGATCCCACAAGAATCGCTGACGAACCAGCTAGAAAATCGCGGCGTTTGATGAGCATGGCGGAGAGCCTTTGGGTTTGAAGGAAGGAGGAAGGTGGGGCGGGGCTGGGCGGGAAGTTACGAAAGGTTAGGGAAAGCTACCAAGGCAGGTCGAGTGCCTCACAGAGGAATCGCATCAACGGTCGAGAGTCTCGAAAGTAATCTACGATCGTGGCAACGCAATTAGAGGATGTGAGCTCGCTTTGCTTGATCGTTGCCATCGCCGCAAAGCTCTTGGACTTAATCTCCTCGATCATCGGATGATCTTTGGCATAACCGCGCGGAGCTGACTTGAGAGGTTCGCCATCAAACTTGAATTTCGCGACAAACTTCTTGTCCTCTCTGACGCGTTTCCATGCCTTGGAGTTGTCGGCGATCGCATGTCGAATTTTAGCCAAAGGTTCCGAAGGTGGCATCCATAGTCCAGCACCCAGAAAACAGTTGCCTGGTTCCAAATGCACATACAGGCCGGGCGCATGAATGTCCTTGCCTAACTCATGCCGAAAGTGGATACCCACATTCGACTTGAATGGCGTCTTGTCTTTGCTGAACCGTGTGTCACGGTAGATCCGCATCAACGAACCACCAACTCGTTTTGGCACTGCGGTGATGACTGGTGAGACCTTCATGATTGGCTTCTGTATCGTCGCGATAAATTCGAGCGACGGTTGAAGCACATATTGTTCATAGCGATCTTTGTTCTCCTGAAACCACTCGCGTCGATTGTTTGCGGAAAGTTCTTCCATGAATGAGAAGAGCTCTTTAGTGAAAGCTCGAAAGGCCGGTTGTTTGCTCATGAGATGCTAAGAATTCTATGACGAGTAACCCAACGGAAGTCTAAGCATTCATCGGGTCGTTGATGAAGCTGTTGATGAGATTCAGGTACTTGAAGGCCATGCGTAGGATGATGAAGCCGATGAAGATCATGATGCAGACCCAAATGGTCACGCTGGCAATGGTCGCGATCGTATTGAGCGCGCTAGCGGCGCGAGTCTGATACTGAACGGCTAAGTGGTCGAGCGATTCGGTTTCGGTACCGCTGAGTTCTCCAACGCGAACGGCATCGATAAAATCTTGTGGCAAGACGGCGGACTTTTCAAACGCATCTCCAAAACTTGACCCTTTGCGGATCTCTTCCAGAGCTGGCTTAAGACCGCCCATAAAATACTGATTGCCAGTTGCTAAGAACGCCTGCTTCACCGCGTGCGACGCGTCGACTCCTGCGTTCAGCAGCATCGAAAGGGTTATGCTCAGCCGCGACATGCTTAACGTCACAATCGCGGTCCCGAGTTGCGGAATCTTTTGCACAATCGGAGTCAGCACGCGGTGGCAACCGAACCAATTCTTCCAAATGCCAAAAATCACCGTTCCGATCGCTCCAAAAACAAGCAGCACCCCCAGGCAATAGATCACGAACCCTTGAAAGCCTCGTAAGTTGAATCCCGAAGCATCATAGGTCGAGTTTGGTGACACGACGCCTTGAATCAAGATGACGACACCGATGATACCTACAGCCAGTCCCAATTGAATCAACGGCCAACTGATGCGTTGGAAGAAGTCGCCGCGAGTCTTCTTGAGTTGCTCGTAATACTGAGCCATGTAGCTGAAGATCGAGTCGGTTCGTCCGGCAAGCTCGCTGGCATGAACCATCTGCACGAGCAGTTCGGGAAAGTAGCGATTCTGGGCTTTCATGGCTTCGGCGAGCGTACTTCCGCTGCGCAGCTTAGCGTCAACGCTGGCCATGACTTGGCGATGTTGCTGCGTACCCATGTTTTGCTCGGTTTGCAGAATCCGCAAAATGTCGACTCCTGCACGAAGTCCAATTGCCATTCGTCTGCAGAATTCACCAAGTTCCTTGAGTTTCATGATCGCGACTTTTCGATCCAGCAAAAGTTGTTAGAACCAATGGACTTCATTATAGCTGAATCTCGCTCCTAAAGAAAAACGATGACTTCAACCTCAGCATGGCAGCCCACGATTACCGCTCAAAATCTACAGTTGCGGGGCGATATTCTCTGGAGCATCCGTAAGTTCTTCTACGAAGCTGGATTCATCGAAGTTCACACTCCCATCGTCAGCCAAGACACCGTGATCGATCGGCATATCGATCCTGTCGTGCTTCCTGGGAAGTCGCTGGGCCTTGGCGGATTTGTGAATCAAGATTTCTACTTACAGACCTCGCCAGAGTTTGGCATGAAGCGACTTCTGGCCAATGGGGCTCAGCGAATCTACCAGATATCACAGGTCTTTCGAGCGGGTGAACGGGGGAAACACCATAATCCCGAGTTCACGATGATTGAGTGGTATCGAGTTGCCGATGATTTTTCGGCAGCAACAAAACTGCTTGCAGACTTGATGGTCGCCGTCAATCCTGCTTGGAAGCCTAAGTCGACAACCTACCAGCAAGCGTTTGTCGATCATGCCGGAATCTGTCCGCTAACCTGCGCGGTGGATGAACTCGCAGCAGTGGCAGTTGCAAAAGAACTTGGCGTTGATCATAGCTGGAGCAGTGATCGCGACGATTGGTTGAACTTGCTGTTCTCAGAAGTTGTGCAGCCCAAGCTAGGTTTCGATCAACCCGAGATCGTTACGCACTATCCAGCTAGTCAATCAGCCTTAGCCAAGATTTTCGAGTCTGATTCGCGTGTGGCCGAACGATTCGAGCTTTTCATCGAA
>CAUJKA010000006.1 GCA_963204965.1 Planctomycetota bacterium | reverse complement strand
AATTCAAACAGGGCACGACGCGTTTCGGGATCTCAGGTTAGACCTTACAAGTCAGTCGTTTTCGTACACTGGAACGAGACATTTGAGCTATAATAAAGCTCCCGCCTTGTATCGCCCCTCCAAATCTCGCCATGACTCCATCCCCCCATCAATCATGCATGGCTTTCTAAAACAAACTCAGTCAGCCTCCCAACAGCAACGATCTGGGCGATGCCTAATCGCTATTCTTGCAGCTTGGCTATGTGTCGCTGCTACCACGCTTTTCGCCCCGACCAACTCAATCGCTCAACAGTCCAACGATGACAGGCCTGCGGTCGATTCTCCGAAAGCCTTTTCGCCCAAAGATATCGAGTTCTTTGAAACTAAGATTCGGCCGATCTTGGTTGAACATTGCTACGAATGTCATTCGGGCAAGGAACTCAATGGCGGCCTATCGGTTGAGTCTCGTCAGCAACTGTTGAGCGGCGGCGAATCGGGCGGAGCAATTCTCCTCGGTCCAAAACACAAAGATAGCCTACTCCTTAAAGCAGTAAGTTATCAGCACGAAAATCTGCAGATGCCGCCGAAGGGGCGACTGAACGACCAACAACTTGAGTGGCTGCGTCAGTGGATTGAATTGGACGCACCAGATCCACGCGAGTCCACTGCAGGCTCCAAACAATCGCATCCTGCCATGGGAATGAGTCTAGAGGCTGGCAAACAGTTTTGGTCATTCCGCCCTGTATCGGCGCCAAATTTACCGGCGGTCAACAATCCCTCATGGCCGCAATCACCGATCGACCATTTCATCCATAGCAATTTGGAATCAAAACAGATAGCTCCGGCGCCATTGGCAGACAAACGTACATTGATCCGCCGAGTCACTTTAGATTTGACGGGGCTTCCGCCAACAGTCGACGAGGTCGAACAGTTCGTAGCGGATGTGTCGCCAAGTGCCTACCGAGATTTGATCGAACGTCTACTGGCATCGCCTCAGTACGGCGTGCGATGGGGACGACATTGGTTAGACGTTGCTCGCTATGCTGACTCCAATGGTTTGGACGAAAACATCGCTTACGGAAACGCTTGGCGTTACCGAGACTATGTCATCAACGCATGGAACAACGACAAGCCCTTCAATCTGTTTGTACAAGAGCAGATTGCTGGGGACCTTCTACCACATGCCAGCGATGAAACGCGGACTGCGACGGGTTTCTTGGCCTTGGGAGCCAAGGTTTTGGCCGAGCCCGATGTTGAAAAATTGACGATGGATACCATCGATGAACAGATCGATACTTTGGGCAAAACATTTCTCGGGCTATCTCTAGGTTGCGCTCGTTGTCACGATCACAAATTCGATCCGATCACTCAACGAGACTACTACGCCTTAGCCGCAATCTTCAAAGGTACAAGAACCTTTGCGGACGAGCGCTTCGGAGCCATCAAGTATTGGTACGAACATGCGCTTCACGATCCCAACTCAAGCGACACATTAAAGGCGGTGGAAGCCGAGATTGCTGCGGCGAAGCAAGCTGCGGCGAAATTCAAATCGGACGCCTACGAGAAGATTCGCCAAGCCGCGCGAGCCAAAGCTGCGGACTATCTAATGGCCGCTTCACAGCTTCCGATCGGTGCAAGCTTGGTCCAGGTCGCCGAGGTAGCTAAGCCACTTGATCTGCATCCACGCATCTTGCACTATTGTCGCACTCACATCGAAAACCAACGGGATGCGAGCTTTTACAAACCTTGGCATCGCTTGGTGAGTCAGCCCGATGAGCTGAAGTCACACTACGCTCAACTCTACTCCCGAGTTGACGCGGCTTTAGAAGAAGCGAAAAAGGCCGACCCCAAGACGACTACGCTAAGCGATCCGCAACTTGAAGAGGCTCGTAAGGAACGCTCCGATCCAGCAGCATTCTTATCGATTCCTCCGCAACCAGAATACGCACTCGACGATGTGACTTTGGCAGAGTACTACCAGTTGATGGAAAAGGCCCGTGTGATCGAAAGTAGTGCCATTGATCGAGCTACGGCAATGGGAGTGTGCGATGCCAGTGCAGTTCCGTCGTTGGCAATTCATATTCGCGGTAGCCATTTGAACCTTGGGCAATTGACCCCACGCAACTTTCCGACGGTTCTACTGACCTCGACCGTTGACCCGATTTTCTCCGATCATGGCAGTGGTCGATTGGAGCTGGCTAACTGGCTAACAAGCACCGACAATCCGTTAACGGCTCGTGTGATCGTCAATCGTGTGTGGGGGTGGCACTTCGGAAGCGCCTTAATCAACAGTACGGAGAACTTTGGTGTCCAAGGTGATGCGCCTTCGAATGTCGAGTTGCTGGACTGGCTGGCGCGTCGATTCATGCAATCGGGTTGGTCGCTAAAAGAACTTCACCGCATGATCCTAAACTCCAGTACCTATCAAATGGCGTCGCTGCATCCAGATAGCTCCAAGTCAGAGCAATTGGATCCAGAGAATCGATTGCTCTGGAAATTTCCGATTCATCGTCTAGACGCCGAACAGCTTCGCGATTCAATCCTCGCGGTCAGCGGTCGCTTAGACTGTCAACTTACAGGAAAGACGGTGCCGCTGCGAAATCGACAGTTCGTCTTCGACCACACTTCGATTGATCACACTCGATACGAGAGCCTACGCCGGACGTCTTATCTGCCGATCATCCGTAACAACCTATACACATTGTTAGAGCAGTTCGATTTTCCCGATCCAACGATGCCCACCGGTCGTCGAAGTCAAACTACCGTCGCACCTCAATCACTGCTGCTGATGAACAACTCGCTGGTCATGGATTCAGCGTCCGAGTTGGCTGGCATCTTAATCGCAAAATATGATCGAGCGGATCAACGGTTGAATGAACTGTTCCTTCGTTTGATGGCTAGGCCGCCAACGCGAGGCGAGATGGGCAAGTGTCTTGATTTCGTCGCTCAATCGATGGAATCTGGACGACTTGATGCGACTCTGGTTTCTTCTGAAGTGGAATTGCAAGTTTGGGCAACTGTTGTCCAAGCCGCCTTGGCAAGTAACGATTTTCTGAATGTGAAGTGAATCATGGCTGAGTCAAACATGGCTGAATCAATCAGCGGCTTGCTTAATCGCCGAAGACTTCTCCAGACGTCAGCCGTTGGCTTTGGGCAGGTAGCGCTGTCTTCGCTAATGTTTAGCAACACTCTTCAAGCCAACGACGGTCCGTCAACTCAGACTCAGTCTCCTCTTTCTTCGAAGCAACCTCACTTTGCTGCTCGCGCGAAGCGAGTGATCTTTTTGTTCATGAAGGGTGGACCATCGCACGTAGATACCTTTGATCCGAAGCCCATGCTGGATCGTGATCATGGCAAGCCCTTGCCGTTTGCACTGCCCCGAGTCACCTTCGCGGCTCAGGGAAATCTCTTGCGATCACCGTGGCGCTTTCAGCAACACGGACAGAGCGGATTGCCGGTCAGCGATTTGTTTCCGCACGTAGCCAAACATGTTGACGATCTTTGCATCCTTCGATCGCTGCACGGAACGAACCCAGCTCACGGTGGTGCAGCGCTAAAGCTGCATACAGGCAGCGATCAATTTGTACGGCCGAGCATGGGTTCGTGGGTCGTTTACGGTTTGGGTACAGAGAACGAAAACCTACCAGCCTTTGTCACAATCTGCCCGACTTTAGCGCATGGTGGAGTCAACAACTGGGGCTCGGCATTTCTGCCCGCTCATTGTCAGGGAACTCCGATTGGCAATGCCAGTCAACCTTCGACCAAGGCACAAGTCCGCAACATTCGCAATCAATATCTGGACGTTCAACAACAACGCCGCCAAGTTGATTTAATCACTGGATTGAATCGCGAGCAGATGGACTCGCAGTTGAGTTCCACTGAGCAAGCGGCGTTGTTAGGGCGTCTGGATTCATACGAACTGGCCTTTCGCATGCAAGCCTCGATGCCGGAAGCTCAAGACTTCTCGCAGGAGTCGGCGAGCACTCATCAGCAATATGGCATCGACGATCCAGTCACGGCAAACTTTGGCCGACAGTGTTTGATGGCTCGGCGGTTTATCGAACGCGGCGTACGATTCGTTCAGGTGACACACTCCGATAGCGAGGTCCAGTGGGACCAGCACTCGGATCTTTACCAAGGACACACCAAAAACGCCGCCGAAGTCGACAAGCCTATCGCTGGCCTGCTACAAGACTTGAAGGATCGTGGGTTGCTGCAAGATACGTTGGTTCTTTGGGGCGGCGAGTTCGGCAGAACTCCGACTGCGCAAGGAAACAACGGACGCGATCATAATCCTCATGGCTTTACAATGTGGATGGCTGGTGGCGGCGTGAAAGGCGGAATGGCCTACGGAGCCACCGACGAGTATGGCTACTATGCCGCTGAAGACAAAATGCATGTCAACGATCTCCACGCAACTCTGCTGCACCTTTTGGGCATGGATCACCAGCGATTGACCTACGCCTACGCCGGCCGCGATTTTCGCTTGACCGATGTTGCAGGGCAAGTTGCAACAAAGATCTTGGCGTAGCGAAAGAACCGGGCCTTGGCCCGCCGTTAGTGTTGGAAGTTAGTTTCACTCGAAGCGCATCGTCTCGCACATCCGAATGAAGAAAATCCCGTCGGAGACAGGAGCGACTATTAAGAGTCGCTCCCGGTTCCAACGGGATTCTTTCGCATTCAAAGCTTAGCCAATCGAATCGGGCCAGTGGACTGGGCTGGGTAAGCAGACGAGCACGAGGAGAAGCAACTATTCGCACATGTACGACAACTCGCGTATCAGTTCAATCGCCTCGTCCAGTTCGCGGGTTTGAACTCCGGCGACGCGTCCTTCTCTATCGCACTGCCCAAGTAGCAGAAGCTCTTCATAGCTTGGATTTTCGCGCAAGCGCCGATGAGCACGCGAGCCGATCGAACCATCGTAAATGCGGTGCACTTCCATGTGGTGCTCGATCAACCATGCAGTTCGTTGGCTAATGAAACCGTCTAGAGCTTCCAGTCCTGCCGTCACGTGATCTTGAGCGTCGATGCCTTTGCCAATGTCATGTAACAAAGCTGCCAGAAGAAACTCTTCGTCGTAAGGCAGTTGATCTACGGCTAGATCAAAGACTTGCAACGAATGATACAGCACATCGCCCTCGGGATGATACTTGGGATGTTGCTTGACATTTTCCAGCGGCAAAAGCAGAGCAGTGTAGAGCTGAAAACGATCGGGCATTTCGTCCATCTGATCTAGAGTCTGATCAAGCTCCAATTCGGGATATTCGGTTGCCAGCAACTGCTCGAGTTCAGCAATCGACACTCGCTCGATCGCCTTGCCGGTGATCGAACTGGTAAAGGTGTGCGAGACCATCTTGGCGGGATAGATGGTTAGCTCGACAGGATACTGATCTTTTAAGTGTATGTGCGTAAATATCCGAGACTCGCCATTCTTGCGAACCTCCTTTCGCTCGACGTCATAGAAGAGCATCTGTTGATCGAGGGTCATCCCGATCGATTCGACGCTATCGGAAAAAACGTGGATATCAATATCGGAACCTTGTCGCACGTGGCCCGTTAGCGTGCTGCCGATTAGCTTGGGCTTAAACCGTTCGAGCAACCGCATGATGCGCAAAGCGACCAGCCGCATTTGCTTGAGATTGTCGAGCCGACGGTCACCTTCGTGCAGCCGCGCCAACGCTTGGATCTCGTCGCGGATTTCTGCATTGCTCGGCAAGTCCGAAGGCTTGACCCATCCTTTGCAAATGCGTTTAGCCGCCTTTTGTTTGGCGCGGTAGTACTCGGACTCTTGCCGATAATACATGGCTCGCGCAGCTTCGAAACAGATGTGCCGACGCAACTTATTCGACTTTGATGGATTCATCTTTGGTGCCTTAGCCCGTATGGCACCCGGAAGGGCAGAAAGTGTCGACTGAGATCGACGTGTGGTAGAATGGAGTTCGTTACAATATTAGTCACGAACCGTATCATCAACGAACGGTTAGTCAAAACTCCAAAGGCGGAATTTGAACTTAGACGCCCCATTCTAACCCAACTCGTGGAATCGAAAAGCCGACATGACAGACATTGATCAGCCAGTTCCCCCCGATGAAGATCTAGAGAGTTACCGACCGTATTTGCACGTGCTGGCCGAAAGCCAAATGCACAATCGACTGAAAAGCAAGCTAGATGCGGCGGACCTTGTTCAACAGACGATGATGCAGGCTTATCAGGCTCGTGATCAATTCCGCGGATCGACTGGTGCCGAGAAGGCTGCCTGGCTGCGAACCATTTTGAATAACGTGCTTCTGGCAACCGCTCGCGATTTTTCTCGCCAGCGACGCGACGTGACCCGCGAGCAGGCGATGCAAGCCTTGGAACACTCGTCGCTGCAATTGGCCAATTTGCTTACGGCCACAACATCATCCCCCAGCGCTGCCATGCATCGTCAAGAGCGAGCCAACGCGTTGGCTCAAGCAATGCTTACGCTCACTACCGAGCAGCGACAAGCGATTATGCTCAAGTACTGGCATGGATCAACTCTGGCTCAAATCGCTGAAGAGCTAGGCAAGTCGACGGAAGCCGTCGCAGGCTTGATCTTTCGAGGAATGCAAAAGCTGCGAGGCAAGCTAGAAGACATGACGACCTAGTTCTGTACTATTTGCAGCCCTATCGCAAAAGTTGATCGTGAACGCAGCGACTTAAAAGTATCCCATCTTGAAAATCCAACTTATGTTGTCACATAAATTTCCTGCTATTTCCTTCGCCTTTCTCTTGGCCACTTGCGTTTTAAGTTCCACTCAGATTTTCCAAGTCGCATCGGCGCAAGAAGTCGTAGCAAGCAACGCTGCCAGCTTGAACGCTGGAAACATACTTGACATCAACAGCATTCAAATTCCATCTCACTTTGATGTACTTGATCCTAGCCAAGTGCTAAAGCGAGAGACGTTTTGGGATAACCAAGACTGGCGATGGTACCAACAGAACATTCCGTTCTTCGATTGTCCCGATGCGGACATCACGACTACCTATTACTACCGCTGGGAGTTATTGACGAAGCATTTGGTGTATGGTTCGCCTAAAGATGGCTACACCTTTACTGAGTTCATCGATCGTCCGTTTTGGTCTGGACAGTATGGTGCGATCAGTTGCCCTGCCGGTCATCAAATGTACGAAGCGCGTTGGCTGCGATCGCCGCAAGTTGGATACGATTTCGCGCGCTATTGGTTTCGTACTCCAGGAGCTCAGCCAAGAAACTACAGTTGCTGGCTCAGCGATTCGATTTGGGCGCTCCACAACGTCCATCCCAATCGCAAGCTGATCGGTGACCTATTGCCCGACATGATCAAGAATTACCAAGGCTGGGAGAAGAAGCACTTCGTCGCGGACAAAGGGCTCTTCTGGCAGAACGGTCATGACGACGGCATGGAGTTCAACATCAACAGCCGTCAGTCGCAGGACATTTTGCGAGGAGCTCCAGGATTTCGTCCAACGCTCAACAGCTACCTTTGGGCCGATGCTCAAGCCATCGCGCAAGTCGCGGACCTGAAGGGCGACTCGACGACAGCCAGCCAATTTAAGGAGAAAGCCAAGAGCATTAAGGAGAACATGCAGCAATCGCTTTGGGATCCGAAGCGTCAGTTTTTCCTCCACCGCAACATGAACAAAGAGACTCGCGATGGGTTTGACGTAGCCGCTGGGTCGCTAGTCTACGAAACGGGAAAGCACGCGGGAAGCGAACGCGGACGGGAAGAGATCGGCTTTGTGCCTTGGCAATTCAACTTGCCAGACAAAGGCTACGAAGCGGCCTGGAAATTCTTGATGGACGAAAACTACTTCGCAGCCAAGTACGGTCCACGATCTGTCGAACTGAACGATCCGATGTACTATCTCTCCCCGAGCTGTTGTTGGTGGAGCGGTCAGTCATGGCCCTACGCAACATCGCAGACTCTCAAAGCGATGGCCAATCTGTTACACAACTACGATCAGAAATTTGTAACTCGCCGCGACTACGTCGGACTTTTGCAAATATTCGCGAAGTCTCATCGCAAGAACGGCCAGCCCTACATTGCTGAGGCTTGTCATCCTGACACTGGCTCGTGGGAGGGCCATGACGGATACAACCACAGCGAGCATTATTTTCACTCAAGCTTTGTCGATCTGGTTCTAACAGGCTTGATCGGTATTCAAACAAGTGACACAGAACGCTTGACCATCGATCCGCTGGCAACCGACTGGGACTATTTTGCCGTCGATAACCTGCGTTATCGTCAACATGACATCTCTATCGTCTGGGACCGAACTGGACAAAAGTATCGAGCCGGCGAGGGACTTCAAGTGAAGGTGAATGGCAAGGTTGTGCACACATCCAAAGATCTGTCCCGCGTACAGATCGACCTTCCATCCACCGTTGAAACAGTCGATCCAATGGACTATCAAGTCAACTTGGCTGTCAACAACTCGCTTGGACTTTATCCCAAAGCCACTGCATCCTCGACGGCGGCATCAACGGCCGTATTGAAAGCGATTGACGGTAACTATTGGTATCATCAATCGCCGCCCAATCGATGGACGACGGCCCTATCAGATACGGACGTTCATTGGTTCGAAGTTGACTTCGGTACACCTAGAGTGATTCAATCGGTTGCTCTCTACTGGTTGAACGACGACGGTGAAAGCCTAGTCCGGACGCCAACAGACACCTCGATCTCCGCGTGGATTAACGGCGCTTGGCAGCGCGTCACAGATAGCAGCATCCCGCCCAATCCGCAGGGTGATCAGGCGCGCTATCAGATTCGGACATCCAAAACGTCTAAGATTCGGATCGATGCATCTTCAGCGAAGGGAAAGCAGATCGGGCTGACTGAGATTGAAGCGTGGGGGCCTTCGAATCAAGATTTGTCACCACCCTCACCGCCAGAAGGCAATCTTGCGGCGATGCGCCCTGGGCACGACTTCCCTAAAGCATCGGCATCGTTCACATCGCCGTATGACATCGTGATCGAAGCGGTCGATGGAATGATCGGCTTTGCTCCTCAGCCTCGAAATCGCTGGACTTGCTACCAATCACCTAATACCGAAGATTGGTTCGAAGTCGATTTCGGTAAACCCGAGGCATTTGATCGCGTCGATGTGGGATTCTATGACGATCGCGGCGGAGTACAGCTACCTAAGAGCTTTACCCTGGAAGCTTGGGATGGCAAGCAGTGGCAGAAACTGGAAAAGCTCAAGCAGTCTCCCGAGACCATTGTTGGAAACTTGCTAATCGAAGTCCGCGTTTCTCCGACTACGGCCTCAAAAGTCCGCATCGTTATGACTCATCAAGGTCAAGCAAGATCAGGATTGACCGAGTTTCAAGTCTGGAAGGTCAAATAGATTCGAGGCAGAGGTTAAGTGAATTGAAGAGAAGTGGTTGAGTCGTTGGAGTCGCACTTCTCTTCATGTTGCACTCACCGACTTCGCTTCTTCGTTGTAAGACTATCCACGTCTTCGATCAGAGGTGATGCAAAAGCGAAAACCAATTTAACGTTAGTCGCATATGCGGTGGATTCTCCTTCTCCGCTGCGATTTGCGTTCAAGTGGTTAATCACTTGCAGCGCATCGGAAGGCGTGTACCGCCCATCGCCTGTCACATCCAAATACGGTGCTGCGGCAGGTTGCGATCCGACTAAACGGACCGAGTTGGGATCGTTCAGCACATTGATAATCCTAAGTGCGTCGGATGGTGTCACGATCGTGTTTGCATCGACATCCAGGTTCCACCAAGGATTCTGCTTGGCCGTTGCTGCGACTCCAAACCTTGCAGTCGCAAGATTGGAAACAACTCCAGTTCCACTGAACAACCTGTAGGTTAGGCTAGCGATTCCGACAAAGTTGTTAGCTGGCACAAAGCGAATCGACATGTCTGACTGCAGTTCCAGAACTCCAGACGTTGTAGGCGGAGCGTCGACAATTTCAACGTTAAAACCTTCTGGGTGCGAGTCGTTAGCCAAGACGTTCAGCGTGACCGCAACATTCTTGATCGTCGGAGCATCATCATTGTTGGCAACAGGAATCACTCGGATCTGAAACTGCTTCTCGACGAACAAACCACCATCGTCGGTCGATCTTAGGCGAATCGAATAGACCGAAGTGCCAGTGAAGCTAAGCGTCTGTGCTGCCTTCAACACATTGCCACTGATCGTGAACTTTGCATTGTCGTTATCGCCAGTACCTGTTACCAACGAATAGACATGAGTGTCCAAAGCGTCGCTGTCCACCGTGTTTAGAGTCGCTACTGTTGAGCCAACAGCTAATCCTAGCGGAACGTACGGATTGCTAATGACAATATCAGTCGGCGTCTCGTTTGGAGAGAAACTCCAAGGCTCAAGGCCATGAACGCCATCGTTCGCGCTGAAATACAAGATTCCACCAGCGTTTGCTAAATGAGTTGGGTTCGAACTATTGGCCAAGCCAGTGGAAGAGCTGCCCGCGTGAATGTCCCGTGTCAGCACAGTACCAACTGCCGATCCGTTGGACTTCCACAGTTCATTTCCACGCTCATCGTTGGCTGCAAAAAATAGTAATCCAGCGACGTTCACAAGATTGCTAGGATACGAACTGAAGGGCAGATTAAGCGCATCGGTACCTATCTGAATATCGCTTACCAGGATCGTACCACTCGCGGACCCATCTGATTTCCAGAGCTCAACTCCGGTAGTTCCATCATTGGCACTGAAGTACATCACGCCACCAACATTGGTAAGCCACGAAGGATTGGAGCCGTAGTTGCCAGTAGTAATATCCTTGACCTGTACTGCGCTTGAAGTACTACTTCCAACCTTCCAAAGCTCGACTCCACTGGTTCCATCATCCGCGGCGAGGAAAAGAACGCCAGCAACATTGGTCAGCCAGTTGGGGTCAGAACCGACCGGTCCTAATTGAACATCTGTTACAAGCTGAGTGTTGATTGCATCACCTGAAGATCTCCATAGTTCTAGGCCATGGACACCATCATCCGCAACGAAGTAAAGCACACCTGCCACGTTGGTCAATTTGGTTGGCGTAGAACTCCCGATATCAAAATTGATGTCCTTAACTTGTACGGTTCCATTGCTGGTGCCATCGCTCTTCCACAGTTCAGTACCGCTTGATTCCGATGTGGCAACGAAATAGGCCACTCCACCCACATCGACCAGACTTTCTGGGTTCGAAGTAGCTGTACCATTGAAAATGTCCAACACCATACTTGGGGTTGAGCCGTCAAGCGTCCAGAGTTCACGCCCATTTAGACCATCGTCTGCGGTGAAAAACAATCTTCCGCCAACGTTGGTTAGATCCTGTGGATAGGAGCTGCCTATTGGATCAATGTCAGCTACTTGTAACGTTCCTGCCTGAGTGCCATCCGACTTCCAAAGTTCAAAACCGTTTTCACTGTTAAGAGCTGTGAAGTAAAGAATACCACCAACATTTGTTAAGTTGGTCGGATACGAACCAAAGACGCCAGGATTGATATCCTTGACCAAGACGGTGTTGGTTCTTGTTCCGTCCGTCTTCCACAGTTCTGTATTGCCTTGAATCGAACGAGCAACGAAAAAGGTCGTATCTCCTACTTCCGTGAATTGCTCTGGGCTACTGTCCACATCGGAAGCGAATGAAACACTGGTTTTCGGTGTAGTTGTTGCCTGCGTTCCTTGCGACGTCCATAACTGAACGCCGCTGGCATTTGTCGCGGAAAACAACAAAGTGCCGTTCGAATTAGTCAGTATCGGATAGGAACTGTGAACGCCCGGAAGGACATCACGTACTTGAACTGTTCCGCTTTCGCTGCCATCACTTGTCCATAACTCGAAGCCAAATTCAGGCGTTGAGGCTGCGAAGTAGAGCTTTCCTCCAACGTTCGTAAGCTGATAGGGATAAGAACTATTCGAGCCAGCGTTGATGTCTTTGACGAGCACTGTTCCGGCTGCACTTCCGTCAGATCTCCAAAGCTCTTCACCACTTTCATTGTTGGCGGAGAAGTAAATCAGGTTGTTGACTGCAACCATGTTGTCGGGATACGAAGAAGAGTTGTCGAAGCCAATGTCTGCTACCAGCTCAGTGCTTCCAGCCGTCCCAGCAGATTTCCACAGCTCAACACCGGATACTCCATCATCGGCAGTGAAGTACAGCACGCCAGCTACATTGATCAGCTTATCAACTGACGAACTGTAACTACCGGCAAAGATGTCGGCAACCATTTCCGTCCCAGCCTCGGTTCCATTGGATTTCCACAGCTCGCGGCCGGAGGTTTCATTTTGAGCCGAGAAGTAGAGCGTGCCACCGACGTTGGTCAAATTGCGAGGCTTGGCGCCATGTTCAATTCCCACTGGGTAATCTCCCAGCCCTATGTCCTTGACCATAGCTGTGCCAGCTTGGGTTCCATTGGACTTCCAAAGCTCGCGACCGTTGACTCCATCGTCCGTCGTGAAGTACAACAAACCACTAACATTTGTAAGGTACTTTGGTGATGACGAGCCAAATCCATTCTGCAAATCTGCAACTTGGATCGTTCCGGCCGCAGTGCCATTTGATTTCCATAGCTCGACACCCTCAGTTTCATTGCTGGCAGCGAAGAACAGTTCACCATTACGTTCAGTCAACTCGGTTGGTTCCGATCCAGTCTCGCCTAGAATAATGTCCGCAACCTGCGTTGTGCCTGCGCTGGTTCCATTAGACTTCCACAATTCGCGGCCGGACGCGCCATCGTCTGCAACAAAGTAAAGCGTCCCGGCGACGTTGATCAGACTCCCGGGATCGGAGCCCGCCACGCCTGGCAGGATGTCATGCACCAATGTTGCGCCCAACGATGAATTCGTATCAAGCCGCCAAAGTTCTTTGCCTGTGCTGGTGGTAGAAGCGGTGAAGTAGGTGATCTCGCCAACTTGAGTTACATTGGCGATCGCATCTGAGTACTGACTCAAGTCCGCAAGCAGTTCTGGCATCGCTGCCATCACACGACGCGATTCCAGTGGTTCTGGGCAGAGCAGCTTCCACTGAATCGACGGTGATTGATATTGTCGTCCATCTCTAAACGATCTCCGGAAGAGACGTCGCTTAATGGATAGAAGTCGATTGACAATTAAAGCTCGAAGTTGCCGCATCATGAAGATTCATTAGTTAGGAACAGAACGGACCCAATTCGCGTTGAAGAGTGCCTCAACACAAGCGTTCCCAGTCTAAACAGAGAGTGCAAATGTTGCATTCCCTTGGTCGCAAAATCACCCGTTTGGTTCCAAATCGTAGGGTGTGGTTGAGGTACGAAACCCACCACGTCCCTCCCATCGATCAACAATACTTTTCATGAGCCCATTAAATCGCCTGCCATTCGCCTCGGAACAATCGTTAAAGTCGACACCAGGAAACCCCAAATTGTGGGATTAGCGTTGAGAAATCACCTACAGGCTCGGTTGAAAACCTAGAGTTCGGAACTGAGTCCATCGAAGTTTTTCGACTCGGTCGGTCCCAATTTTGTGAGGTACGCTCCAATGTCCAATAACAATCGTGGCAAGCTGCTGATCGACAATCGCGTTCAATTGTCGTTGGTGCGAAGAGTCTCTTTGCATTGGCTAGCCTTCATTGGTCTTTTTCTGTGCATCGTTTTGACGATCGAGCTTTTCCTGCGAGAGCCGGGCGTCACGATGGCACAGAGCTTTGTACTTGCTCTACAAAAGAATGCACTCATGTTGGTATTGATGTTCGCCATCATGCCGGCATTTCTATATGACACTGTCAAAATGAGCCATAGGTTTGCAGGTCCAATTAGCCGACTCAAGCACGGTCTATCCGCCTTGGCCAACGGCGAAAAGGTATCGGAAATCAAACTGCGCAAGGGTGACTTCTGGGGTGATCTTGCTGAAGACTTTAATCGAGTTGCCAACTTGCTTCAGCCGGAAGAGTCTGTCAAGAACTCTGAAGACGAACAGCCTAAGCAGTAATTCTGCAAGCTCACGCACCCAGTCAAGCTCTTAGGCTTTGAGCGGAAAGCAACATGACTCACAATCCATCAATACACACACTGTGTCCTCGCAAGAAGCATGCCAGCCTGAGATGTCACGCTCGGCGGGCCGCTGCTGCTGTCGAGCTAGCTGTTTGTCTGCCAGTCATCGTAGTCTTGGTTTTCGGCGCATTAGAAGGCGCTAACATCATGTTCTGCCGTCAAGCGATGGTGGAAGCAGCCTATGAAGCGTGTAAGCATGCTAGCCGCCCCGATGGTACTTCGACTCAAGCAAATACCCTTGCCACAGACATTCTACGAGCTCGCCGCATTAACGCCGCGAACATTACATTAACACCAGCAAACGTGGCTTCCGCTGCACCTGGTCAAGAGGTCGCGGTACGGATTACGGTAAGTTCCAACACAAGAACGTACACCGGGCTCGGACTCTTCAACGGACGAACAATCGATGTGTCCGCCAAGATGCAGAAAGAATAGGCGATGAAGAACTTCGATAGAAAACAGGCTCGCCAAAATCGTCGGGGTGCCATGCTGATCTTGATTGTCGTCACGATCGTTGTTCTCCTAATCGGTGCAATGTTTAGTGTCGACGTGGCCTACATGCACGTGGTTCGAGCCGAACTTCGTACGGCAACCGACGCTGCGGCCCGAGCCGGCGCGGCAACTTTAGCGCGAGCGCAAAACAGAAATCAAGCGATTGCTGCGGCAAGAGAATATGCCAGCAAGAATGAGGTCGCTGGTCGAGGCCTAACCCTATCTCTTGGTGACATTCAATTGGGTGGTATTCAGCCCAGTGGCAATCGATTGCAGTTTGTTCCCAACGCACGACAACTGTCCGCAGTGAAAATTCAGGGACGCCGCGATGCGGGTTCACCAGACGGAACTGTGCCATTGTTTTTCGGACGAGCCTTCCAAGCGAATCAATTCGGTCCCACAGAGTCAGCGACAAGCGCTGCAAATGTTCGCGATGTCGCTTTGGTTTTAGACGTCTCGGGCTCGATGGCTGAACGCATGGGCCGAGTTACTCGGCTACAAGCATTGCAGCGAGCCGTAGGTGTCTTCCTGGATGAACTCAGTCTTTCCAGTCCTTTGGCTCAGGTTTCGCTCAGCGTTTACTCGACTGGGGCAGCTCAGGTCGTCCCGCTAACACAAAATCTAGGAACCGTACGTACTGCCGTATCAACGTTGCAGCCCAATGGTTTTACCGCAATCGGCTTGGGTCTGCAGACTGGCGTTAACTCGTTGCTTCGCGATCCACTCACACGTCCGTTCGCCGTGAAGACGATCATCGTCATGACTGATGGACAACATAACGCGGGCCCAAGTCCAATTGTCACTGTAGCAAGCGCGGTCGCCGCCCAGCAAACAGTACACACCATTACCTTTAGTCCCGATGCCAATCAGCAACTGATGCGATCGGTTGCTGAAGCTACAGAAGGTGGCAGGCACTTTCATGCTAATGATGACACAGATTTGACCCAGGCCTTTCGAACCATCGCTAGAAATCTTTCGGTTGTTTTAATCGACTAAGTCAGGCTTTGGAATTTCAGTGAGACAATCAGCGAGAGAACACCCATGACAACACTTAATCGCAAGCCTTATCGTCGTTCCCGTCGTAGTGGCGCCGTAGCGGTCGAGTTCGCGTTGACTGCGCCGATCCTCTTCTCGCTGTTGCTTGGGTCACTTGAGCTTGGACATGCCAACATGGTGCTTAACACGACAGAAGCAGCTTGTTATGAAGGCGCGAGGACAGGAATCATCCCAGGTGCTTCAGCTGTTGAATGCGAACAAGCGGCTCGACAAAAGTTGACAACGTGCAAAGTCAGGAATGCGCAGATTACTGTCACTCCAAATAACCTGGATACGTTTACTCCTACAGTGACCGTCCGCATCGTCGTTCCCTACAGCAACAATGCGATCACAGTTCCTTTCTTCACTCGCAGTCTAGTGATTCAGCGCGAGTGTACTTTGACCCGCGAGCGAGCGTAACGAAGCTGGAACACAACGATTTTCGACTGACGTCGATTGCTAAACGGAAACAGCCGGGTCGATTAAGACTCGGCTGTTCTCGTTTTATTCAAACGGAATTGCTTGGTAAGCGATGTTTACCTACGAAGCAACTGGATTTAATCGCTAGCTACCAAGGGCCTCGCACGGGATACACGCCGAACTGCTGTGTGCTGCTTGGCCAAACTGGAGTTGCGTAAAACGCTCCGCCAGCCGAAGGAGTACCTTGATAACCAAACTGATGGTATGTCGGTACGCTGTAGTTTCGCGACACGCCCCAAGAATAGGTCTGTTGCATGACTCCGGTTGGCGGAACTACCAATGCGGTGGGCTGGCCGTATTGTGTGTAGTAATGCTGTCCATGCCAAGGACGACTGCTGGCATAGTTCTGTGCCCACACGTCTCCCTTTGTTTGCATGTCATGACGTAAGACTCGTTCAATCGGTCGTTCGGCTCGAGCTGAACTAGGCACTGAACAAGCGATGGCAACAAGTGCCAGTGCGATTATTGCGTTCTTCATAATTCAATCCTTCCTCCACCCACCAACCGTCAGCAAGTGCCGTGATTATGGTCGTGGAAGTGAAAAGTTGTTTTGAATACCATTGAGCATTGTTCGCACTGGTGGTGCATAGTAGTGCACGCGAGTTCGATTCAATCCTCGATTGTTGTCGTAGTACGAGTGGTATCGATGAGTGTGTTGGTAGGTCAACTCATGTGGATACAGTGGCTCGTATGTGTAATAGGTGTGACCAACCCAAGCTGGAACAGGGACCGGTGCAACGTACATTCCAGCTGTCGCTTGATTGGCGTAGCCTTGAGTGTATTGGTTGGCAAACATATGCGGTCCGACTCCACCGTGCTCTTGGGCCGATGCCGAACTGTTCATGCACAATGCCGCAAACAATGCAGCAGAGGCTAGTAATGAAATTCCCAATCGCATGAGAAGTGCTCCTTCCGTGGCTTCCATGTTAGTTGCAGCAACTGCAGTCTTCCTTGACGCCACCGATTTAACAACAAATTGTTAGTCCAATCGGCTCAGTTTCTGCCTTCAGATCTTCCCCAATGGTAGGGATAGAGAAAATCCGAATTGTCACTTCCATCGGCTGAAAAAGTAGGCATGTTGCATCCGGTTTTTTTCGTCGTCAAAGTCTGCCCAAGAGGAAATTGAAAATGCTCCAAAGGGATATTCGTCAATTTGCGATGCGCGGTATATTTGAGCCCTCTTGCCAGGACTACGCAGTCGTTAAAGTGCCTGGCTTGGCGTCAAAGCGGCCTCGTTTTGGTTCGCGGTTTTCGTCCGTGCATCGATCGATGCGGCGAAAAAATGCCTTTGCTGAGCTGCAAAGCTAATTTTTTGGCTCGCCTCGGCTCGAAAGTAGGTAGCACAACTGGCAAGATTTCACATCTGGACTCACGGAGGGGAAAAACGGCATGGCCAAACGCGGTAGTGGAGACGGTTCCGGTTCTTCGGGGTCAGGTTCGTCGGGGTCGACTGGTTCCGGTTCGGGAGGAAAGCGTCGTGGCTCGGGTACGGCGAATCTCTTCGAGCAAGCTGAGCAGAACATCGAAGCTGTTCAACTGCGCACCGCCGCGCAGGATCGCTACCTGAATTACTCCCTGTCGGTTATCACCAGCCGAGCTCTGCCAGATGTTCGCGATGGTCTGAAACCCGTCCAACGCCGCATTCTCTTCGCCATGGATCAACTGGGGATTTCGGCGGATGCCAAGCCCCGTAAGTGCGCGTTCGTATGCGGTAACGTCACCGGTAACTATCACCCTCACGGTGAATCGTCGGTTTACGACGCTCTGGTGCGCATGGCTCAGCCTTGGGCGCTTCGCGAAACTCTAGTGGACGGTATCGGTAACTTCGGTTCGATCGACGGTGACAACGCGGCTGCCATGCGTTACACCGAATGCCGCATGTCTCCCATCGCTGCCGAAGTCCTTCGAGACCTCGCGCCGCGAATTGTTGCCTATCGCCCGAACTACGATGGAACCAAACAAGAGCCTGTAGTTCTTCCCAGTCGCATACCCAACCTGCTGGTCAACGGAGCAACGGGGATCGCTGTTGGTATGGCGACCAACATTCCGACGCATAACTTAGAAGAGGTTTGTCGAGCTCTGCTCAAGTTGCTTCGCGATCCTGAAATCAAAGACTATCAGCTTGTTGCCAACGACGCTGTGCAAGGTCCCGACTTTCCCACCGGTGGACAACTAGTAAACACCAAGGAAGAGCTGCGAGAGATCTATCGCACCGGTCAGGGCTCGTTGAAGCTTCGCGGCACTACCAAGCCAGGTGAAACGCTCAAGAGCGGAAGTAAGATTCTTCAGATTACATCGATCCCTTATTGCGTCAACAAGTCGGTCTTGGTGGAACGCATCGCAGAGATCGTAATGAGCAGCAAGATGCCATTGATCGAAGACGTGCGCGATCTATCGACCGAAGATATTCGCATCGATTTGCAGTTGCGCAAAGATGCCGACGAAGCCAAAGTGTTGGCGTATCTCTACAAGAACACGCCTCTGCAAACGAATTTCAACGTCAACATGACCTGCTTGGTCCCCACCGAAAATCCATTGGTGGGTCGCCCCGAACGATTGGGGCTAAAGGAGATGCTCTGGCACTTCTTGCATTTCCGATTGCAAGTGGTGACGGCGAGACTCGAGAGTGAACTAGAGAGCCTTGAGAAGCGAATGCACATCCTGGAAGGGTTTGTGCTGATCTTCGACGCGTTGGACGAGATCATTCGGATCATTCGTAAGTCCGAGGGCAAAGCAGACGCCGCCGACAAGATCATGAAGCGGTTTCCGGCTGACAAAGGCGGCTTGGATGCAGAACAAACCGACGCGATCTTGGAATTGAAGCTCTATCGCTTGGCTCGCTTGGAAATCAACCTGATTCAAGAAGAGCTCAAAGAAAAGCAGAATCGAGCGAAGCAGATTCGCAAGTTGCTCAAGGAGAGCACCGACGATACGAATTCCTCTGGGCGTTGGGGCATTGTTCGGACTGAGATCGAAGAGGTGATCCAAAAATTCGCCAAGTCAAAGAGTGCTGCTCGAAAGACCGAGATCGTTACCGTCGAGGAAGAGGCTGAGTTTTCGGCAGAAGATTTCATCGTTGCCGAAGACTGCCACGTACTTTTGTCGACCGATGGTTGGATCAAGCGTCAGAAGCAGATTGCCGATCCCGGCAAGAGTCGACTTCGCGAAGGCGATCGTGTTCTCTCCTGTATCGCTGGATCAACGCGAGCCAGCGTGGCGATGTTTTCATCGTTCGGAGTCTGTTACACAGCTAGAATCATCGATATTCCCGCATCGAGCGGCTATGGTGAACCGATTCAAAAGCTCTTCAAGATGAAAGACGGCGAAAAGATCGTTTCGATGATCTCGCTCGACCCACGAGTCGTTGGCGATATCGCCGAAGACCCCAAGCGACCAACCTACTGCCCGCCTGTTCATGCTTTCGCAGCCACGTCCAATGGATTCGCGTTGCGTTTCTGCCTTCAGCCTTTTGTCGAGCCATCTACTCGCAGCGGTCGACGCTATGCTAGAGTCGCGCCGGGTTCTGAGTTGATCGGAGTCGAGGCGATCAGCGGCAAGGAGAAGATCTTAGCGGTGTCAGCAGAGTGCCGCACGATTGTTTGCCCGGCTGAAGAGGTCAACTATTTGTCCGGCCCAGGTAAGGGTGTCACATTGATCAAGCTTGCCAAGACGGATCGCTTGGTTGGCTTCAAGGCATCTAAGGGTGATCGCGATCTGTTGGTTGTGGAAACCAATCGCGGCGCGCAGAAGACGATCTCAACGGCCAAGTATCGCGTGACAGCTCGTGGTGGCCGAGGCACAGAGATTCAAAAGAACGGCAAGATTTCCAGTATCGTGATTCCACCGCCTGGAGCTCCCGAGCCTCTGCCAGAAGAGAATTGAGCAGGCGAGCGACTTGCTTAACTCCCCACGCAAAACAACACTTCGTAAACGGATTGAGTGAGACGAAACCAACATGGCTTCAGCAAAATCTAGTTATACCGCAGAAGACATCGTAGCCCTTGAGGGACTGGAGCCAGTCCGCAAGCGTCCAGGGATGTACATCGGCGGAGTGGGATCTTCGGGACTTCACCACTTGGTGTGGGAAATTCTCGACAACTCCGTCGACGAAGCAATGAACGGTCATGCTTCGGAAATCGTAGTGACGCTGCACAAAGACGGCAGAACGGTGAGCGTTGCCGACAATGGACGCGGGATTCCCGTCGAAAAGCACTCGAAAACAAAGAAGAGTGCGCTGGAGATGGTTCTGACTATCTTGCACGCGGGCGGAAAATTCGAAGGGAAGAACTACAAAACATCAGGTGGTTTGCACGGGGTGGGTGCGTCTGTTGTTAACGCACTTTCCAAGCAACTAATCGCCGTCGTCCGCCGCGATGGATGCCAATACAAGATGGAGTTCTCGCAGGGCAAAGCTACGACTCCATTGCAAAAGGCTAAAGGCACATTTCGAGGAACGGGTACGACGATTACCTTTACGCCCGACTCGACGATCTTCCCCAAGACCGACTTTAACTCCGATACGATCAAGCAGCGAATGGAAGTAACCAGCTTCCTTCATCGCGGTGTCAAGCTGCAGTATATCGACGAGACCACCAATACGAAGACGACCTTTCATCACGAAAATGGTGTCATCGATTATCTGACCAAGGTCATTGCAGATCGCACGGCCAGTGCAATTCACGAACTGCCGTTCACCGTTCAGAAAGACGGCGACGAGCGTATTGAGATTGCCATGAAGTGGACCGAGTCGACTGACGAACATGTGCGGAGCTATGTCAACGGTATCCCAACGCTTAGCGGTGGTACTCACGAGAACGGTTTCCGCGCGGGGATTGGCAAAGCGATCCGCAACTTCATTGAGACTCACAATCTTACGCCGCGTGGAGTCAAATTCGCGCCGGAGGATATTCGCGAAGGGCTAGTGGCTGTAGTTTCGATCTTTGTCTCTGAGCCGCAATTTCAAGGACAGACGAAAGACCGCTTGAACAACCCAGAGACGCAGGCCGTTGTCGATGGTGCAGTGCGAGCCAGTTTGGAGCAGTGGCTCAACAACAATCGTTCCACCGCCGATGCTATCGTCGCCAGAATCATCGCTGCAGCTCGAGCTCGCGCAGCTTCTCGAGCCGCTTCCGAGTCGGTTTCGCGAAAGAGCAGTACCTCGCGAGCGATGTTGCCCGGCAAGCTTAGCGATTGCTTAGCCTCGGGACGCGCTCATTCGGAGCTGTTTATCGTCGAAGGTGATTCGGCGGGTGGAAGCGCCAAGCAAGGTCGCGATCGCAACTACCAAGCGATTCTTCCGTTGCGCGGAAAAGTTCTGAATACCGAATGCGCAAGCACCAAGAAGGTCTTGGAAAACAAAGAAATCCAAGACATGGTAACCGCCTTAGGCTGTGGTATCTCAAGCCATTTTGATATCACGCGATTGCGGTACGAGCGAGTGATTCTGCTGGCGGATGCTGATTCTGACGGGCACCACATCACAACGTTGCTGTTAACGTTTTTCTATCGTCACATGCCCGGCTTGATCGCTGGCGGCAAGATTTACATCGCCATGCCTCCTCTTTATAGAATCGATGTGGGCAAGGAGACCTTTTGGGCAGCCGACGATGCTGACCGCGCGCGGATTTTGGCGAAAGCAGACGGACGATCCAAGCCTGATATCCAGCGCTTCAAAGGTCTAGGAGAGATGATGCCCAAGACGCTTTGGGAGACAACGCTCAACCCTGCCACTCGGCGATTGCTACGAGTCGAGATTGATGACCAACTGGCAACCGATCGTGTCGTATCAGACTTGATGGGTCGTGATGCTTCAGCGCGATTCAACTTCATCATGGAACGCGCCGAAGAGGCTGAAGAGATCGACGTTTAAGGCAAGTGTCATTAACCGTCGGACTGCTGTAGAAGAGCTGGAATGTCGACTTCGGCTACCTTGCGAAGCTTCTTGATTTTGGATGACCACAGCGGTGAAAAGGGGACGCCGCTTGGTCCGACCGATTGAAGGAACTTGACAGTCCGTGGCTTCACCGACTCCCACAGACCTTCTAAAAAGCGACTGTGACTCTGCTCAAGCAATTCACGATGAAACAGCCGATTGAACCAGCTATCCAAATTGGCCGTCTGTTGCGAAAGCCAATGTCGCAAGAACGTTCGTGAGAGCAAGATACTACTCACGCCCGCTACGATACACAGCAGTTCGGCTACAAAAGCGTAGGTGTTGCTGCGGTGATAGATCAGTCCCCAAACACCTAAAGCAATCAAGGCCGCCGAGGTTAGCCAAATTCCCAGTCGAATCCACAGTATCGTCATGCCTAACTTGTGGCAAATCGCAGAGTGAATTCTTAGGCTGCGAGTCGAGTCCAAAAGTGCGCCAATCACATTGCTACGTCGTCGTTGACCGACGCGTGATATCTCCGCTCGCAGTTGGTCGGTTGATTTCGTGAAATCGATCAAGTCGATCTGTTTCTGCCCTGCCCCGCCCAAGCCTTCCACGAATGTGCAATAGATCTGCGGCATATCCTTGGTGCGAATGACTCGCGAGAGATTCCAGCACAACGCGCCATAGGTCCGTGCAAAGTCCCTGACATCCTCGAAGGTGTCGACTTTGTTGAAGACGATTAGCACTTTATACATCACGTCTGAAAGAGCTTCGGTAATGATTCGAAGGCTTTCGCCCGTCGTGCCTGGTTTGCCAGGGTCAAAGAAGAAAACGATCAAATCTGCGAACCCGGCGAACTCTCGCACCACGGCAGGAAAGTCGTAACCGCGAGCGTGATCGCCGGGCGAACCCGCGTGATCGATGAGTCCAGGACTGTCGATCAAGCAAACCTGCTTGAGTGGCTCTAAGGGCAATCGGCGAACTTTTAGGTGGTCCAGAAACTCTTTGCCGTACTGTTCGAAGTCGCGAAGTGGAAATTGCGGATCAACGACGGCTGTACGACCATCGACGATCTGTTCTGTTGTGTGATGCATCAACAACGTGAAGCCATCGTCGGTCGGGGCAACGCCGGTAGCTTGAACGTTGCTTCCAATTAGATGATTGATAAAGCTGGATTTGCCCGACGAGTGATTGCCCAAACAGAGGACCGTAGGGATGTTCGAGACGCTATTAGTTCGCTTGCTCAACGGAAACCCGAAGCTATCCGCAATGGGCTTCAGCGTTTGATCTCGCAGTCGTTCGACGGCATCCAAGGACGATTGTGACATAACTCAACCTTTGTTTGTGATTGAGATACATTGTATTCGCCCCAGCCCAATTGACGAGGCGGAGCAGATTCGGGCTCCGATGACCGTTCTGGCTCCCTCCGCCCCTGAGGAACAAAGGGGAGAAGGACAGGCGTTGAGGGGCTCCTCCCGAGCCTCGGGGTAAGGTTTTGATGCGTCGAGTATTTCAACAAGCGGTTGTTGGCCTGGGCTAGGTAAATCGCTGGCCCTGGCCCTTCGGGCCGAAGAACTGCCCGACTGATCCGTAAAGTGCTGAACGCGTTTCACTTGGCTAGATTGGTTTCACTATCAGCCAAAAACGCAAAGTGATCAACAATCTTTCCATTGTTCTCTGACAAAGCAACAAAGAGTCGAATTTCGCCGATTCTTCCAAACAATAGGATGTGTTTGTCGGCGGCAATTACCTCGCAGATCAGCTGTCCGGATCCTTGAAACACAACCTTCGGAAACACATTTGTTAGCTCACGCTTCCAAGTCGTGCTACCGTCTTTGCTTTTGCATTCGAAAAGCACATTGTCTATCCCTGGATCTTTGGTGGTGACGACGATACTCTTCGTGGACATATCCACTTTGCATAATGGATATGCCTCATGCTCTGCCTTATCGCTTGCTTTCGACATTCGTTCAAACGACAATTCGCGAAAGCTGACCATCGACATTTGCCAGATTCTTGGCGCGGTGATGCCGTATGAGCCTTCAAGGAATCCGGTGAATCTTGCAACCCTCATCGATTGTACTTCTTCTGATCGGCAGACATTCTTCCAGCCCCAATGCGCATTCTGAACAATGTCAGATTGTCCCCGAGCTTCGAGCGATAGCATAAGAACTACAATAGTAATAAGCCACGAAGATCTTATTCTCATCTACTTGGGCTCCGCGTTAGAAAGAAGTTTCGTTCGAAGGACTGAGCATTTGGCGCAGAGTCATTATCGCAGAAGTTTGCTGTTGGAGGAGGGATTTGTTTCGCACATCCTAGTTTTTGGGAGCAACCAAATCTCGCTTGACGATCGATCTCGCTGTCTGCGGGTATTCAGTTTTCTCGGGCTTGGTCAAAACGTTGAAGTTGCTCTTGGAAGACTTCCCGGGGATCGTCTCTCGGCAACGGCTATGAAAATGCTGTGTCCTCCTCTCTGTGTTACAATCCAACTTTTTCAGCTAGCATCGTCGACGTGAGGGTAGAAGGATGACTGACTATGATGTTCCCTGGAAAGAGGTTTTGGATGCCTATTTGAACGACTTCTTGGAGTTGTGTTTGCCGCATATTCATGATGGAATCGACTGGAACAGCCCCATCGAGAACCGCGAGCAAGAACTGCCGCAGTTGTTTCCCAACAGTCAGGCTTCAGGTCGTGTCGCCGACAAGTTGTTTCGAGCTAAGTTCAAAGCAAACGAGCAGCCGACTTGGTTCATGATTCACACTGAAGTCCAAGTGACAAGGCAAGCTGAGTTTGCCCAGCGGATGTTCACTTGCTACTATCGCATTCTTGACCGGTTTCAGGAGCCGGTGGTGTGCATTGGCATTTTGGGGGACAGTTCCAAGTCGTGGAGACCTGATACCTGGGAAGTCGACGTTCTAGGGTGCCAGTTACGATTTGCCTACCCTGTTGTGAAGCTACAAGATTTCACCGCGAGTATAGAGAGTTTGCAGCGATCTCCCAATCCTTTTGCAACAGTAATCGCCTCGCACTTGCGAGCCCAGATTTCCAGCGGCAGACCGGAGGATCGCTTCCGCTTCAAAGTTGATTTGGTGCGGAGTTTATACGAGAAGCAATGGCAGGCTGAGCAGGTCAGGAGATTGTTTCGATTTATCGACTGGGTGATGGACTTGCCGTCGCCCCTGGAGCTACAATTTAGGGATACGCTAATGCAAATTGAATCGGAGAAACACATGCCTTACGTAACATCTATCGAACGACTTGCGAAGAATGAAGGGAAGGCCGAGGGCAAGATTGAAGGAAAGATTGAAGGCAAAATCGAGGGTAAGATTCAGCTATTGCAAGATCTCCTAGGGTTGCCCGTAATGTCCGATGCTGTACTAGAGTGTATGACCGCTCAGCAACTGGAGTCTCTGTACACAGATTTACGTAAGCGCGTTGATTCTAGGTAGTAACCTTCTACGAACGTCCATAACCAATCTCATTAATTCCATCGTCTTCTACGAAAATGAGAAAAAAGCCCTCGTCTATCTCATCGGGCAAAGTCATTGCGGGTTCGCTATCGAGCAGTGGACATTTCCCTGTCGATTTGAATCAGCTGGCGACGGGGGGGCTTCATTATCGAAACTCTCAATAAATTGGGTTCCATCACGGTCCTAATTTTGTTGTAACGGATGCTTATAACGGTCCTAGCCAGTCCCGCATTTGAAGAGTCGACCTAGCCAATTTTAGCCGATCTGGAATCGACAAGGAATGGAACGACGCGATTACGGCTAGCCGTCTTACCCGAACGATCAATTGTCTGATTGGACTTGCCCATGCTTCAGGCGTAACATTCGGCATAACAGGTACTGCATTTTTGCTCACTGCGAAGGACATTGCTCAACAGGTAGCGGACGAGAGTCTGGCCATGGCTACTGTGCTAAGATTCAAATACAGCCGTCTGGATTGATGACGTCTGACAATCGTCTGAGAACGCAAATCACTTACCAGCGGGACTTGCGAACGATGTCGACCGATTTAGGAATGAAAGTCTCACCAGACCAGCTAAGAGATATGCTGCCCAAAGCAGTATTGTCTTTCCGAGGCTACAACCAAAAAAACTTGGGACGGACGCCTGAGCTTCTCAAGCATGAACGCTACGGTGAAGTGGTTGCCGACTATCTCAGCCGAGCAAGTCGCATTTGTGCTGAAGCGACGGGCAAGCCCATCGATCTTGTTGCGCGAGTTCGTCGATCGGAAGAGACCAATCTCGAATCCTATGCTGAAGCAGTCGCTTTGATTGTTAGCGTCGAGATGGCGCAGCTTCGATTGCTGAAGGACCTATTCAACATCGACCACAAGTTCGCGATGGTCAGCTTTGGCTTCAGCCTGGGTGAGATCGCGGCCGTCGTTGCTGGTGGCATCTTAGAAATGGACGATGCTCTTCGAATTCCGCTTACGCTGGCGAACGATTGTGCCGCGTTGGCAGATGACGTTTCCTTAGCTGTCCTCTTCTCACGTGAACAAAAACTTCCCATCGATGATGTGCAACGGTTCTGCTTAGAAATCTCCAGTGAAGGGAAAGGTACGATCGGTATCTCCACCATCCTGGCACCCAACTCAGTTCTTGTTTTGGGACAAGGTGGAACCATGGATCGGATGCGTGAAGAGGTCCATCGAGCCTTTCCTAAACAGCTCTTTCTGCGAGTCAACCAAGGTCAATGGCCTCCGTTGCACACAAGCATCATGTGGCAACGCTCTATCCCCAATCGTGCGGCTATACTCATGCAACATACCAAGTTTCGCATGGAGAAGCCGACTCCACCGATTCTTTCCCTAGTGACGGGCAAAGCTAGTTACGAAAAGTTGAATGCTCTGGACCTAATTCATAAATGGGTCGACCATCCACAACGACTCTGGGACGTGATCTACGAAACTCTGGTCATGGGTGTCGAGACCTTTATTCACGTGGGGCCGGAGCCTAATATTGTTCCAGCAACGTTGCGCCGATTACGAGACAACGTCGAAGGGCAAGCTCGAGCGAGTTTTGGCGTCCGAGCGCTGTCAGCCGTAGTAAAGCGACCGTGGCTTCAGGCCTACTTGCCGCAACGAACTGCCTTGCTTCGAGTCGCCTCGATTCAGCAGGTCAGTCTTGAGGATTGGCTTTTGGAGCAAAAGGACATTGGCAAATAGTTTCATACTGAGAACATTTGAAACTGAGAACAAGTCAAACCGGCTAAAATCAGAACAATTGTCCCCGCGTTAGACTCTTGACGAAAGGTACTGCGATGAGTCGCACAGTATGGTTGATCGAGGGCTCGCGAACACCATTTCTTCGCGCGGGTACGGACTTCGCCGATCTGATGAGCTACCAATTAGCTGCGCACGCGATCAAGGGTGCGGTAGATCGAGCTGGAGTTACTGCTGATCAAGTTGACCAAGTGGTTTTGGGAACGGTCATTCACAATGTCAAGACTCCGAATGTCGCGCGCGAAGCAGCTCTTACGGCTGGACTTCGGCAACAGACGCCTTGCCATACTGTGTCACAGGCTTGCATCTCAGCAAATCAAGCTATTTGTCGAGCCGCAGATCTGATTCGGCTAGGACAAGCAGACTTGGTGGTCGCTGGTGGAGTCGATTGTGCGAGCGATACGCCAATTCTCTTTCGCCGACCGATGCGAAAGAAGCTGATGGGAGCTCAGAAGCTTCGATCCTTGTGGGACTATATCAAATTTGCGTTGACGTTGCGTCCGCGAGATTTCTTCCCCGAGCAACCACAAGTCGCTGAATTCCTGACCAATCGATCAATGGGCGCTGACTGTGAGATGCTGGCAGCAAAGTTCGGCGTTACGCGGGAGGCTCAAGATGAATTCGCCCTGCGATCTCACACGCTCGCTCATCAAGCCACCGAAGCTGGCAAGCTGGCGCGAGAGATCACGGCCGTTGAGTTGCCGCCCAAGTTTGAACCGATCAGTCGCGACAACGGTATTCGCGTCTCACCGATAGAAAAGCTCGCACAGCTTAAACCAGCATTCGTTAAGCCTCACGGAACGATTACCGCAGCTAACGCATCTTTTCTCACCGATGGTGCTGCTGCGGTAATTCTTGCCTCTGAAGAACGGGCTACCGAGCTTGGACTAAAGCCGAAAGCAATTCTGCAAGACTATGTTTTTACGGGGCAGGACTTGAAAGAAGAACTGCTGTTAGGACCGACCTATGCGATTGCCAAGCTGCTGGAACGCAACAATCTCTCTTTGCAACAGATCGATGTCATCGAAATGCACGAGGCGTTTGCGGGGCAAGTCTTAGCGAACTTGGCTGCAATGGATTCGCAAGAGTTTGCCGTCCAAGGGCTATCCGGCCGTCGCGTGGGAAAGGTTGATATGAGCAAACTGAATTTGTGGGGTGGGTCGCTCAGTATCGGACATCCGTTCGGCGCGACAGGAGCAAGACTGCTCAACACGGCCGCTAATCGATTGCACGCGGAAAATGGCAAGCTAGCCATCGTTGCCGCATGTGCGGCGGGCGCTCACGGTCACGCTGCACTGCTTCGCACGATTTAAGGTGAACTCATGAAGAACAGCTATTTCGAAACTGAAGTTCGCAACGGCGTTTGCATCGTGTGGATCGATCAGCAGGAAAGCAAGGTCAACAAGATCGGTCCTGAAATGATCGGGATGTTCGAACCCTTGCTGGACTACATTGACAACGAAGCGGCCATTCAAGCCGTCGTGCTCATTAGCCGGAAAAAGGACTTCATCGCTGGCGCTGATATCGAGGCCTTCGCCGAAGTCAAGCAGCCCGGCGACTGGGCTCCAATCGCTGCGAAAGGTCATGCGATTCTGTTCCGCATTGAAAACAGTCGCAAGCCGATAGTGGCAGCGATTCACGGAGCCTGTATGGGCGCCGGGACGGAGATCGCTCTTGCGTGTACGGCTCGCGTAGCTGCCGATGAAGGAACCGTCATTGCATTGCCGGAGGTGAAGCTAGGATTGCTTCCTGGCGGAGGCGGCACGCAACGCTTGACTAAATTGGTCGGCATCCAAAAGTCGTTGGATGTGATGCTGAACGCAAAGAACATCTATGCGTATCCAGCGAAGAAGATGGGACTGGTCGACCGGCTCGCAACTCGGCCGTCCTTGTTGGATGCTGCGATCTGTTTTGCTCAAGAGTTAGTTGCTCGTCCGTTGAAGCGAAAGGACTTGCGACCTTGGTCGGCGCGAATCATCGAAGGTCTGTCGCGGACTCGTCGGATCATTTTCAATAAAGCAAAACAGATCGTCGACAAGCAGACCAAGGGTAACTACCCTGCCCCGTACGAGATCATCGAGTGCGTTCGGGCAGGCGTCGTCCGTGGTTCCAAGGCGGGATATGCCGAAGAGATCAGCCGATTCGAGAAGCTGATTCTCTCTCCAGAAAGTCGCCAACTGCGCAACGTCTTTTTTGCGATGACGGACAAAAAGAAGAATCCGCAAAAGGAGTTGGCGCGTCCAGTCCAACGAATTGGGGTTGTCGGAGCAGGCTTCATGGGGGCGGGGATCGCGGAAGTCACGATCGCCAAGGATGTCGATGTAGTACTTAAAGATCTCAAGCAAGAGACGATTACCCGCGCGAAGCAAACAATATGGGATGCGCTGAAGTCAAAGCTTGATCGCAAGGCCATCACATCCTGGGATGCGGATCGACAGCTCAGCCGCTTGATTGGCCAGTCTGATTACGCTCACTTTGATCGCGTTCAGTTAGTGATCGAAGCGGTCTTCGAAGAGATAGGGCTCAAGCAGCGAGTGCTTGCCGAGTGCGAGCAACATTTGAGCGATTCTGCCATCTACGCTTCCAACACCTCTGCTCTGCCCATCTCGGAGATTGCTAAATCGGCAAGGCGACCCGAGCAAGTTATCGGTATGCATTACTTCAGCCCCGTTCCCAAGATGCCGCTGCTGGAGATCGTTACGACTGACAAAACCGCAGATTGGGTTACAGCAACCTGCTATGAAGTTGGTTTGATGCAGGGCAAGACCGTAATCGTTGTCAAAGATGGTCCAGGCTTTTATACGACTCGTATTCTTGCTCCCATGATGGCCGAAGCGTTGAACCTAATCGATGACGGCGCGGAAATTCAGCAAGTCGATCAAGTGATGACTAAGTTTGGCTTCCCCGTTGGCCCATTCACGTTGATGGATGAGGTTGGACTAGATGTCGGCGCGCACATTATGACGGGGCATTTAATGGAGCACTTCATGAAGACTCGCGAAGGCATGCGAGCTTCGCCTGGACTGCTGCAGATGTTCAAAGCTGGATACAGTGGACGCAAGAATCGCAAAGGTTTTTACCAGTATGACTTGGCCGGAAAGAAAGTTCATGGTCGTGTGAATTGGGAGGCCTATGCATTCTTCGGCGGTGAGGATCGCAAGGCCTTCGATGACGAGCAGATTGCTGACCGCGTGTCCTGGAGCTTCATTTGCGAAGCTGTTCGATGTTTAGAGGAGCAGATCATCGATTGTCCACAAGATGGTGATGTTGGCGCTGTGTTCGGCCTTGGCTTTCCTCCATTTTTAGGCGGTCCATTCCGGTATTTGGACAGCCTTGGCCTACAGCATTGTGTCGACAAGCATCGGTCGTTGGCTGATCGACATGGCTCACGTTTTTTGCCGCCTCAATTGCTGGTTGATATGGCGAGAGGTAATGCTATTTTCTATTGAGCACGATCACGAAAATCCGAAGGACGAAATCCACCGTCTGGCGACGGTGGCTACGGTTAGAGCCCAAAAAGAAAAAGGGCCGAGGCTATTTTTAGTAACCTCGGCCCTTAAAGTGCCCCCCAGCACTCGTTCACAGCATCAAGCTGTACGCTTAAATTTCTTTGATCAGCCGATGGGAGGTTTGCGATTCATGATTCGGCTGATTGATCTGACTGGTTGAGTTCGTCTGGCTGGTTTTGTTTTGAGCTTCAGAACGTCGTGTGGTTTGTTTGTGCAGACTGTTTAGCGAGCGGTTGAGCGGGCTGATGATCTCTGGCCCGCAGTAAACTAGTTGCGACTTCTCCATGGGATCTGTGTTCCTTGGTTGGAAGTGTTGCTGCTTTGATTCGGCCCCTTGACTACCGGAGCATTAGGTGAATCTTGACGAACTTCAGAATTGATTGAGCCGGTTGAAGCGGGAACTTGGCGCAGATTGTTGCTAGATGCAGGGCGCATTCCAGCTTGATCATCGATGCCTAAGTCACCCCACTGAAACTGGTCTGCGCGAACGACAGGAGCTTCGGAGGAGGCAGGCTTAACACCCGAGTTTTGACCCGCGGATGGTCGCAGTGTGATTGGGCGTTGTCCCTCTCGTATGCGGCTGGTGCTCTTCACATCATCGCTGTTCTTCTTGTCGTTCTTCTCTTTGTCGAGGATTGATTCCTTCGAATCGTCGGCCTCTTTGGCTTCAACTTCTTCGGGCTGGCTGGACTTCACTCGTGGTGACATATCGGATACGTTGCCCTCAGTAACTCCGCCCGACTCAACAGGGCCTCTGCTGAATACGCTTGGACGAGTGTAACCATAGTCGAAGTAGATTCCGCCAGCTCGCTCTTCGGCTCGACGCTCGGCATCCCAGTAAGCTTTCTCGACCCAGGCACCTTCACCCAGAGACACGTTGTTCAAGTCGAACAACGACCCCTTGTAGTAGTGGATGTTGACGATCGACTTGTTGTATTCGACCAGCGATTGGTAGTATTGCAATTGAGCTCTGGCTAGTTGTTCTTCAGCTCGTAACATCAAGTCCAACAGTTGGCTAATATCACCACTGCTATTGGCAATCTGTTCGTCGTACTTGTTGATTTCATCGAGGTGGAACTGGGCCTGACGGGAGAAATCAATTGCCGTGACAAAGCCGCTAGACATGCTCTGCCACACAGTGCTGATCAGTCCTTCGAGTGCAAGCTCTTTCTGCTTGAGTTCCTCGTGTGACTTCTTCAAGCTCATTTGCGTAGCGCCAATGTTTGCCTTTTCACGACGAGCACCGATTGGTGTTGGAGTGAATTCGAGTCGAGCGCCAACTTCTTGGAAATCGCCATTCAGTAGGTTTTCTACAGCGTAGGAACCTGGGTTCGGGAAGGCCAAGCCGGTCCGGTGAGCAGCGATCAAGTTGTCGCCGACGCCCAACCAACGGTAGGTTCCAACCAGATCCAATTGTGGTAGCAGTTGATTCTTGGCAGACATGTGCTCTAGTTCGCGTTGCTTGATTGCCCAGCTGGCAATTCGTACTTCCGTGTTGCGCGAGAGCGCTTCCATCTTGACGCTGTCCCATTCGAAATTCACACGAGCTTCGCTTGGCATGTCGGAAGGACGAATGAAGAAGCCATCGTTAGGCGACAAGCCGAGCTTCTCACGAAGAATTCGTTCGCGACCAATTAAGCCGGATGGATCGTTGCCTGGGACATTGGAACCGTTGATGGCGATCTTAAGTTGAGCTTCAAACTGAGCCAATCGAGCGGCAGCTTGCGCAACGGCTGCAGGCGCAGTATCACTATTCTTCTCACGTTCTTTAGCTGTTCGCCACAGGTTCAATGCTCGGTCGCGAGCCTTGACTGCCGTTTCAACTGCGCGATAGCCCAGGTACAAATCCCAATACGAGTGTTCGATGTCTCGCAACAGGTTGCGAACATTGGCTTCGAACTGGTGAACGGCGATGTCTTCATTGATTCGTGATAGAGCTACTGGGATTCGATTCACCAGCGTGCCTCGACCCTTCATCAGCGGCTGGCTGATTTGCATTTCGAGCGATGCGGTGTAGTCGCTTGGCACAGCGCGTCCAAAGTTGGTCGATCCGATTGCATTACCAGATGCAGGAACGTTGTTCTTGGAATACACGGTGTTAGCGCGAGCGGTCACGACCGTACCTGTAGCCAACTTCTTCGACAACGCGTTTTGCAAGGTTGCATCGGTAGCTTTGAACAACTGTGGATTGAAGACGTTCCCTTGGCCAACGTTACGAGGTCTGTCGGTGGTGTTGAAACCAAAGATGGTCGAGTACTGTGCATCAAATTCGCTCAGCGCTTGTTCGGCTCCACCAACTTGGTTGGCTCGTACCGAACCACGCTGCGACACGCGATTGCCTTGGCTGTCGATAGTCAGCGGT
>CAUJKA010000005.1 GCA_963204965.1 Planctomycetota bacterium | reverse complement strand
CACGAACTTTCCATCCACCCATTCGCTTTCCTTACCACGAATGCCCTGAACAGAAGCTACTCGCTGCGAATCTTCGCCCAAAACTACGACGGGCTTGTAGTTTTTGTCCAACAGACTCAGGCCGCCCTTTAGTTCAGAAATCAAGAGCAGGTCGCCGCGAGAATCCACGTTGGCGGGCAACTTGAATCCATCCACAGTGGCTAAGTACTTTCCGTCAAGCGTGAATCGCTGCAGCGAGTTGTGCGCTCGATCGGTGACGATTACTACGGGCTCAGGACCTCGAGAGTCAATCCACAATCCGTGCGGCGTGTTAAATGTCCCTTCGCCTTTTCCTTCACCGCCCCAACAACTAACCCACTTGCCTGCTGCGTCGTAACGATGAATATAAAACGCGCCGTAGCCATCCGCTAGAAGAAATCCTCCGTCTTCTAGGAATGCAAAGTTGGTGGGCAAGAAGTACTCGCGAGGCGAGCCCTTGGGCCAAACCGCCTTGTCATCATAGTTTTCACTGTTGTACTTTTGGCTCTCTTTGGGAGCTCGTTGTTGCCAAACCGTTTCACCGCTAAGAGTAAGCTTAGCGATGGTCTTTACTTTTTGATAAGCGGCGATGTAAAGGAACTCATCGTTGCCCTCTTTACGCACTTCGATGCCGTGACCGCCACCTTGAAACTGATTGCCAAACGCTTTGACGAATTGGCCTTTTGAATCGAAGACGAAGATCGACGGATGATCTTTCTGATTCTCGCGACCTTCATGAATCACATACAAATTACCTGCTTGATCGACAGCCACGTTATGAGTCGTTTGCCAAGAATATTTATCAGGCAGCTTGGCCCACTGATGATGGACTCGATACTGATGAGCTCCTTCGCCAATTACCAGATCGGCGTTGGTTAACGCTCGAAGGCTGGAACTGGAATGAACTGCGGCAATCGCTAAGGTCGAGGCAACCACAAATTGGCGTCGGCCCAGTCGGCTAGTTTTTCCATCGTGATTTGAAGCTACTTGAGATTCATGAGAATTCGAAGGCAGTTTGGTTGCTGGTGTGTTCATGGTAGACTGTTATGGAAGAGTGAGTCGGCGGAATGAGCTAAGGCAGGCTGACGGGCATTGCTAGAATTGTACTACAAAACTAGTGCCGTTAGCAAACTCCAGACATGCAGCTATGGGAACCCGCTGAACTAGCTCCCAATACTGCGCTGGCTTAAATCTCTGCTCTGGCTTCCAAGAGCATGGCCCACAGGAAAGCCGCTACAAGTGAATAAGGGGGGCTGCTCGTTCTTTGGAAACAACTCCCCAAGCATGGCTTTTCCAGCTCGCCTTGTTTCTGGATATCGTGGCTTCCTGACTGAGCCTGAAGACTACCCGACCAGCGAACTTCGTGGATAATGTTCAGCTTCATTGATCCGCAGCCTGCTGTTCCAGCGCGGAAGAGTCCTCTGATTTCAAAGAGTCGCCGTGAAAGCGTTAGTAAAGAAGTTTGCCGAGCCGGGCTTGTGGCTGGATGATGTTCCCGAACCGAAAATTGGCATCAACGATGTGCTCATTCGCGTAGACCGCACCGGCATTTGCGGTACGGATATGCATATCTACAAGTGGGACAACTGGGCCAAAAAGACGATTCCCGTGCCCATGGTTGTAGGTCACGAGTTTGTCGGCGAGATCGTTGAAGTTGGCTCGAACGTCAGTGATTTTAGGCCTGGCGAAATTGTCAGCGGTGAAGGTCACGTGGTTTGCGGTCGCTGTCGAAACTGCTTGGCAGGACGGAGACATCTTTGCGCGCACACGGCGGGCATCGGAGTCAATCGACCCGGGGCATTCGCGGAATACATCGCGCTGCCTATGTCCAATGTTTGGCATCATCACGAATCGATCGATCGCGATATCGCTTCAATCTTTGATCCGTTCGGAAATGCAGTCCACACCGCACTCTCGTTTCCTGTACTTGGCGAAGATGTTCTAATCACCGGCGCCGGCCCCATCGGTTGCATGGCGGCGGCTATTGCTCAGTACGCTGGAGCGAGATTTGTCGTAGTGACCGATGTTAATCCATGGCGTTTGGAACTTGCTAAACGAATGGGAGCGACTCGTACAGTGAATGTGATGCACGAAGACCTTCACCAAGTTCAAAAAGAGCTCGGCATGACCGAAGGCTTTGATGTGGGCATGGAGATGTCTGGAAATGCCGATGCATTCCGCAGCATGCTGGATAACATGGCTCACGGTGGCAAAATCGCCATGCTGGGCATTCCCACCGAGCCCATCGCCATCGATTGGAACCAGGTTGTCTTCAACATGTTGACAATCAAAGGCATTTACGGTCGCGAGATGTACGAGACATGGTACAAGATGACGGTGATGCTACAGGGCGGCTTGGATATTGCCCCGATCATCACTCACCGCTTCCATTTCTCGGATTTCCAAGCAGGCTTTGATGCGATGAGCACCGGCCAAACAGGCAAGACCATACTCTACTGGCAAGATATGCCGTCATAGCTCGGCGACGATACTCGAAGAGGATTTTGAAACATGTACGGCGATTTTCAGCAACACCTGTCCGATCAATTGGCTCAGATCGATTCAGCGGGCCTGACCAAGCGAGAGAGAACGATCACCTCTCCTCAAGATGCTCACATTCAAGTACTCGGCGGCAAGCAAGTCTTGAACATGTGCGCCAATAACTATCTTGGACTGGCCGAACATCCTGACATTCTTGCAGCTGCCTCTCAAGCTCTTCAGGATTGGGGTTACGGCTTGGCGAGCGTCCGGTTTATCTGCGGAACTCAAAAGCTGCACCAAGATCTAGAGGCAAAGCTGAGCGGCTTCCTGGGGACCGAAGACACGATACTCTACTCGTCGTGCTTTGATGCCAACGGAGGACTTTTCGAGACGTTGCTGTCTGCCGAAGACGCGATTATTTCTGATGAGCTCAACCACGCCAGCATCATCGACGGAGTTCGATTGTGTAAGGCGAAACGATTCCGCTACAAGAATAACGACCTCACCGATCTCGAAGAACAGCTTAAGCAAGCCAAAGACTGTCGCTTTCGCATGATCGCTACCGACGGAGTCTTCTCGATGGACGGCTATATTGCCAACCTACCGGGGATCTGCGAACTTGCGGACAAGTATAAGGCGCTCGTAATGGTGGATGATTCGCATGCCGTGGGCTTTATGGGAAAGAACGGTCGAGGCACTCATGAACACCACGACGTCATCGACCGCATCGACGTATTGACTGGGACTCTTGGCAAAGCCCTTGGCGGCGCCAGCGGTGGATACACCTCAGGACGCAAGGAGATTATCCAACTCCTGCGCCAGCGATCGCGGCCGTACCTGTTTTCAAATTCGCTGGCCCCGCCAATCGCTGCGGCTAGCATTCGCACCTTGGAGATTTTGGAGGCATCGACGGACTTGCGAGACAAATTGCATCGCAACACAGCCTTCTTCCGCGACAAAATGAGCTCCCTGGGCTTCACGCTGTTGCCTGGTGAACACCCAATTGTTCCGATCATGCTCGGTGATGCTCGTTTGGCTTCAGCTATGGCCGAAGATATGCTCGGTCGCGGCGTTTACGTTGTGGGCTTTTCCTACCCCGTCGTCCCGCAGGGCAAAGCAAGGATTCGAACTCAAATTTCAGCAGCTCATTCAGAAGAAGATCTACAATTTGCAGTAGATGCTTTTGCGCAGGCCAAACAATCGCTTAAGATCTAGAAAGGTTGCTTGAGGCACACAGAGCATCACAGTGGCCTTTATAAATGCGGGCGGGACGCCCGCGCACCGTGGAGAGCATGATGACTGAGGTTCACCCGCTAGATCGAGAAGATGACAATGATCACTCGCCCCCGAGCCTCAGTCCATCCGGCCCAGAGAATGCCGTAAAGCAAAAGCTTAGGCAGATGGTTTGGGTTGCTGCATTGATTGGTGCGTTGGTTGTGATTTCGTCCGTGGCAATGAACGGCGTCACCTATTCATCTCCAGCGTACTGGGTAGCGTACGCAGTCAATCGAACCTTGATGTTCTTACTTCTGGCAACCTTTGCTGGAATCCTAGCCGTTTACCAAAGATCAAACATCCGGAACTTGATTGAACTGATGAGAAATGGCACTCTGTCCAAGGACCCGGGATCCAGTCGAAAGTCGTGGCCTGGTGTACTCGCCTCACCTGTTTCCATCTTGATCGTGGTTAATTTGATCTTACTTGTGCTGACATGGGGCCTTGTAATGTTCAGCACAACAACTGGTCCATCCATAGGTCAGTTTGTCTTGACGATGTCAAGCATAGTACTTCCCGGCTTACTGACCTGCATGATCGTCTGGCATCGCGGATTCTTGCGAGCGTACGCCATCGGCGCTTTGACGACTCACTTTTGCTCGACGGTATTCTTCGCGCAGTCATGGGCGATTTTTAGTGGAGGAGGCCGGAGCTTTGGAAACGACAGTTACTACTTGGGATGGTACTGGTCGTTTGTTTTCCTGGGAGGACTTGTGCCGGCGGTCTACGTGTTTATTCTGCAGAAAGCAAGATCCACTGAATGAGATTAACCGTCCTTCCAAACGGCTAATTCGTTCGGGCAACTATCGAGCTATGGCAGGCTGGCTTTCGTTTCCGAATGCATCGATGGCACAAATTGCCGCGGCTTCGATCTTCATCTCCGATGTTGGAACTTCCAGGCGAGTATCTCCAGAAGGCAAAACTCTGCCTTGCCATTTCCCGTTCACTAATGTCCATAAGCACCATCGAGCAATCTGCTGATCGTCGTTGGGCGCCCAAGCAATGACCTGATTTGAATCAGTGCGCTCGATCGAGAGCTTCGGCGTTTTCGGCGGCTCGCTATCCAGCCACGGAGCCGCAGGAGTAATTGCCATCTCGCTGTACGCGCCGGCTTTCAACTTATCGCAAATGTTCTCACGATTTTCGAGTAGCGACTTCATGCTAAAGTGAACCACACCATGACTGCCTGACATGTGCCTGGATAAATAGGTTTGATTGACGACCTCTTCCACGCTGTAACCATTGGTCTTATTGCCAATGCGAGAAGTGTAGATTCCAGGAACTAAGTGCCGTCCAAGCTTGTTCTCTTCCGACCACCAGCGGAGTAGGGCAGGGAAGCTCTGCTGCTTGGCCGAGATCGCCCAGTACAGTTGCGGCGAATAGTAATCACACCATCCTTCATTCAGCCACAACCTTGCATCAGCGTACAGTTTGTCATGCTGGCTGAAACCCGCCACGCTGGAGGGATAGCCAGGCTTCCAGATTCCAAACGGACTGATGCCAAACTTAACGTGTGGCTTGATGTGTTTGATTTCCTGGTAAAGCTGCTTGATAAATTGGTTCATCGACTCGCGTCGCCAATCATCACGCGTGGACTTGCCACCCGACTCGACATAACGCTGCCAGGCCGGATCGTCTGGAAATGGAATATCGTCGACGGGATAGGGATAGAAGTAGTCGTCGATGTGGATTCCATCGACGTCGTAACGCTGGAGCACATCCAGGAAAACGCTTAAAGAGTGCTCGCGAGCCGCGGCCTCGCCTGGATCAAGCCACAGATAGATCGTTTTGTCGTTGCCATATTTCTTGACCAACTGAGGCTGAGATTGACTGATATGGCTTTCGCAATCGGCGTAGCTCTGCCCAGTGTTCTTCGCGCGGAAGGGATTGAACCAAGCGTGCAGCTCCAGACCACGAAGATGAGCCTGCTCGATCCAAAAGCTGAGCGGATCATAGGCGGGGCTCGGCGCCTGACCTTGCTTGCCAGAGAGAAAATAGCTCCACGGCTCAAGCCGACTTTCATACAGCGAGTCACAACTTGTTCTGACTTGCAAAACGATGACGTTCATTTTCAAGTCTGCGGCGGTGTCCAGAATCTTGATCGCCTCGGCCTGCTGCTGATCGCTGGGCAAACCAGGCTTCGACGGCCAATCAATATTGGCGACCGTGGCAACCCAAACGCCGCGATACTCGCGGCTTATGGCAGGGATCGGCGGCAGATCGGTTTCGCCTGCACGAACGAAAGCTGGCGAATCCAACCAACAGGCCAAAGCAAAAACGAGAGTCAAGATTCGCATAGCTGAATTCGTAATCTATGTTGGGGTGTTTTCTAGTCGTGGTCACTGTGTATCCTAATTGAGCATCTCAAACTGCAACAGTTACCAAATCAGAGATTTGCACCGCAGTAACTAACTCCAGAGGTTCAACCAGTTGAAAAATGTCTGCGTATTTTGTGGTGCCAATGCTGGCCACAATCCAATCTATGCTGAAACTGCTCGGCAGTTGGCGGCCAAACTAGCGCAGCGCGGTGACCGACTGGTTTATGGTGGCGGCTGCGTTGGCTTGATGGGTGTTCTAGCCGACGAAATGCTGCAATGCGGAGGCTATGTTATCGGTGTTGTCCCAAGATTCTTGAAGGATCACGAAGTTGCTCACGAGGGGATTCAAGAGTTACTGATTACCGATTCGATGCATCAGCGAAAAGCGATTATGGCTGAACGCTCGGATGTCGTTGTCGCTTTGCCTGGTGGCTTTGGCAGCTTGGACGAGTTGTTCGAAATACTTACATGGAAGCAACTTCACCTGCACCAAAAGCCAGTAGTCCTGCTGAATATCCTGGGCTTCTACGATCATCTTCTGCAATTGCTCAACCATATGGTGACCGAAGGATTTCTTAAGTCGCACAATATGGGTCTTTTGCAGGTTGCCTCATCAATCGAACAGCTTTTAGAAATCATGGACAACTACCAACCTCCAACACTTACGGGGAAATGGATCGACCAACAGATTGTCTAGCCAACAGATTGTCTTTTTGGTGCAGTATTCAGAGCGAGCCCAGAAGGCTACATTGGTAGCCCTCATCATTGATTCAGTTTGTTTTGAAGTGTTTTGGATTGTTTTGAAAAAGGGGGCTCGCTGTGGCGGACGAAGAGGTACTTGTGATTCCGGAAAGCCGTATGGAACTGTTAGGCGGCTTTAAGGGGTTTCGTCCATTCTGCGACAAAGCCTTTCAAGCGTTGCTAACCCCCGAGTTCATGCAGTTTCGGCCGAGAAGCCAAGTCGAAGAGGACCCTAGCTTCAAGCAACTGATTCCCTATGTCGTCTTACAGTGTGAGGTCGAAGGCCAAACACAGATATTCCAATACACACGCGGAAAAGGACAAGGCGAAAAGCGACTCCATGCGCTTCGCAGCGTTGGAATTGGTGGCCACATCTCGCGCGAGGACGCGGCTGGCGAAGATCTTTATCGTAGCGGCATGGAACGCGAACTCACCGAAGAGACTGTGATCGAATCACCCTACAGCGAAGAGCTGGTTGGCTTTATCTATGACGATACCAGCCCAGTGGGACGCGTGCACTTGGGTGTCGTCCATCGATTGATTTTGGAAAAGCCCGCCGCTCGAGCGAGAGAGATTGATTTGACTGATAGCGGATTCGCACCACTGTCAAAACTCAAGGAAGAACTCGATCGATTCGAAACTTGGAGCCAACTTTGTTTGGTCAATATGTTTAGGTAGCCATGATCTATCTGGACAATCACGCCACGACGCCTCTCGATCCGCATGCATTGCAGGCGATGCTGCCTTTTTTTCAGCAGCAGTTTGCAAACGCCGGCAGCATCACGCATCAATTTGGCAGAGACGTGGCTCAGCGTGTTGATGCAGCGATAGCATCGCTAGCTCATATGATTGGTGCAGCCGATGATGAACTG
>CAUJKA010000004.1 GCA_963204965.1 Planctomycetota bacterium | reverse complement strand
AGGCATTATCATTCGCTTGTTCTGTCGAAGCGACTGAGTCTGGATCGAAGTCGAAATCTACTTCAATTCGATCGCGCAACCAATCGAGACTGGGTGCACCATATCCGTAGTTCGTTGAAACAAATGACTCCTGTAGATCGTCCCAACTTCGCGGCCACTGGCCATTGTGTTCCGTTATGAACTTGGCCAGCATATCATGTGTCTGCCAGACAACGCCAAACCGCTCGTGAGCCTCGAACGCACGTCGACTTCCAATTGCTGAAAAGCCAACGACCGCTGAGATCAGTGCGACGAATAGTACCAGCAGAATTAGATTCCGAGTCGAGTTACGCATGACATCCGTTCACTAAGGCCAGTGGTCTCAATTGTTTGCTTCATCTTCCGTTTTCAAGCCAGTCAACCACGCTTCCGCGCTGCTGCCATAGTCTTTACCAGTGACACTTCGTAGAGTCCCCACAATCTGTCCCTCGGCCTGCAACCGAGCTCGTTCTACAATTCTATCAAGAGTTGATCCGCTCTTCAGCTTGGTTCCTGAAGGGTAGTAAGTATGAACGTAGTCTAATAGCTCCAAGGCCCTTTTTACGTTGGGCGGATTTTGTTCAAGCGCCTTTGTTGCATCTTCAACCAACTCGCTGAAAACCTCTGTTTGTTCATCGGCCATTGTTGTTTGAATCGACGTCCACACAACGTTGAGTAACTGTAACACAACAACTATTGCGAGCAGCGTAATAACTACTTCGCTTTTTCGACTGCGCCACGTTCTGTTCATGATTCACCAACCGAGCTTGGAACGACGGTTCAAAAGCCACGTTCGTCCAAGTTGGAACAACTATTTCGAAACCTGGCGATTTCCATCGTAGTGAATTGCTCGCTGTCTGCCAGCGACCATATCCCAGTCCATACGATGTGGCGGGCTCAGGTAGTGTCGGTATGCAACGGCCATCTGCCTGGCAACCTCCGCATAGGGAACTCCACCAAACCCTGCGCCCATGGCTGGGAAGACAACGGATTCAATGGTGTCTTTGTGCAAAACCTTGTATCGATAAACGGCTAGAAGCGATGCCCAAGTAGCCGCGTAAACCTTGTCGGTTCCTTCGATCGAACCAGGAACTCGCATTGTAGGCGAATGCGCGACGAATGGATAATCGGGGTTTCCCGTTGGTTCAATAAAGGAGGTTCCAATAGGTTGTTCCCCCAGATACTCATCTAGTATTCTGAACTGGATTCGCCGCATCAAATCTTCGCCGTGGAAGCGAATGACAGCAGCATCGATTCCGGCGTTCATAATACCGAATGCATTGGCTGCGGTTACGAAGCAATCATGCGGCGGCAGTTCTTCAAATCGACTTTGAAGGATTGTGACGCGGGGCAACCCTTCAAATCTAGTTTGAAATGCATCGCACATTTCAGCTCTAGGGTGAATTAGCCACAGATCTATTGGCAGCGCCATGGTATGCGTTAGTTTTCCTAAGTGAGCTTATGTTTGGGACCAAACAGCCTTGGTTCGTGTTGATATTCAGCTTAGCAATCGAAACGAGCGTTCAGCAACAACTTTAGTCCGACCGCTAATGGTAGAGGTACATTGTCGGAAAAATAGACAAGCGAGTTAAGATCGATTTGGATGTCGCCATCTTCCGACGCCCAAAAGTCGTGTTGATACCATTTGTTACCACCGACCCGAGAAACTCTCGCTTCACTACCCGATTGCAGGTCGACGCACAGAAACTGAGGAGCTTTCCAAAACTCCCGTTCGGTTGCAATTTGAAAACACCGCTGGTTACCCACTAAAACATCCACGAACTGTCCGGGGTTTAAAGATGCTGGCGCCTCTCTCAAACTCACAAATTTATCGGTTGGCAACAAAACCGATTCGTAGGGAAGTGCTTCGCGAAACCTATGAACTCGACAAGCGATAGTTTCCGCACCGCTTCTGATTTGCAACTTTCGACTCCACGCCCAACCTCCGATTCCCAAACGACTGAACTCTCGTCGTTTCTCCAGAAAGCGAGCGCGCTTGGTTCGCGGTGAGTTGTATTCGCTTGACATGGTGGATTCTTCAAAGCTAGATCTGGCTTTCCAAACTTTTTCCAAGCCTCTTTTCCATATCTGCTTCCCATTTCTCGCGTAGTTCAGTCAGTTCGATCTCATAGATCAGCATGGCTCGTTCGGGAAGGTCGCGAAAGATCTTGCGCTCGATGTATGTCAAGCTCGGCGGCACAACGACTTTTCGTATTCCACCAACCTGCATTCCAAGCAATCCGTATTCCACGCCAACACAAGAATCTCGAGCACCTACGCGAATAGCGGCAGCCTCCGATTCGTATACCAAATCACCTTTGCTCAGAGTGCAAGTACAACGACACACCGCGACGTCACCTGGAACAACTGGTCTCCCCATTCCAAGTTTTGAGTCACTGATCTTTAGGCTTCTGGGGGGCTTCATCTTGGATCATTGCATTTGAATTACTTCTAGTCGTTGCTTCCGTCATCCTAACACGCAACTTGTAATCGAATCAAGCATCAACCTCCTACGCCTTCTATGAGTTCAATCTAATCAGCGTTACGGTAAAGAACGAACAATGTCACAGCAACAAGCAACAATACAGGTAGGACTCCTACAACAAGAGGTCCTAGACCCGATTGATTGGACAAGCCGACAACCACGCGAATCAACACCACCAGGAACCAAACCGCGGCAAATCCAAAGATCACGCGACTGACTACTTTCGTAGGCAACTTTTTCACTCTCTCCTTCCTTCGCGGAGTCTCGCCATGCTTCTTCATCGGCGGTTCATAAGGATTTTCGCTTTTGCCGACCATGCCGTTGCGACCAAGTGGAATTGTCATAGCGAGTCTGGTTGTTTGGTATTCAATGCCGCTAGGATTCGATTGTACAACTCTTGCCACCTCGGGTCATCTTTGAACCAGATGAATTCTGGATCTAGATCTTTTGCAACTTCAACATAGTCGGATGCGAGCAAGGTGTTCTCAAGGGACAGCGCTTTCTTACGGTATTCAAGCAAACGATCGACGGAAAGCAAACTCAGTTCTTCATCACTTAGTAGTTTCAGCCGCCGCGGAAGCACCATGGTTGATCTTTGGCCCTAAATCCCAGAAAGACTGGATCGAGAAATCGTGCTCGTGCTCAATTAAATGGCGCTCGTAATCTGAATCGACATACCGGACTCGAGCACGAGTGCTAGAGCTCAGGGCTTCGTGCTGTCGTCATTCGTCATCTCCGAAGTCAAGCCAAATAGCGTATCCAGTGTTGACGCCACGATCTTTGACGAAGTGTTTCATGAGCAGTTGCTGACCTTCGATAGCCAAACGACTTTCGGCTTCGTCATTTGGATGTATGAGCGTAGGTTTTTCATTCTTCCAATATGGCAACCAATCAGCATTGATGGCGGAGGTCGACTGGATTGTAACAGTCTTCCCGGGGAACTCGGGAAAAATGCTAATTTCAAACTGCTTGCTTGCTTCGTTGCTCGCACGGACCACGATCACAATATCACCAACATTGGATGGTAGCGGCGATTGGCTAGGTATCAAGCGGCGGCCATCTTTGGGAAGATCATCGTCAGGAAGTACACCATGAGCCCAGAGAACATTGACCTTGGAACCATCGGGCACGCGAACCCGCCAACGATACTCTAAACGGTTCTGACTAGCGTTGAGTGATGGATAGGGATCAAAAAAACGTTTGACCACACATTCTTCAACCACTCGTGGATTGATGGTGCCGAGAATTTCCTCGGGCGTTCTTCGAATAAATGCCGGTAGCTCGTCAGCATGCAACAGAGCGACGAACAAGCTAGACGCGACACAAAACATCACAAGTCTTGCCATGGATCACCTTCTTTCTTCGAGTGGTTTTAGTCGCGGACGCGACGAAATTTTATAGCCTGGGACGCGAGTCCCAGGTATTGCCAAACGTTCAAATGTGAGTCGCGAAGCGACGGCATTTTCTGATTGAAGTTTCCACGAATCGTCTGGTTGAAATTTGGTCGACGATTCGCTTATGCGAAAACCCTATATCGTCGCACGGCGACTACTGGACCCTGATTCGCCCCTTCCTGGGACTCGCGTCGATGCAAATCCCAGGCTGTAAAATTCCATCGCATCCGCGATTGAAATCCAGCCTCAATCGATTGATACCTGTATTTCCTTCGCGTCCTTCGTGGTTTCAAAATCCTGAGTCCAGGCTTTGAGGCTCTAGCTTTTAGCTGGCTCAGATGTGGGAGATTTCTCCGCAGGTGCAGCTGGAGTCTCGGCTGCTGGTGGACTGGCTGGCGCACCGGCGGGGCTAGGAGCAGATGCTGCTGGTGGAGCCGCTTGTTCGTCAGCGCCACTGCCTTCGCCTCGTCGTCGATTGCCGCGAGGCCGCGATTCAGACTCTTCGCCCTCTACTGCGGCAGGTGATCGAGGCAATAGCGTATCGGCTTGAGCCAACATATATCCAGCAATGGCCGAGACGGTTGAGTTCTTCACGAGGTAAGCAGGTACAGCTTGGTCGACTCGATCGTTTTGAGTATGCCAAGCATAGCCATAGGTCGCCGTACCGGTCTTGCCCCAAAAGAATCCTGGAATACCAACGGCGTTAAATGACGAATGATCGCTCGCGCCTCCACGCGCGGGCATTCGAGGCTGAACGTTAAGCCGAATAGGCACATCGGGAAACGCATAGTTCATGGGCTCGACCGCTTGACGCAACATGGTTTCCATAGTCGCAGCGCAAGTCAGCGAAGCTTGTTGATTAGTACCGCTGTCGTCGACAAATACTGCCGAGATTTTCGATCGCTCCTCTTCGCTCAGGCTTTGAACGTAAGCTTTTGAACCCATCAACCCCTGCTCTTCGCCGCTCCAAAGGATAAAGCGAATCGTTCGCTTGGGCTTTACGCCAGCAGCCGTCAATATGCGTGCAGCTTCGATAGTCACACATGATCCTGTTCCGTTGTCCACGGTTCCTTGCGATCCTGGACCATCCCAACTATCCAAGTGTGCAGAGATAATCACGACTTCATCGGGAAACTCGGTGCCGGGAATTTCTCCAATCGTGTTGAAGACAGGAATGGGTCCAGCAGTGAACGTGTGCTGCAGGTCGAACTCGACCACCGCCTCCTCACCATCAGCCAACCGACTATTGATTGCGTCGTAATCCGAGCGACGAACGATAGCTGATACTATCGGCGAGATCTTATCGATTTCTAATTGCATGAAGCCACGAACGCCGCTGGTCGTGACTGTTTCACCCCGAGCCGCTGCGATGTAGCCGTTGATTCCAGCGCTTTCAAAACGAGCTTCGAATGGCGAAGCATTTCCTCCTGGCTTACGCAGTATCCAAGCTCCCTTCAACTTTTCGGCAAGCCCATCAAGCTCCTCTTCCGTCTTGGGCTCGCGAATCACGGGACCTTTCAGCGGACCATTGGTTCCAGCTGACCAAGCGCGCGTTGTGAATTCAAACTTCCTTTCAACAGGACTAACCAAGCGACCCGAGCTAGGCCCGCGATCGAACCGTACTGGAATTTCGCCCCACTTTCTGACTTCGACATTCTGCATGCCGAACTCACGAAACTTGTCCGCGACCCAATTGTTGGCTCGCTCTAACTGCGATGAACCAGTTAGCCGAGGTCCAATTTCCTCACACAAATAGGTGAGGTGCTTCATTGTTTGATTGCGAGTCTTACCTTCGTCGATGATCTTTAATAACGCTTCGGTTTGTTCTTCGGTGAGTCCAAAGAGCGTCTTCAGTTCGCTTGCTTCACGCGACTCAACAGTCACCTCCACGCCATCGCTGGCTCTAACCTCAGACTGACCGCTCATAGTCATTGAAGTTGCCAGCGCGATGTAGAGAATCGCCGAACTCTTTCGGAGTTGCCTAGTGTAGCGAGTCGAGGCACTGAACATGGAGCGAACCTTTGTGTTGAGATGTTTGAAGTTCGTGAGACCTTCGAATTCGACCAGTGATGTGGAATCAATATGGTTGACTACAACACCAAGTTCAAGCCCCAGAGAGTTCGCCTTGAAGCGGTTTCAAGGTTGAACTTCAACTGTTATCAATTTCGTCATGTTGTTCAACCTAAGTCTTGAAAATTGAAGTTGCGTTCTTGTGAAATTGGGAGCGGGGGAAGGCCTGATATGAAGGGGGTTTCATAACCCGAAGCGTTAGCAAGGGACCGGCTTCTACGCGAAGTTTGGGGTCAACTCCGAGTCAGTCCCTCGCTAACGCTCTAACGCTTCGGGTTGCGAAATCGCAACTTCACTAGTCTTCCGCAAGGCAGTTGCAAGCGGCGATAAACGGCGGGAACGGGACTTGGCATCTCCTACGTCGCGACTGGCAAGAAGATAAACATCGCGATCCGATCGAACATCGCGACGCGAACCCATGAGACGCAAACGTACTTCGCTGGTCGCAGCTAAAGAAGCCTTGTCCAAAACAGAATCACAAAGACGGAACCACAAAAACGGACAACTGGGATAAGCAGCCCAGCCAGCCTAGATTGAGCCCCAAAAGCTCCACATGTGTTTCTCGATTGAATCTGCGAGCCCTTCGATGGCTTTGTCAGGCGAACCGCCAGGGCCGGGCGAAACAATTAAGATTTGGTTGGGTTTCTAAACTATCACGGTCTGTCGATGGTAGCCAACGGCAATTTGCTGGACAAATTCGCGCAGACTAGGGAGTTTTGTTGACTACAATGGGCAACATCTCCTACCTTATTATCCTCGCCCCCCTTGTGGCACCCGCCTAGGATTTTGCGATGCAATTGTTTTCGAAACGCCCTCCATCCACCCAGCGACGTGGTCGCGTCATACTTTCAACAGTCATCGTGCTGGTAATTCTGGTTTCGGGAGGCTTGGCCTACAACCGATTCGTCGCCAAAAAGGAATCCAGCGGCTTGGTGGAAGAGCCCGTAACCTTCGCGGTCGAAAAGGGGCCTTTCGATCACGTGGTCTTGGAGCAAGGCGAAATCGAGAGCAGTTCTAACATCGACGTGGTCAATGAAGTTAAGGCTCGGGGCACCACCGGCATGACCATTCTCTGGGTCGTCCCAGAGGGTACCTACGCGAAGAAGGGCGACAAGCTGGTCGAACTTGATTCATCGGGTCTACAGGACGAACTGTCTGCACAACGAATCAAGGTCCTTGGTGCGGAAGCGCTAGTGATCAGTAGCGAAGCGACGGTCAGTACCAATGAGATTGCTCTCCAAGAGTATCTCGAAGGAACCTACCAATCAGAACGGCGAGCCATTCTGTCGGAGATCGACTTAGCCGAACAAACACTTCGTAAGGCTGAGTTGAATCTGGACAGCGCTCGCAGACTTGCTGCCAAGGGAATGCTCAAGGGGCTTCAAATTGAAGCTGAAGAGTTCTCCGTCTCCAATTCGCGAACGCTGCTGGAGTCTGCACGAAGCAAACTCAAGGTGCTCGACGAACTCACCAAAGAAAAGAACCGAGTCCAGCTTGCTTCCAATATCGAATCCTCCAAAGCAAAGCTTAGCTCGGATAGAAATGTCTTGAATGAAGAGCAAACCAAGCAAACGGAAATCCAAGACTTAATCAAGAAGTGCACGATCTACTCACCCGCCGACGGTATCGTTGTTTACAACAATGAACGAGGTCGAGGCGGTAGTGTGGACTTCATGGTCAAGGAAGGCGCTGTCATTCGCGAGCGTCAGACCATTCTAAAGCTCCCCGATCCTGCCAAAATGCAGGTCAAGGCATTAGTCAACGAATCGCGAATCGTCCGCATCGTACCTGGTATGGCTTGCAAAATTAAAGTGAGTGCCTACCCCAATGAGATGCTGGCTCGTGTAAAGCGAGTGAACAAGTATGCCGAGCCAGGAAGCTGGTTCAGTTCATCAGTTAAGGAATACGCAGCTTATTTGGAAATCGTTGAACCGCCCGAGGCGATCCGCACAGGTATGTCGGCCGAAGTCCGCATATTTGTCGAACAGGTTCCTGAAGCCTTGCAGATTCCAGTTCACGGCGTCTACGAGTACCGTGGCCACCTGTTCTGCTTAGTGAAAAAGGGCGAGAACGATTGGGAGACTAAGGAAGTCAAAATCGGCGCGACCAATGAAAAGAACGTAACGATTTCCGAAGGCTTGGAAGAAGGTGACGAAGTTGTCTTAAATCCTCGCAGCTTCCAAAATTTGATGAAGCTTCCTGAGATTGAGTTGGTTGAGCAACGAGACGAACTGCAGAAGTTGGCAGCCGAGCCGATGAAAGTCGATCCCGCAGCCGCTGGCGGTGGTCGCCGACCTGGTATGGGTGGACCGGGAATGGGCGGACCGGGCGGAGCTGCAATGGGCGGTCCTGGAATGGGTGGCGGCCCAGCAATGGGCGCTGGCGGCGGACGCGGTCCTGGCGCTGGTGGGCCGGGAGCCGGTGGACCAGGCGCAGGTGGCGGTCAAGCATTTAGCGGAGCGGGAGCAACAGGCGGTGGTGGCCGCGAGTCACGTGGCGGACCTAAGGCTGAAGGAACTGAAAAGCCTGCCAACGCTACGACCGAAAGCACGACGACTCCTAGTGACGCAACCACTACTACCGGAAAGTAACCAACGTGGCTCAGTCGATGATACATGCTTGCTCGATCCGCAATTTGAAAAAAGAGTACGTCCTCAAAAGCGAAACTGTGAGGGCTTTACGCGGGGTTTCGTTTGATGTCCCTGAAGGTGACTACGTAGCCATCATGGGACCATCGGGCTCGGGTAAAAGTACACTGCTGAATCTTTTAGGTTGTTTGGATAAGCCCTCTTCGGGCGAGCTATTGCTCGGCAAAGACAACGTCGCTCACATGTCAGATAACCAATTGGCCGAAATCCGGTCACGTCGCATCGGCTTTGTGTTTCAGTCCTACAACTTGATCCAACAGTTGACCGTGGTCGAGAACATAGAAGTACCGCTTTACTACCAAGGAAGACTTGGCGCAAAAGAGCGAAAACGCTGCATAGAACTCGCAGAACGCGTTGGCCTAGGTGAACGATTGACTCACCGGCCAACACAACTTTCCGGTGGACAGCAGCAACGTGTAGCGATCGCTCGCAGCCTTGTGAACGATCCTTACTTCATTCTTGCTGACGAAGCCACTGGTAATTTGGACTCGAAGACCACTGCAGAAATCCTTGCGTTGTTTGACGAACTGAACGACGAAGGCCGAACAATCATCATGGTCACGCACGAAGATGATGTCGCGGCACGGGCCAAGCGAGTCGTCCGATTGCGAGACGGTCTGCTGCAATCAGATGTGATGAATGATCCACTTGCGCGCAAGGCAGCGGCCGCACACGCGTTGGACCCCGTTGTGGAAACTGCCGATGAGCAGGCCATGCATCAGCCAACGACGGCACCAGCGAACTAGTTGACGAATTTCGGAGTGCCTCATGCTTTTTCTTAGAACACTAAATCTTGGCGTTAAGAGCCTACTGCTTCACCCGTTGCGGTCGCTTTTGACCGTGCTGGGAATCTTCATTGGTGTTGCAAGCGTGATTTGGTTGCTTGCGATCAGCGAAGGCATTAGCCTGGAGGCTCAGCGTCAAATCGAGAGTCTGGGTGCGGATACGATCATGATTCGATCGGTCAAGCCGCCCAACGAAAAGATGGCTACTCAAGGTGTGACACCCTATGGGCTAACTCGCGAAGAGTATGAGATGTTGGTCTCTACAATTCCAACCATCAAAAGCGCGATACCTATTCGAGAAATTCGCCGACAGTTCCAGTACGAAAGTCGCACAATCGACGGTCGCATGGTTGGATGCACCCCTGAGTATGCCGAAGTGACTCGGCTGGTCATCGATCGAGGCCATTTCATTACCGAAGCCGAAAACTTCAACACGGTCAATGTCTGCGTGATTGCAGCAAAGTTAGCCGCAAAGCTGTTCCCGTACGAAGATGCGATCGGCAAACGAGTTTACGTTCCTGAGAACACGGACTTTTATACTGTCGTTGGTGTGCTGAAGGATCGCGGAGCATCGGCGGCTATTGGCGGGTCGATGGATTCTCAAGACTTTTCCAATGACATCTACGTACCAATCAAGACTTTGCAGCTTCGGATCGGAGACGTTGTCGTGCGCAATAGCGGCGGCACACGCGAAGGCGAGATGCTGGAGTTAAATCAAATTACGGCTCGCGTTGACAATGTCGCCAATGTCCGCAGCACCGCTGCGATTATCACGAACGCGCTAGCGAGCCACGACTTTATGGAAGACGTTGCGGTCGTAGTGCCGCTTGAGTTGCTTGAGCAAGCTAGAACAACGCGTCTGATGTTCATGGTCTTCATGGGCTTGGTGGCTGCGATCAGTCTTTTGGTTGGCGGTATTGGAATTATGAACATCATGCTCGCGACTGTTACCGAGCGAACTCGGGAAATCGGCATTCGTCGAGCGTTAGGGGCCAAGCAAGCTGATATCGTTTTGCAGTTTCTAGTCGAAGCCGCTGTATTAAGCGTCGTTGGCGGTGTTGTTGGCATTTTAGCGGGGCTTTTTTGTACTCCGGTCGTGATTCAAGCAAAATGGTTCGCCTCGGAATACTACCCAACCATCTTCAAGTCCTTACCTGAAGTCGTACGCAATCTGACTCCGGCCATCGTACCTGAGTCGATTCCGATTGCCTTCTTCATCTCCATCTTCATTGGCATTGTGTTTGGACTTTTCCCAGCGATCCGGGCCGCGAAGATGAATCCCATCGACGCGCTTCGCCATAGCAACTAAGTTTTGTACATCAAGCAAACCTACTTCCCATGAGCTCGGCTTGGCTTCAAAATCTCGGCGCCAAAAGCACCCAGTGGTTGAGTTCTGTAGGCATAAAGACGCTGGAAGATTTGCAGGAAGTTGGGCTCTTGCTAATGCGTTTTGACTTAGCGATTTTTGAAGTCCGGGTCAAGAAATCGTGCTCGTGCTCAATGAAATGGTGCTCGTAATCGTACTCGAAAGCCTGGATTCGAGCACGAGCACCGTCTTCGACTGAGCACGAGTACGAGTACGAGTACGAGCAAGAAAATCCGAAGAACGAAAGTTTTCTTAGCGAAACGGCCCCTCTCAAGTTGCGGTCGTAAGGAGCTAGGGCTGTCTGTAAAATGCATCTTCGAATCGGGCGCTTAGAAGCCTGATTGCATTGTAAGACAAGCATTCACAACTTTGCTTCACCTATGGCGAACCCAATGGACCTTGAAGCATTGACTAGATTGGAGAGCCTTCGAGTGACCGCTCAAATACTGGATGGAAAAGCCACCGCAGCCAAGATCCGCGAAGAGATTGCCCTTGAGATAACAGCTTGGCGTGATAGCGGCAAACCAGCTCCGATGCTCGCCGCCGTTTTGGTCGGAGAAGACCCGGCCAGTCAAGTTTATGTTCGCAATAAAGAGAAGGCTTGTCAGAGCGTTGGGATCGCGAGTCGCGTAATTCGCAAACCAGACAACACGACGACAGAAGAACTGCTTGAGCTACTTGCGGAACTGAATGCCGATCCGATGATTAGCGGCATCCTGGTTCAATTGCCTCTACCTAAACAGATCGACGCTCAGCGAGTGCTCGATAGTGTCTTGCCACTCAAAGACGTCGATGCTTTCGCTCCAGAGAATGTCGGGTTGATGGTACAAGGCCGTCCACGATTTCTTCCTTGTACGCCTCATGGTGTCATGCAGATTTTGTCACGATACGGGCATCAAGTCGCCGGGAAACATGTGGTAGTTCTTGGCCGCAGCGATATTGTCGGCAAGCCCATGGCTATGATGTTGGTGCAAAAAGATATTGGTTTTGGAAGTGCATTTGCTAACGCGACTGTTACGGTGTGTCACTCGCAAAGTAGTGACTTAGCTTCGATCACACGCAGCGCCGATGTTTTGATCGCGGCTGTTGGTCGCGCGAAATTGGTAACCGCGGATATGATCAAACCGGGTGCTGTTGTGATCGATGTGGGAATTAACCGCGTAGGCGATAGCTTAGTCGGCGATGTGGATTTTGGACCAGTCAGTCAAATTGCCAGCGCGATCACACCGGTGCCTGGTGGAATTGGCCCTTTGACGATCGCCATGCTACTGAAGAACACCCTGGCAGCCTGCCGCTTGCAGCATTCATCTTCTACGAATTAGATAGGAAAACTATCGTGAAAGTCATTGCACATCCAGACGAGGCCCACGCACAGATCTCGCATTGGCGTAATTCGGGAGCTCGCATTGGTTTGGTACCGACAATGGGAGCACTTCACGAAGGGCATTTGACGCTTGCCAAACGATCCAAGGCAGAATGCGATTACACTGTCGTAACGATCTTTGTCAATCCGACGCAGTTTGGTCCCAATGAAGACCTCAGTCGATATCCGCGAACCTTGGAGGCTGACTTGGCGGGCCTTCGCGACGTGCAAGTCGATATGGTATTCACGCCAACGCCGGAAATGTTGTACCCCGCCGGATTCTCCACTTACGTCGAACCACCGGCCTCCGCAAATCCGCTTGAAGGGCAATGTCGTCCCGGTCATTTCCGCGGCGTGACAACTGTTGTTATGAAGCTCTTTCAGATCCTTCCCGCAACTATCGCATACTTTGGTCAGAAAGACTATCAGCAGCTAACTGTCATCAAGCGCATGGTCGAAGACTTGAACGTACCAATCCGCGTGGAGGGATGTCCGACGATTCGCGAGAGTGACGGATTGGCGATGAGCAGTCGCAATCGCTATTTGGATGCTGAGCAGCGACAGCGTGCACTCAGCTTATGGCACGCACTACAAGCTGCTAAGCAACTTTACGAATCTGGCGAGCGGAACGTACACATCCTCGAGCAAGCCATGGCGCGAGAGTTGTTGCAGCGAGGCGCCGAGAAGATCGACTATGCTCGCGTCGTTGACTCGCAAACCTTGGAGACAATCGACACGATCGACGACGAAGCCGTAGCCTTGATCGCTTGCTTTGTTGGTAAGACTCGTTTGATCGACAATCTGGTGCTTTCTAACTCAGACTCTCACTAACGCATTTTTAGTTGCGTTTCTTCTGGGATTTCGGGCCGAAGGTCCAGCAATTTACATAGCCCAGCCCATCGGGCTGGGTGATCAAGTCTAAGTAACTTAAGGGCTAACGGCCTATCGGTTTGCGTGCAACCCGATAGGCCGTTGGCCCTTATCTTAGCCTTGAAATCGCTTTCCCTGGCGTACTTCTAATGAACACCGTTGACCACGCAGTCCTGGGGTAGTAGCATAGCTCGATCAGGTGGCAACGGTGTTTAACTGCGATTGCTGTTTGACACATGTTTCTTAAGTAGGTAGGTCATGAGATTTCGCGCAAGTGGTACGGTTAGACGAACAATGAAGTGGCGAAAACTATTCCGATTCGAACAGCTTGAATCCCGTATTCCCTTGGCGGCAGACTTGGCAATTCTCAATGCCTATCTTGCAGATATCAATGCAGCGCAGATTCCAGGAGTTGTCGAAGGCGACTCAGTGGTCGCACGTGTGAACTACACGACGAGCGGACTCGACAGTTCGATGCAGTTCAAAATCCGAATGGAACTGGATGGTGTGCCAATTGAATCGGAGCCAATTGTCGGTGCTGCCGGAACGGGACTTCAATACTACCGCTTCTATCGCATCGGCTATGCCTCTCCGGGGTCGCACCAGATCCGAATCACCTTAGACAGCGGTAATCAGATTGCCGAATCCAACGAAGGCAACAATGTTTTTCAGTTCAACTTTGTGCCAACCAAGACAACGATTCCTCAGAAGCTCCGCTTCCCGTTGCCGGGCAACCAGTCGGAGAGCTTGTGGACGCTAGTGAACTACGTCGATAACGATGTTCGTGAAACGCACAACCACGAATACCGCGATGGGTTTATGACTTACGATCAGCACACCGGGATGGACTTTTTCATTCCGGAGTTTAAATACATGGACCAGGGATGGCCAGTCTACGCGGCTGCTGATGGAGTTGTAACTGAGACCGTCGATGGGAACTTTGATCGCGAAGACTTTTGGGACTTTACGCTGCCCGATCCGAGAATTGCAAATTATGTGTTCGTCGACCATGGCGGAGGCTGGAGGACTGCGTATTTTCACCTTCAGCGAGACACGGTTTCAGTGAAAGTTGGTGACGTCGTCAAAGCAGGTCAAACGCTTGGTACCATTGGTAGTTCGGGAATATCGGATGGCCCTCACGTTCACTTCGAACTTCAGCACAATTTATTGCCTGTAGATCCTTTCTTAGCTGCTAGCGATTACTGGATCACTCCCTTAACCTACATTCGCGATCAAGCGCCTAAAGCAACAACCGTTGGAATGACGGACCGCGATCCTATTCCAGAGTTCTTTCACGGGCCAAACGACATTCGCGTTTACCAATTGAATGGTACCGTGTATCCGCATCTCTTTTATCGCTTAGAGTACGGTAACGTCAACGACCAATTTGTCACCGACTGGATTCGACCCAATGGCACGCTCTACTTCAGAGATACTTGGAACGCTCCCGTAGGAGTGCGATATATGCGACTGTGGCACTATTCGTCAGCCGTTGACGCTGTCGGAACTTGGACGGTAGTCGCCAAACGCAATGGTGTAGAAGTGGCTCGCCAGACCTACCAGGTCGTTAGCGGGACAGGTGCTCCTGAAATCGACCTCCGACAAGGTACGACGCTGATCATTGATGGCAGGTCCACGCCTATCAATTTTGGTGCCGTTGCGAAGAACGCGTCGCAGCCTGAACTTTCCTTTTCCGTCGAAAATCGTGGAACGGCTCCACTCAGCATAACCAGTGTTAGCGTTCCACAAGGGTTTCAAGTCGTCGGTGCGCCACCGAGCTTGATTCAGGCAAATCAAACGGCAACACTTCGGCTTCGAATGTTGACTGACGAAGTTGATCATCAATGGGGCGACGTTGTACTGCTAACCAATGATTCTGATGAAGGCCGATTTGTGTTTGCAGTCGAAGGTTTTGTCACCGGCTCGCGCAATTCCAACTCACCCAACATCACAGGTTCGACGCTTGGATTTCCGATCGAACAAGGCCTTGCAGCGGCATTCCCCTTCAATCAACTTCAGCTAACAGACTCCGATACGAGCAACTTCCAAGGAAGTCGCATCGTAAGTGAGATTATTAGTGGAGCTCTGGAAAGTGGCATTGATCGGCTGATCCTTTTTCTACCACCAACGGATTGGTCTACCGTCCAGAACTTGATCTATTTTCAGGGTCAAGCGATCGCCAACATCCTTCAAGATGGAAGCTCTGGAAGGATTGAACTTCAGATCACAGCCAATGCTACGCGAACGCAAGTCGAACAACTGGCAAGGTCAATCGCTTTCTGGCAACAATCCAGTGTCCTTGCTTACAAGCGACGCATCGTCGAGCTCAAGATTATCGACCCCACAGGACTTTCAAGTCAGAGCTTGCAGCGAGCGATTCTCTACGGTCAAACGTCGTTGAATCATCCGCCGCTGATACCGGCCATAACCAATCGTGTCCTGAGCGAAGACCAAGTCTTAGACCCGCTGGATCTGCTGGTGAGCGACATCAATGACTCGCTGGCCTCTCTAACGCTTGCTGCGACGAGCTCAAATCCTTCGCTATTTCCCAATGGCAACGTCCAGGTTTCATTCTCAGGTGGAAAGTGGCAACTCGTTGCAACGCCTGTCCAAAACGCTGCTGGCGAAGCGATCATTAACTTAACTGCAACCGACCCCAGTGGAGCCAAGTTCAGCACGGGCTTTAGCATTACAGTCGTCTCGCAAAATGACCTGCCGAATATCTCCACGATAGGCGATCAGTTTGTTTCCCAACTTGATACGCTAGCGCCGATACCGTTTCAGATCAGCGACACAGAAACCCCAGTGAGCCAACTGCAACTATCCGTAACCTCAACCAATACGAGTCTTATCACCAGTAGCGGAATTGTTTTTGATGGAACCGATACCGATCGAACAGTGACACTAAGTCCAATTGCAGGCCAATTTGGAACCTCAACAATCAAGATAACTGTTACCGATAGCGATGGTGGTCAGAGCTTCATAACATTCGTTTTGACTGTCACGCCAGAGAGCGAACCACCGACGATTTCCACTATCGCCAATGTGGATATGCTCGAAGATGAAACTGCTACGATACCATTCTCGGTCGGAGACAACTTCACGCCCCTCAATCAACTTGTGCTTTCGGCAACTAGCAGCAGTAGTTCGGTCCTTCCCGTCTCTGCCATTTCTTTCAACGCGGGTAGCGGAGTGGGGCGAGAAATCGTTCTGCGACCGCTGAGCAATGCATCGGGAAGTTCGCAAGTTGTCGTTACAGTGAAAGATCTGGCCGGAAACCAAGCCAAGCAGACCTTCATGGTGAATGTAGGAGCAGTCAACGATCCTCCGGCATTTACTGCACCGTCTAGTGTGTCAGCCAACGAAGACGCGACGAGCCAATCGTTCAATTTGACTTCCATTGCCGCTGGTGGCGGCGAACAGCAACCACTCCAGGTCAGCTTTACGTCGGACGATGGATCGTTCTTTAAGTCGATCTCGGTAGACTACCTCTCTCCACAAAGCACCGGCCGAGTCAACTGGGAACCTGCTGCCAATAGGCTTGGCAGTGCTTTAATCTACGTCACCCTAACCGACGGCGGCTTGGACAGAGATCTCTCAACAGCAAGCGACAATCTTTCGCTGACAAACACAGTGGCAGTCGTGATTGCTGCTGTAAATGATGCTCCCACGATTAATGTACCCGCGCAACTGGTCGTCGACGAAGACGCTAGTGGACAATTGACGACGCTCACTGGAATTAGTCCTGGTCCGAATGAGTCGCAGAGTATGACACTATCGGCGGTGCCAGCCAATCCTTCTTTGTTTCAGCAGTTTCAGTTGAACTACGTCAACGGTTCGAATGAGGCAACTATTGCTTGGACGCCGGCAGCCAACAAATCTGGAACGACAGAGGTCGTTGTGCAACTGACAGATGCTGGCCTGGACGGCGATCTCGCGACAACTCAAGATAATCTTGTCACCCGACGCACGATGTCCATCACTGTTACTGAGGTAAATGACTCACCTCAGTACAGTTTCCAGCAACCTAACCCGATCTTGGAAGATTCCGGCAACCAGTCTTTGCCGCTTTCAACCGTTTCGTCGGGCTCTGGTGAGACTCAGCAATTGAAATGGACGGTCGTTGCCACTCCAGTCAATTCTGTATCAGCTGCAACCGCGGATTTTGTGCAAGGGCAAAGCAACGCGACGCTCAGATGGACACCTACCAATAATTACTTTGGCGATCTGTCTCTAACAGTTACGTTGATGGACGCAGGAATCGACAACAACATTCTCACGTTGCTCGATAACAGCTCGATCTCCTTGACGGTGAATGTCACCGTGACCGGGGTCAACGATGCGCCTTCTCAACTGGTTCTTCCCAACGTTGGTGTCCCAGAAAACGCTAAGGGTTTTCTTCTGGGTACGACTCAAGTTACCGATGTGGATGATTCGGTCTTTACGTTTACGACAAGTGACCCGCGATTCGTAGTTGAATCCGGTGCGCTTCGACTCGCGCCTGATGCCATGTTCAATTACGAAGTCGAGCGTTCGATTAATCTCGACGTAACAGTTGCCGATCCAAGTGGAGCGCAATTGAAGAAGAGCATCGTCGTCCAGGTCCTGGATCAAAACGAACCGATTAGCGACATAACAATTGCCCCCTATTTCCTCTACCAGGAAATTCAACAGCAAGACATTGGTAGCTTGACCGTAGTCGATCCAGACACCGCCCAAGCCCACACCATCTTATCACTCGATTCGCGTTTTGTAGTCCAAGGCAAGCTTCTTAAACTAGCCGACGGTACCGCTATCGCGGCAGGCACCAGTCAAGTTTCCGTACCTCTGCGGGTGACAGACAACAGCTCTACGCCGCTTAGTAACGACTTTCAGTTAGTACTTCAAGTGACCTCTATTTCCAGCCCATGGCGCAACCCTAAAAACTCATTGGATGTCACCGCAAACAATCTCATCAGTCCCAGCGACGCGTTGCAGATCATCAACTATCTCAACAGTGGCAATTCCAAGGTGCTCAATGTTGTTTCGAACCCACCTTTAGCCAGAGGTCCTTTTTTGGACACTTCCGGTGACCGACTCGTCACGCCATCCGACGCTCTTCTAGTAATCAATTATCTAAACAGCAATCGCAGCGAGGGAGAAGCAGCGCCGACTACCGGCGATTTCCAAGTGATTGATCGACAAGCGAGTATGGTGGACCAAGCTCTGCTTGAGATCTTTCGTAAGGCGAGAAAGCAAAGCTCGTAAGCCTTTCGATTCGCAAGCAAATAGGGCCTGTTCGCGTTAGTCCGAAGACGCTTCCGAATACTCTATCGGTTGGTAACGTTCTCGCGAATCACTTTGTAGACTGTGCGGAATAAATGGGACGTCTATTTGCGGCTGTCCGCTTGCTTGTCACGATAGCTTATGCCATTGATCTTGGTGTTAGGAAGCTTTTCGGAAAGCCGATTCAATTGCGATTCAGTGATTTTCTTCTGGTCGAAAGTCAGGTAATTAAGATTGCGGAAAGTAGATAGTGTTTCGAGTGTCGCGTCGCTTAGTAAAATGGGTGGAAGTGCGAGGATCTCAAGTTTTGGACAAGCGGAAAGTTCTTTGAGTCCACTATCCGATACCGCAGTATCTTCAATTGCCAACATCGTAATTTCGCAGACTCCGGAATCGACGCCGCGTGATGCTTGAATCAAATTGGCAAGGTCGCTATCTGAAAAATCCTTGCGTTTTACAAGGCAAGTGATTTGTTTGCCATTCTGCCCGCCCAAGTAGATGTCGCCGCCGCCGATCAATTTTTCGAGCTCCGTTTTGATCTCCAGGTTTCGTTGAAAACCTCGCTGACTGGCCCGGACCTCCGCAGTAATGGAACCGAAAAACATTGCGGCAAGAAGTTTTACGACGAACAAGTAGGTTAAGTCGAATCGAAACGTAAACTTGCTGTTCTTCAAATTCTGACGCTGCAACTCAATAACAGTTGCCAGGAACGCCAAGTTAACTGAGAACACAGCCGATACGATCCCTAGCCGAAATGGTACTTGCAAAACTAAATAGAGAATTGCTTGGGCTA
>CAUJKA010000003.1 GCA_963204965.1 Planctomycetota bacterium | reverse complement strand
GGTGGTGGCTCGGCTAACAAATCGATGCTCTATCAAGAGACACGAGCGGTGCTCAATCCAAAGTCGCTCGTCGACTACCTCACTCAAAAGATGGTCACTTTGGGCACCGCTGCGTGTCCACCTTATCACTTAGTGTTTGTCATCGGCGGTACATCAGCCGAAGCCACGATGAAGACGGTCAAGCTGGCTTCGACAAAGTACCTCGACAACTTGCCGACCACCGGCAACGCACTGGGTCGAGCTTTCCGAGACATCGAACTGGAAGCTCAAATGTTGGAAGCGGCTCGCAAATGCGGTATCGGTGCACAATTTGGCGGTAAGTACTTCGCGCTGGATGTGCGCGTCATCCGCTTGCCAAGACACGGAGCGTCATTGCCTATCGGAATTGGCGTCTCCTGCAGCGCTGATCGGCAGGCTAAAGGCAAGATCACCAAAGAAGGAGTGTTCATCGAGCAACTCGAGCAAGAGCCGCTCAGGTACATTCCAGCCGATTTGCGAGAGCAGAAAGACAACACTGCCGTTCGCATCGATCTCAATCGTCCTATGAAAGAGATCTTGGCCGACCTGTCCCAGTATCCTGTGACGACTCGCTTGCTGTTGTCCGGTCCGATCGTAGTCGCGCGTGACATTGCTCACGCAAAGCTGAAAGAGCGGCTGGATGCGGGCCAACCGTTGCCAGATTACTTCAAGAATCATCCCGTTTATTATGCCGGTCCAGCCAAGAAGCCCGAGGGTTACGCCAGTGGATCGTTCGGACCAACGACCGCCGGACGCATGGACTCGTATGTCGATTTATTCCAAGCCGCTGGCGGAAGTATGGTTATGATCGCCAAAGGCAATCGCGGCAAGCAAGTCACCGAAGCCTGCAGAAAACACGGTGGATTTTATCTAGGCAGTATCGGCGGACCTGCTGCGATATTAGCCAAGGAGAGTATTCGCGGTGTCGAACTGATTGAATTTCCCGAGCTTGGCATGGAGGCGGTATGGAAGATCGACGCCATCGACTTCCCTGCGTTTATCCTCGTCGACAACAAAGGCAACGACTTCTTCGAAAGCATCGGCCCCGGCTGCTCGCACTAAAGCCGCCCTATAGTCGCCTTTCGCTCCGCGAAAGTAGCGCGGCTGTTCGTCTTTCTCTCCACTCAGTTCAAATTTAGGTAGCGTTTAGATGTACAGAACGCTACTTTCGCGGAGCGAAAGGCGACTATCCGTCATATCTCCGATAAAGATATTCACCCGGCAGCAAACCAGCTTTTGTGCCGTTATCTCGTATGTAGTCTCTCAAGTATTGGTATTGATCCGGACTGCGCACCAAGTGGTCGAAGGGCTCTTGCTGCCAAAATCTTCCTTTCGAACCTCTCGCTAGTTTGATTTGGCGGGCTGAGTAATGCAACCAGGAGTCACATTGAGAAACCACGGCATCTTCTGATTCGAAAGATGCCATTAGGTGGACGTGATTCGGCATTACAACAAAGTCTCCCATGCGATATCGAATACCATCGAAGTGCATCAGCGTGTCGGCAACAATCTTTGCGAGTTCCGGCTTACGAAGGACACAGTCACCGTGACATCTATCAAGGAAGTCTTCGCGGCAACGGTTGAACTCCTTCTTGAATTGATGCTGACGTTCTGGGTCAAGCGTAGGCAGAACATCTGACCAGTGCTGATCAATTGAAAAACCAAGACGTCTTATCCATTCTTGCTTCTCTTTTTCCCAACGGTCAAGAACTTCTCTTGGAATTGAATCATGCGTACGAAATGTGATGAAAACAATTGCACCCGCCTGCGACCAATGCGGGCGAATATGTTCACTGATGGACAAGTCAGCTTTGGGATCAAACAGCGAACCTAGTCGATCCACGTTAAACCTCCATAGTCGCCTTTCGCTCCGCGAAAGTAGCGATCCGGGATTCTCAGTCGTATTGACAGAAAACGATACATGAAGGCATGACACCTGCATGCATCTTACAGTTTCACCTATCTGAAATAAACCCTGCGAAAAAAGATAGTCGCCTTTCGCTCCGCGAAAGTGTGCGAGGCTGTTCACTTCCCCAGGTTGGAAATAGATTCGTTGGTCGACTCGAGATCGTGACCGTGCGCTACTTTCGCGGAGCGAAAGGCGACTATCTTCGCTACCTCTCAGGAACGGTCACTGAGCCGTTGCCGGCGATGTTGCGAAGCTCCTCGCTTTGGTTGGCTCGAAGCAGAAAATGGACTGTGATGCCCAGCGATTTGTCGCTGCTCAGGACCTTCGAATCTTTATAAGCCTTTTCAATAGCCGCATGCACTTGTGGCAATTCGAGATCTTTGACGATCAGAGGCTCAATGTATGGCAAGTCAATCTTTCCTTCAGCCGAGACGGGCACAGGGAATCCGCTAACCGGAGTCGACTTGCCGGCTTGAATCACCGGTGGCTCGCCGCTACGAGGCAATACACTAGGTATATGTATCGATAGTGTGTCTTTCGGATTGACGAATCGTCTTTGACGTTCTCTGTCCGCTTTGACAAGCTCGTAGGGCCGTTGGCTGAGCTGGGCAAAATCTTTTCCAAGCATTAAACCGGTTTGTGTGTACCAAGCATGCATGACTACATCGAAATTGCCTGGATTCTCTAAATGAGAAAGATTCAAATCTCGCCAGCCAAAATTGCTGTTACCCATGATATTCAGAGCCTCAATCTGCCGATGGAGCGACTCTAATTCCTCTCGTAAGATCTGCATCTCGGCTGCGTTAGCTTGAACGTTCATTGCCGAAAGAACGTTCAGGTAGAGTACTAAAAGATTACCGTAACTTTGGCGTGGACTGAGGCTGACAAAATTGCGATCTTCGAAGCCCGCCCGGCGTGGTTGTGATTGTGATTGTGGTGGTGCATTTGAACTTGCCTTGCTGATCTTCTGAAGGCCAACTCCATTGAAACTGGGTTCCAGCGACGCACTTGTGGGAGTGACAAGGACTAGTCCCGCATATGCTTTAGGACTGCTGACTGTTTTCTGTAGCACTATCGAGGCCTGTTCGATGAGTGCCTTTCGCTGATCCGTGGTAATTGGATCGCGATTGCTAATAGCCGTTTCGATGAGTGCCAAGTTCTGACATTGCAACTCCGGGAAATTGACACTAAGCGGAATGGCCTTGAATGCATGTCGCAAAATGGCTTGACGCATCGGTAGGCCATAGTGAGGCTCGTCCTCGTCCTTCACGCTGTTCGGTTGACGCAACCAAAAGTTGGTATCATCCAAACTGCCTTGCTGTTCTAAGAAGTCGATAAGTCGTTGCTGAACTTCCGCGGTGATATTGCTGCTCTCAGCCAGCATGCTTGTTAGCGTTCCAGTCATCAGGTTGTCGATGGTTACCGTATTTGAATCGCCTCTGGAAGCTTTGTCCTTCGGCTTGCCATAGATTTCGCTAGCCACTTCGAGCAACGGGTTGAGTTGCGAGGGATCCTTAAAATCCAATTCCTCGAGCTTTGTCAAATTGATGCTCAAAAGAGCTCGTCGATTGATTTCGTCAGCATTCTTGAGAGCCTTACCGTAACTCTCTAAGAATTTGCTGCCACAGGCCCGAGACCATATTTTTGCAGAATACAGCCGTGAATTATCTGAAATTTGGTAAGCAAATTTCTCAAGGTGCTTGCTAAGCACCTCTGCAGCTCGTGGGGGAAAATCAGCCGATGCGATTCCCGAGAGAGTATTCAAGGAGCCATTGGCGAGGGCAAATGACTTCGAGTTCTCGATAGCCGTTAGTGCACTCTCGATTTGAAATTTGACATCTGCTGCGAGTGTCTTTTCAAAGCGATCAAACAGTTCGTTTTCCTTTTTGCCGGTGAGAAATCCCGATTGAAGGTAGATGATACGGTTGGGTAAGTAGTCGGCAGGGAATCTACGCCCGTCAGCGGTTGATCTATTTAAACTCTCTATCATGTCTGTCCAAGCGACGTCTGTTGGTGATCGCATCGATTTGACCATAAAGCTAGAGTTGAGAGGAAGCGACGAAAAGCTCTCATGCAATTGCGTCAGTTCTCGGGTGAGAACGGCTTCGAGCTTTCCTACTGCGATTAGATTGAGCGTGGAGATCAGTTTATTAGGCTTGAACTCGGCACTACTATTCCGAAATTCGCCCAATTCAGTAACGGGTAGACCAAACTCTTGTAGTTGTCGAGGCACTTCCACTTCGACGGTTGCCAACTCGGGCGATTGCGCAC
>CAUJKA010000002.1 GCA_963204965.1 Planctomycetota bacterium | reverse complement strand
GGCTGACTTGCCCGACAATGACGCTCGGCAGCAACGCTTAGTACAGCAGTTGATCGATCACACGCAGAAGCTGCTTCACGACTCGGCAAAGGTTCGCAAGAAATTCTTTGCGGCTGTCGATACGAAGTCCGTCGAGAGCTTCGTCAAGACTGTCGAACCGCTGCGAGAAAAGTTCCATAGCGAGATTATTGGACGCATCGATCATTCGCTTTTGGAACCGAATGCGAAGAGTCGGCAGTCGTGGGAGACGGATCGTTGGACGGGCTATGAAGTCAAGCTGGATGTTTGCGAAGACGTTTTTGCTTACGGTGTTTTGCTGCTTCCCAAAGATCTTAAACCTGGAGAAAAACGCCCAGTCGTTGTTTGCCAGCACGGCTTGGAAGGCCGTCCGACCGATGTCTTCCTTGGCGATCATCAAGCCTATCATGACTACGCTGCGAAGTTGTGTGATCGCGGCTACATCGTCTTTGCACCGCAGAACATCTACATCTCTCAGGATCGCTTCCGATCGTTGCAACGTAAAGCCAATCCCCTGGGACTAACGCTTTTTTCGTTCATGGTGCCGCAGCACCAGCAAATTGTGAATTGGCTTAAGACGCTGCCCAACGTCGACGGAGAACGCATTGCTTTTTATGGACTGAGCTACGGCGGCAAATCAGCGATGCGCATACCCGCTTTGGTAAAGGACTACTGCCTCTCGATTTGCTCGGCGGACTTCAACGAGTGGATCGTCAAGAACGCCAGTACGACTCATGGGTTCAGCTACGTTTGGACCGGCGAGTATGAGATCTTCGAGTTCAACTTAGGCAACACCTTCAACTACGCCGAGATGGCTGCACTGATTTGCCCACGTCCCTTCATGGTCGAGCGCGGTCATTTTGATGGAGTCGGCGAAGATGAATGGGTTGGTCACGAATTTGCCAAGGTTCAGAATTTGTACCAAGCTCGACTTGGAATCGGCGATCGAACTGAGATCGAGTGGTTTATTGGACCGCACACCATCAACGGCAAAGGGACGTTTGAATTCTTAGACAAGCATCTGAAGTTTGAGCTCTTTCCCAACCCGAAGCGTTAGCGAGGGACTGCTTTCTGGGTGGGTTCGACGCAACATCCAAGATGTCCCACGCTAACGCAGCGGGTTGGGATTAACCTACGCAAGCTTCACAACCCAGCCCGATGGGCTGGGCTATGTAAATCGCTGGGCCTTCGGCCCGAAATCCAAGAAAAACTACCGCCTAAGATTGCCTTGCCAGCCTTGAGTTGAAGCTGGTTGAGCACTGGTGCGATAGACGGGAGCGGTGACGCCTGGCGAGTATAGAGCGGTCGGTTGATCGGTCACTCCACTTCCAGGCAAAGATCCTGCAGCCCCATTGGGCATTGTTCCATTGGGTGTTGCACCATTGAACTGCGATCCGTTAGGTGTTCCAACCGGAAGGCCGCTGGGCGGTTGTGCAGGTGAACCGTACGGAGCCTGTTGAACTGTCCACGGAAGCTGCTCGGGAGCGTAGCCGGTGTTGCCACTATTCGCACCGCCGTTGTTCACACTTCCCTGCCCTGCTCCATACTGCTCCTGCTGAGCCGTGTATTGTTGCATGGAGGACTGAGGTTGGCTGGCGGCATTGATGCGAACTAGATCAACCGTTGATATCCCAGTTGTGTCAGGGAATTCGTAGATCTTGCCGGGCGATGTTTCGTTGGTTTGGTAGTAGCCGACATCAACCGTGAAGCTGATGGCATCTCCAACATCCGGTATGAGTTGGATCTGGACTTGGTGAGGTAGTGACCAGTTGATCCCAGAATAGTACTGATGCTGCATCATTCTGGCGATGGCGATCATCTTGCCGCTTTGGTCGTACAGCCGCGTCTCTTCGATAGTACCCGTGGTTGGAGCGATGACCAAGACGCGTTGATAGGAGCCGCGGGCCGATGGAATGTACGAAACAACTTCCAACTTGCCGTCTGGCCGTGTCGTCGGACCTTCGTGCTGGCCTTGCGGATCTAGCTCAACAATACCAAACGCTTCCCGCAGCCACAGCGGCGAGACTGGCAAAACGTGGCGTCCGCCTTGCTGATTGTCGAACTCGTTGTGTCGTGCATAGTAAATCGTTGGCGTGGGTCGTGATGTTTGCAGCCAAAAGAGGTCCGCGTTGCTGCCGGCGGCCAAGGGGACTCCCATGGCGCTGCTGAACAGTTTGGTATCCAGGCGAAATCGATCGGGACGCTCCCAGCGGAAGTTGCCGCTAAGCTTATACGCGATATCAGGGCTGCTGATCGTGAGTGAATTTGACGAAAGAGCGTTGACCGACAGGCTGCGATTGGTTTGTGCTATCACGTCTTCAAGAGTGGGAGTGCCAGCCGTGAAGACAGGCGGAGGATTGAATTCAGGCAATCCCGAACGCTTTCGCGCGCAGGTCGCTCCACCACAGATCATCGCGACCAGGAAGTAACCAGCTATCAATGCCGATAGCCGAGTCGATCGATTGAGTCGCGAAGTAGTGGTGATTGTTGTGTTTATGGTTGCACCAGGTAATTGCACCAAAGTAATTGCACCGGATCGTTTCACCCGGCGGCCAGTGACCTACTCGTCGGTAAACAAAAGCTTCATCAGCGAATCTTGCAGGCGAGCCAACTCATGGGGCTCGGGGCAGCTCATCGGTATGTTCCATTGCCGTCCGTCGGCTGGCTGAACCAAGTTCCAAGTCGATGTCGCATCCTGATCGTCTAGCGATAAGCGATTCTCTTCGACAAGAATCCGACGTCTTACCAAAAGCAATGCTAGCAAATAGGCCAGCTTGGCCATTTCTGGTCGATTGAGCAGTTCGGCAAGCGTATCCAGCAAGACGCTGTTAGGAGCTGGACGCGTACCACGACGCTGAGCGTCTGGCATGCGGCACTTCCACCAGCCTATGGCTTTCTCTGGCGGTTCCTTCCAATGCTGAGCGGCAATGTCAACTCGCGTAATATCATCGCCTGATGGAATCAGAACGGAGATATAGCTCTCACCCGGCGCGAACTCCTTGCCGCTGACACTGCAGCGTTTGGAGCATTTGGTAGTCGGGTAATCTTGCAGCATACAAACGTCAAAGCAGTAAGAGCTGTTCGCGGAGTTGCGAGGTGTGGAAAGGCAGATTGGATCTCTACCGCAGATAGTCGAATTTACCGTTCTAGGGCAAGATCAGTTCCCCTTTCGTAGCAGGCACACTCCGTGTGCCGTCCGCGGTTTTTCTGTATTCGTCGGTTTTGACTGCATTGGCTGCGTTAATCTGATAAGCTTGATTGACACTGTCTGACAACCATCAAGGTCCTCACGCGAAGGGGCGAAGCCCGCGAAGGAAAGCAAAACTCTACTTGTATCTGCTCGGCTGCTTCCTTTTTCTTCTTAGTCAGCTGAAGAAACAGCGGCGGGGGAAATACAGCGGACGGCACACGGAGTGTGCCTGCTACTAGGTGGCTGCTACCGCCCCAAATGTGGTGGAAATGAATTCACGCAAAATTCTCGGAATGTAGGTAACGCACTTTGGGTTGCTCTCGCTTTGTACTCTGTGGCCGGTATATTAACGTCGCTCCGACAGAACCAGAATGAGGAGTTCTAAAGTGTTAGGAATCATGCTTATGTCAACCGCTTTGCTGATTGGGCTAGCGGTAGGTTGCGTTGCTGAAAAACGCCTTGGGATTAACTAAAAGTCGCTCCCGTTTCCAACGGGATTCTCTCGCTTTGGCCAAGCCTACTTTCTTCGATCGCTCTTGATTCAGGCGCGAACATGGCGAACTGACTTCAACTTACTTAGTTGTCAAAGTCTAGGTGCAATCGAACGGATTTGGCTTATCCGAAAAGAAGAAAACCAGTCGGAGACAGGTGCGACGAAGTGGGAAATCCCATCGGAGACAGGTGCGACGCTGGGCTAGATGCCAATGCCGTCATTTGTGTTCCAGAAGCCGCCGCGGGCGTGATCGCACTTAACGGCTTGACCTCGGACCTCTTCGTTCAAAGTATCGTTGGCGTAAACGGTCCTGCCTCCAACAATCGTTCGAACGGGCCAGCCTTGCAGCTTTTGGCCGTCCCAGGGACTCCAGCCGCTTTTGGTTCGTTGCTTGCGATTGTCAACTTCGCGAATCAAGTTTGTGTCGACTAAGACCAAGTCAGCGTCGTAACCGACTTCGATGCGTCCCTTGCCGACTAACCCCCAAACGCGAGCCGGCGCGTCGCTCATCCAACTGGCGACCTGCTGCAAAGTGCACTTGCCCTGTGCGACTTGATTGAGGATCAAAGCCAGACTGTTCTCGACGGCTGGCAAACCGCTGGGTGATTGCGGGTACGGCTTAGCCTTTTCGTCTAGGGTATGGGGAGCGTGATCGGTAGCGATGACTTGTATTGTCCCGTCGAGCAACGCTTGCCAAAGTTGCGGCGGGTGCTCGGGGGACTTGAGCGATGGATTCATTTG
>CAUJKA010000001.1 GCA_963204965.1 Planctomycetota bacterium | reverse complement strand
AAAACAGTAAGGCAAAGGCTTGCGTTTCCCAGCCGCCGTTGCGACTGGACTGAAGCATCAACCCACCGCCAAGAAAACCACAGGCAGTAGCGATCTGAGCGAAGCGGGAGCGACCCGCAAAGTAGTTCGCTCGCACTTGTTTGGGAATCAGCTTTTCCATCCAGCTATTCCAAGCAGGTCCGCCGGCCAAACCACCGGCCCAATACAGCGACGCACAAAGCAGCAGGCTAACTGGACTGATATAGCCCACAACGGCTGCGACCATCAGTGGGAAAAAGGCGAGCCCTTGTAGTAAGGAAGCGCCGATAACCCATCGCTGTTCGGAGATGCCTCGGCGCAGCAGATATGGAGTGACGACTTGTAACAGTCCACCCATCATCAATGGCAAGCTTCCCACTAATCCAGCAGTAACTTCGCCTAGCCCAATTGCTAAAGCAAACGCGGGCAAATAAGTCTCGCCGATACCCACCATCAATCCGTGTGATGTGGCGTCGGCAACCGAGACTCGCATGTTATGACGAAGTCTCGAATCGTTTTTGAAAAACATAGTATTGGGGGTTAATGAAGAATCCAAGGCGATGTGTGCAAGCTCCATCCTAGCAGCCTGCCTGCGCGCGACGCGTAACAAACGCTCGCGACAACGTATTCAATACGACTCCGCTTTGAGTTCAAAAGTTCGTTTAGTATTCAAAACTTGCGTTGGTTGTTTCTGGTTGAGGCGGTTCGGGCTCGCGCTCGACCACTTGTCGAATGGTTCGCTGCGAGACTTCATCAAGCAACTTCTTCATCGCATCTTCAACAGGCATCGAGCCCAAGTCGCCGTCGATTCGGTCGCGAAGGGCCAGCGCACCAGCCTCTTGCTCCTTCGGTCCGACCACTGCCATGTAGGGGATCAGTTCCAATTGAGCGTCGCGAATCTTAGCTTGCACTTTCGCGCCTCGAGCGTCGGTGCTGACTCGCAAACCGGCGGCGGTCATCTTGCGTTCTAATTCATAGGCGTAGTCATTCGACTTTTCGCTCAGCGGCAGCAAGCGAACTTGCTCAGGCGCGAGCCAAAGTGGAAACGCGCCTGCAAAGTGTTCGATCAACATGCCCACAAAACGTTCCATCGATCCGAACGGAGCTCGGTGAATCATCACTGGTCGATGCATCGCATTATCGGGACCGACATACTCCAGCTTGAATCGTTCCGGTAAGTTATAGTCTAGTTGCACGGTTCCCAATTGCCATTGGCGTCCAATGCAATCACGAACCATGAAGTCTGCCTTGGGCCCGTAGAACGCAGCTTCGCCTTCGGCCGCGACGAAAGGCAGACCGCTCGCCTCTAAGACGTTTCTTAGGGCAGTCTCTGCCTTAGTCCAGTTCTCTTCGCTGCCGACATACTTGTCGCTCTTAGGATCTCGCAAGGAAAGTTGGACTCGATAGTCCTTCAAGCCAACGCTTTCGAGCACAAATCGAACGAGCTCGATCGTATTGCGGAACTCTTCTTCGACCTGATCGGGAGTACAGAAGATGTGCGCATCGTCCTGAGTCAATCCGCGGACGCGAAGCATTCCGTTGAGTTCCCCAGTTTGTTCATAGCGATAGACAGTACCGAATTCCATCAATCGCAGCGGCAATTGCTTGTAGGAACGCGGTTGAGCTTTGAAAATCTGAGCGTGGTGCGGACAGTTCATCGGCTTCAGCAAGTAACGCTCGGTCTGATGCTGGAATGCATCCAAAACCTTGACGCGTTCCTCTATCGAAGCTCCTGGATTGTAGTCAGGCAGCTCAGCGCCCAGCACAGCCGCTGCGTCGCTTAAGTGCCGTTCATCTTCGATCGATAGTCCCTCTTCGCTTTTCAGCTTATCCATCCAAGCATCGATCAACGCGCCGGCTGGTGAATGATATAGCGGCGGGAACTGGCTATCGCGATAATAGGGGAAGTGTCCGCTAGTCTCGTACAGTTCGACACGACCGATGTGTGGACTGAAGACTGGATCGTAACCACGGCGAAGCAATTCTTGCCGCAGAAAATCTTCCAGCAACACTCGCACTCGCGCACCCTTAGGCATCCACAAGCACAAGCCTTGACCGACGTCGGGAGTGACTTGAAACAAGCCCATCTTCTTGCCCAACACGCGGTGGTCGCGACGCTTGGCCTCTTCCATCTGGTCGATGTGCGACTGCATGTCTTTGGGATTGAAGAAAGCGGTCGCGTAGACTCGCTGCAATTGCTTACCAGCAGCATCGCCTTTCCAGTATGCGCCTGCAACACTGAGCAGCTTAAAGGCTTTGATCTTGCTTGCATCTGGAATGTGAGGTCCACGGCACAGATCAACGAACTCGCCTTGGCGATAGAAGCCCAGTTGTGCGTGATCGGCCAAGCCAGTCTCAATGTGCTCGACCTTTAAGCTTTGTTTCAGATCGCGGCAGAGCTCGACGGCTTTTGTGCGGTCGAGAGAAAATTGTTCAAACGGCTCAGCCTTCTCGATGATGGCCGCCATCTCTTTTTCAATCGCTTCGAAATCGGCTTCGCTGAGTTTGTGCGAAAGATCGAAATCGTAGTAAAAGCCATTACTGATGGTCGGACCAAAAGCCAGCGAAACTCCTGGAAACAGTCGCATGATCGCGCGAGCCATCACGTGGGCCGAAGAGTGTCTCAGGACGTCGAGCGCCTCGGGGTCCTTTTCGGTCAGCAGCTTGAGTGGGACAGGACGATCCTCGGTAAGATCCGCCAACGGGCGAACTGCGTCAACAATGCGATCGCCAATCTTGGCAGCGATGACTGCTTTGGCTAGCCGGGGACCGATCTTGTTGGCCACGTCCATGGCCGAAGCGGAATCGGGATGTTCGACCAACGATCCATCGGGCAACTGTACTTGTAACATGGGAGTAAGAATCTCCTGACGCGCCAGGTTGCGGACCGATGGCCGCACTCGTACGAGTCTTTCTAGAGTAGTGATCTGGTGTCAGTTCCAGACCACTGGAACTGAACCGCCTGACAAACGGCGGCATGCAGTAGGCAACTTCGTAGAGAAAGTCCCCAAATTCTAGGAGAGGTCTCGCCCTGCAAAAGTTCACCAAAGAATCGCAACTGGGC